>NZ_DATNGK010000245.1:0-11226 GCF_035605935.1 Actinocrinis sp. | reverse complement strand
CGGGAAGCGGTCGGACAGCGGCGCGCCGACCAGGTTGCCGACCGTCATGCCGAGGCCGAAGAGGGCGAGCAGCCAGGTCATGCTGGAGTCGGCGTAGTGGGCGACGTTCGTCATCATCGGGGCGATGTAGCTGAAGGTGGCGAACAGCCCGCCGCCACCGATCATCGCCACGCCGAGCACCAGCCACACCTCAGGCTTGGCGAACGCGCGTAGTTCTCCACGCAGCGACGAGCGCGGGGCGCCTGACGCCACGCCCGCATCCGCGGGAATCGCCAGCGCGACAGCCAGCACGGCAAGCAGCCCGATCACCCCGACGACCGCGTACACCAGGCGCCAGCCGGCGTGCTGGCCGAGAATCGTGGTGAGCGGCACGCCGACGATGTTCGCCACGGTCAACCCGGCGAACATCACCGCCATCGCGCTGTTGCTGCGCTTCTTGTCCACCAGCGAGCCGGCCACCACCGCGCCCGCGCCGAAGAACGCGCCGTGCGGCAGCCCGGTGGCGAACCTGGCCAGCAGCACCAAGCCGAAGCTCGGCGCGAGCGCGGAAAGCAGATTGCCGACTGCGAACCAGCTCATCAGCACCAACAGCACCGGCTTGCGCCGATACCGCACCGAAGCGGCGGTGAGCAGCGGCGCACCCACCACCACCCCGAGCGCGTAGGCGGAGATCAGTTCCCCGGCCCGCGGGATCGATACGGAAAGGTCGGAGGCGACCTGCGGAAGCAGGCCCATCACTACGAACTCGCCAGTGCCTATGGCGAAGCCGCCGACGGCAAGAGAGAGCAGGGCACGGCGTACTGCGCCGGAAAGCATCTTGTCGCTGCCAACTTCCATGGATCAGGACGGCGACGACACTGTCAGCCCCACCAGTAATTACAGGTCTTGCCACGTCTATACGCTTCGGGCAACGCCCAGGCACGAGCGGCTATTCCGGCCGTCGCGCCCGAGCGCGCCGCGTGTCCAGTTCAACTGGACACAGACTCCTGAGATGCATCACCGCAGGTCACACGCCGTCGAGCCGAGCCACTTCCTCGTCCGACAGGGTCAGGCTCACGGCCTTGGCCGAGTCCTGGATCGTCTCGGGTCGCGACGAACCGGGAATCGGGATGACCACGGGCGCCTTCGCCAGCATCCAGGCCAGGCAGACCTGCTGCGGGCTGACCCCGTGCGCCTGGCCGATTTCGGCAAACGCGCCGAACCGGGAGCCGAGGCCGCCCGCGTTCGAGATACCGCCGAGCGGGCTCCACGGCAGGAACGCGAGGCCGAGCCGCGCGCACAGCTCAAGCTCCGGCTCGCTGGAGCGGAACGAGGGCGAGAACTGGTTCTGCACGCTCACAAGCCGGCCGCCGAGGATCTCGTTGGCCTGCTGGATCTGCTGCGGGTTCGCGTTCGAGATGCCGGCCATCCGGATCTTGCCCGCGTCCAGCAGGTCACGGACCGCGCCGACCGAATCGGCGTACGGGACGCGCGGATCCGGGCGGTGGAACTGGTAGAGCCCGATCGCCTCGACGCCCAGGCGCTTGAGCGAGGCGTCACAGGCCTGCTTGAGGTATTCCGGCGAGCCGTTGACCGTCCAGCTGCCGTCACCGGGGCGCAGGTGGCCGCCCTTGGTCGCGATCAGCACGTCCGAGGTGTCCCCGCCATAGCTGGCCACGGCGCGGGCGATCAGGGTCTCGTTGTGCCCGACCTCGTCCGCGCGCAGGTGGTAGGCGTCCGCGGTGTCGATCAGGGTTATTCCGGCGTCCAGCGCGGCGTGGATCGTGGCGATCGAGCGCTGCTCGTCCGGCCGCCCCTCGATGGACATCGGCATTCCGCCGAGACCGATGGCGCCGACCTGGACATCGCCAATGCGGCGAGTCTGCATGGGGTTCCTCCCGTATCTGACAGGTACAGTCCCAGCCTCCCTGCCCAGGATTAAGCTGTCCAACAGAGAAATCTGATGCCGTTCAGCACGGCTGCTGCTCAATGGGGGTCGAGAGACGTGGAACTGCGCCAACTGGAGCACTTCGTCGCGGTCGCGCAGGAGTGTCACTTCACCAGGGCGGCCAAGCGGCTGCACATCGCCCAGTCGGGCCTGTCCGCCTCGATCCGCTCGCTGGAGCGGGAACTCGGCGCGCCGCTGTTCCTGCGCAGTACCCGGCAGGTCCAGCTCACCCCGGCGGGCCAGGCGCTGCTCGGCGAGGCGCTGCGCGCGCTGTCGGCGAGCAATGCGGCGAAAGACGCGGTCGCCGCCGTGCAGGGTCTGCTGCGCGGCCGGCTCTCGATCGGCTCGTTGCAATGCCTGCACGCGGTCCACGTGCCGACGCTGCTGGCCGGTTTCCTCTCCGCGCATCCCGGTTTGGAAATCCGGCTGCGGCAGGGCGGTTCCGACGAGTTGATCGAGCTGGTGCGCACCGGCCGGCTCGATGTGGCGTTCGTGTCCCGGCCCGGGCCGGCGCGCTGCCCGGACGACGTGGTCATTCAAGCGCTCGACAGCGAGCCCCTGGCCCTGGCGTGTGCGCTCGGCCATCCGTTCGCCGGCCAGGAGCAGGTCAAGCTGGCCGATCTGGCCGACGAGCAGTTCGTCGACTTCCCGCCCGACTGGGGCACTCGCGATCTGGCCGACCGGGTGTTGACCGCGACCGGGATCGAGCGGCGGGTGGCCCTGGAGGTCACCGATGTCCACTCGCTGCTCGATCTTGTGGCCTGTGGACTTGGCGTGGCGCTGGTGCCGCGGTCCTACTCGGTGAAGACTGACCGGGTGCGGTTCATCGAACTGGCCGGCGAGGTGCCCGCGTGGGAGACGGTCAGCGTGACCACCGACCCGACCAGCGCGGCCGCGGCGGCGCTGCTGCGCGAAGTCGAACTGGTCAAGGCGGCCGCCAGCTAATTGCGCTTGTCAGTCAACGAAATTTCGGATACTCAACACCCAGCAGGCGGCTCTTCCCAGAGCGCGCACCACACGTCCGACGGAGGGCCGATGCGGGGCATAGGGCGACTCAAAGACCGGATTTGGCAGTGGCTCACCACGCGCGATCGCGGCCTGCTGGCGCTGCGCCGGGCCGGCCGGGCGGCGATCGCGATGCCGGTCCTGTTCGCGTTCTGCGCGAAGGTGCTGCACAACGGCGATATCGCGACCTACGCCGCGTTCGGCTCCTTCGCGATGCTGATGCTGGTCGACTTCGGCGGTTCGATCCGCGACCGCCTGCGGGCTCAGCTGACCCTCGCGGTCGCCAGCGCGGTGCTGGTCACCCTGGGCACCCTCGCCTCGCGCGAGGAATGGCTGGCGGCGGTGGCGATGACCGTGGTCGGCTTCGGGGCGCTGTTCGTCGGCGTGGTCAGCTCGGTGCTCGCCGGCGCGACCACGGCGCTGCTGCTCTCGTTCATCCTCCCGGTCTCACTGGCGAGCAAGCCCGGCGTGATCCCGGACCGCCTGGCCGGCTGGGGCATCGCCACGGCCGCCGCGCTGCTCGCGGTCTCGCTGCTGTGGCCGGCGCCGGCCAGCGACCCGCTGCGCGGCAGGGCGGCGGCCGCGTGCCGAGCCATCGCGACCCGGCTGCAACTGGCTGTCTCGCTGCACAAGTCAGGGGTCGATGTCGCATCGGCGCCAGCGTACCGGGCGGCGGTGACCGCGTCCGAGACCGCGATGGCCGACCTGAACCGGGTGTTCCTCGCCACGCCCAACCGGCCGACCGGGCTGAGCACCTCGGCCCGCGCCGTGGTCCGGCTGGTCGACGAGCTGAGCTGGCTCAGCGCAATCCTGGCGCAGTCGCGCTCGCTGAACTGCAACATCCCGAATCCGGCCGCGTGCAAGGTGAAGAGCGCCGCGGCGAGCGTGCTGGAACAGGGCGCTGATCTGCTCGACGAGCCGCGGGCGAACCTGGACGGCCTGCACGACGCCCTCACGACGCTGCGGGAGGCACTGACCAAGCTGGAGCGCGACGCCATCGGCCAGCTCCCGATGCAGTCCACCGTGTTTGATGGGGCACAGTTCCATGGCGTCATCATCGACGGCGCCCCATCCGAGGACACCGCCCCACCACCCACTGCCGCCGAACTGCGCCGCGCCGAGTCGATCATGCTTGACGAGCACGTCAGCGAGGTCATCGACGCGCTCGACCCGAGCTTCCGCGCACAGGAGATCAGCTTTGTCGCGTCCCTGATCGGCCGCAACATCGACCTGGCCGCGCGGGCCGAGCGGCGCTCGTGGGTCGACCGGCTGCTCGGCCGCCAGCCCGAAGGCCTGCCCGGAACGTTCACGGCAGCCCAGGAGCGCGCGGCCGCACACGTGGAGCGGCACTCGGTGTGGCTGCACAACAGCGTACGCGGCGCGGTCGGCCTTGGCCTTGCCGTGCTCGTCGCGAATCTGACGGGGGTTCAGCATTCCTTCTGGGTCGTGCTCGGCACCCTGTCCGTGCTGCGCTCGAGCGCGCTGAACACCGGGCTGAACGCGTTTCGCGCGGTGCTCGGCACGACCGCGGGCTTCGTGATCGGCGCCTTGCTGCTCATCCCGATCGGACATTCGACCGGGCTGCTGTGGTTCCTGTTGCCTCCGGCCATCGTGCTGGCCGGGATCGCGCCCGCGGCGATCTCGTTCGCCGCCGGACAGGCCGGCTTCACGCTCGTACTCGTCATCCTGTTCAACATCATCCAGCCGACCGGCTGGCGGGTCGGGCTGCTGCGGGTTGAGGACATCGCGATCGGCGCGGGCGTGAGCCTGGCGGTCGGAATCCTGTTCTGGCCGCGCGGCGCGGCGGCGGCGCTGAGCAAGGCACTGTCCGAGGCGTACGCCGACAGCGCGCGGTACCTCGCGGCGGCCGTCGAGTACGGGATGCTGCGCTTCGACATCGCGGGAACGGACGCGATCGAAAACAGCGCTTCGGTGGACACCGCCTCCCTCGTGCCAACTCAGCAGGCGATCCGGGCCGCCGCTGCGGCGCGCCGGATGGACGACACGTTCCGCGAGTACCTGGTCGAGCGCGGCGCCAAGAAGGTGCCGTTGGCCGAGATCACGCGTTTGGTCAGCGGGGTGACCGGACTGCGCCTGGCCGCCGACGCTGTGCTGGACCTCTGGGAGCGCGACGAGGACCCTGTCTCCGGCGACCGTGCGGCGGCCCGGATGGAGTTGCTGCGCAGCGTCGAGCACATCCGCAACTGGTACGACGATCTGGCCGGCAGCCTCGACGGTGCGCGGACCATTCCGCCCACCCTGGAGCGCGATCCGGATGCGGACAACCGACTGGTGCTCGCCGTGCAGCACGACCTGCGGGACGAGGACGGCAAGGCCACGGCCACCGCGGTGCGGATGATCTGGACCGGAGACCATCTCGACGCGGTGCGCCGGCTCCAGCCCAGCCTGCTGCAGCCCGCCCTCGCCGCCAGGTCCGCCGCGTTCATGTGAGCGGGAAAATTCACACGGAGTTTTCCCCGATATCGATGCCTACCGTCGTGGAAAGACCATGATGAGCTGGTGTCTCACGAAATCGGGGTGCTCTCCCTTTACGAGGGCTTCTTCCGCGGCGGCGCGCGGATCCTCCACACCGACGTGCTCGCTGGCCTGCACGGCCGCGGCCAGCGGCACCGCGTACTGAGCATTCACGAGAACGTTTACCGGGAGGCGACGTTCCAGCGGATGCGAGATGACGCTTGCTATCAACGACTGGTCGCCGCGGGCATCCCGGTCACCGCGCTGCGCGGCGCAGGACCGGCCGACGCCGGCCCGGAATCCGCGCGATTCACCGACCACGAACTGAGCCTGTTCCAGCGGGAAGCCACCGCGTCGCGCGTCGTCGTCACGCTCAAGGAGCAGCCGCTGCGACTGGTGAACCAAGCCGGCTGGGCTGGGCCGGTAGTCACCTGCCTGCACCGCTCGGATCCCGAGAACCAGGGCTCCGCGCTCACCGAGCTACGCGCCGCGGTGGCCGCCGGGCGCGTCACGGCGCTGATCTGCTGCGCTGACGCGACGAAGTCTGCCTATCGAGCCGCGGGCTTCCCCGACAGTCTGCTGCACGTCATTCCCAACGGGGTCGATCTGCGCCGATTCCGCCCCGACCGGTTCGCCCGCGCAAGGCTGCGGCGCGCGTTCGCGATCCCGCACGAGGCTCCGGTCGTCGCATTCGCCGCGCGCTATGACGGCATGAAGAACGTGCCACTATTCCTCGCCGCCGCAGCCCGATTCCTCGCGCAGCGACCGACGGCGCACGTCCTCATGTGCGGCACCGGCATGACGCGGGACAACGAGAAACTGCTCGCAGACCTACGCGTCACAGGACTCGAAGGCTCCAGTCGAGTCCATCTCCTGGGCCCGCGAGACGACCCACAAGCCCTCTTCGCGGCCGCGGACGTGGTCGCGCTGACTTCGACGTTCGGCGAGGCAGCACCCTTATGCCTGATCGAGGGGCTGCTGTGCGGCGCGATCCCGGTCGCGACGGACGTCGGTGACTGCGCCGCGATCGTCGCCGGCCGTGGTCTGCTCACCGCGCCCGACGCCGATGCGATCGCCGCTGCCTGGTGTGAGGCGCTGGCCCGCCGAACCGAGTTCACACCCGCGTTGCTGGCCGCCAGGGAACAGTTCGGCCGCCGCCGGATGCTCGCCGCCTACGCGGCGTTGATCTGGCGGGCAGACGGGCATAGCGCGCGCCGCCGCCCTTCACGAGTGCTCGAACCGGTCGGCTGAAACGCGAGGCCCGCCCCACGTACGCGGGGCGGGCCTCACTAACTTCTACTCAGAACCTGTCACCGGAAGATGTTCACCGACTGCGTGACGACGTCCTGATTCGGGTCGTCCACGCCCGGGTTGCCGCGGAAGTCGGTCCAGACCGGGTGCGCCTGGAAGTCCGGCCCCATGGCGATGGCCGTGTAGTCGCCGATGAACACGCCCTGCAGCACGTTCCCGGTGACCAACCCCAGCGCGACGAACTGCACTTGCGGGTTCTCGGTCTGCTTGGTCAGCCGGCGCTGCGGGTTGTGCGAAACCGACCAGCGGTCGCCGGAGACCATCGCGAAGTCCTCGCCGATGCCGGCCGGGTCGTAGTAGCGGGTGTAGTAGCTGACCGCGATGTGGCCGTTGTACGCCGCGACGGCCGGGTACACCTCGTCGGTGCCCGCGCCCACGCTCACCGCGGGCGACCAGGACAGTGCGCCGTGGCTCTTCGCGTCCGCCGAGATCAACAGCGCGTTGCCGTTGGTACGCACCGAGACGCCCGAGGAGTTGTAGAGGCCGTTGCGGTCATCGGCCCAGGTCGCGTACAGCCGATTCTGGGCCCGGTCGTAGGTCAGCTGCGGGAAGGAGTTGATCCGGAAGTTCTCCCCGGTCAGCGTGCTGGTTCCGGTGTCCGCGTTGAACGGGAAGTCGAAGTCGGCCGCGGCTTCCTGGTTGGTGAAGGTCTTCCCGCCGTCCCGCGAGGTCGCGATCACGACAGCGTCGTGGTCGGTGGCCGCGTTGCAGGCGATGGTCTTGCAGACAGACGTCTCATACGCGACGTACAGCGTGCCGTCGTTCGCCACCACCGGGTTGGTGCCGGTGCCGAACGGGGTGATGCCGGTCTTGAAATTGGCCAGCGTCGGCGAGATCGGCGCCGGAGCGGAGAAGTGCTTTCCGCCGTCCGTCGACCTGGCCTCGACCGTCGGCGACTCGAGGTAGTTGCCGGCCGAGTCGTACGTGAATTGAGTCCAGGTCACGTAGACCGCGCCGGTGTGCTGGTCGACCGCGATCCATTCCTTGTCGTTGAAGATGTTCGTCGCGCCCTGGCTACCGTCCGCGTTGAAGCCATCAAGGTGCACGATGGTCGGCTCGCCGAAGGTCTTGCCGCCGTCGTGGGAGACGGAGACCGTGACGCCGCTGGGCGCCTGCGAGCCACCGGTGGCGGGCGCATTACGGGAGAAGACCAGGTTCGCGTAGTAGACGGTGTTATTCGGGCCGAACGCAAGCGCCGGGTCGCCGGCCGAGTCGGCCAGCGAGAGCGGGGCGCTCGCTCCGGTCTGGAAGGTCAGGTGCGGCGCGAGGACGTTCTTCCAGCTCTTGCCGCCGTCAAAGGTCGTATACGCCCAGCCTGAGGCGTCGTTGCGGTTCTCGCGGGAGTTGAACACGCGGTAGTCGTTGGAGCCGGCCACCAGGTTGTTCGGGTTCCACGGGTTTTGCGTAACGGTCGTCTCGTTCTGCGCCGATTCGCAACCGGTCTGGCTGCCGGCCGACACGACCGTGTCGCCCTTGATGACATCGACGTTCGGGGGCAGCGCGGCGTACGGGTTCGGCTGGCCGAGGAAGGACTGGCAGAGCGCTGAAAGGCTCGGCGCCTCCTCCAGCTCATCGGTGCCGACGATGAACTGCTCTTTCAGCAGCAGGTTGGGCGTTGTGTGGGTACGGGCCGCAGCGCTTGCGTGGGCACGCTGGGCCACCTTCACGGATTCGAGCGGAGCAGGATGGTCTCCGCCCGGCGAGCCCGTGGCCGCCGCGCTGGCGAAGCCCGGGCCCACCGCGACCACCGCGGCCGAAGCTGCGGCGACGAGCACGCCCTGAATCGGGCGTATGCGATGCATGAGTGGTCTCTCCCTCCCTTACGCCGCGGCCGATCCGGGGCGGCGCGTTCGAGACACGGATCCGCGTGATTGCGAACCCGGCGACTGTCGGCACGCTATGACCGCCGATGATCGATGGCAATACTCTGCTGAGCTAGTGACCCATCAGGCCTACCCATACGACGCTTTATGCGCTAACCGGGCACGATGCAGCACGCTGACAACTTCACCGACCCGGCTCGGACGTCGTCGCCTGCGCCGGGGCAAGCGAGTCGCGGCGTAGTACCTGGAGCAGTTCCTCGTAGGGTCCAATCAGATAAGCCTGGTCACCGGCGCGGAAACGCGTGCCGCGGCGGGGCGGGTACTCCAGCCCTGCGCCATCCGCGCGGCCGATCGCGACGACGCGCGTACGTGCGGACAGCGCGCCCATCGCGAGACCGTCCAAGCCGCCGCCCGGCGCGACGGTGAGCCGGCCGACGAGCATCGGCTGGTGCCCGACGTAGAAGGTGCCCAGCACGTCGAGACCGAGCGCCGCGCCGACGAACCAGGGCGCTGCCAGCGCGGCGGTGGAACGGACCGAGCCGAAGCCGAAGCTGCGCTCGACAGTCTGGCCGAGTTGCTCGTCGAACAAGCGCAGCACCACCGGAACCTGCGCCCAGCGCGCACCCAATTGGTCGCGCACCGCCAGTCCGGTCTCCAGATTCACCAGGTCGTCACTGGTGAGCACCGCCACCGCCCGCGCGTCGGCGAGATTGACCGCGCGCAACGCTTGCGGCTGGGTCGCGTCGGCGATGACCACCGGAACGCCAAGAGCACGCATCTGCGCCAGGTATCTGTTGTCCTGGTTCTGTTCGACCACCACGACCCGCGCCTGCTCGGCCACCAGCCGCTCGGCCACCTGGGCGCCGACCGAGCCGAGGCCGATGACCACCACGTGCCCGCGCAGCCCGGTCATCCGGCCGCGGCCCAGCGCCTCCTCGATCCTGCGGCTCACCAGCAAATTGGTCAGCATCGCGAAGAACACCGCCACCAGCATCGTGCCACCGATCATCAGGCCGATGGCATAGACGCGCAGCCAGGCCGGCTGGTCGTGGAAGGAGAAGTCGCCGTAGCCGATCGTGGTTACCGTCTCGACGTTGAAGTAGAGAGCGTCTACGACAGTCATCCCGCGCCCGCCGTCGCCGCGGTAGCCCAAACGCAGAACCGCGGTCGAGACGGCGACGAGCGTGAACAGCCCTGCGAACGGAAGCAATAGGCGGCGGTCGGCGGCGTCAAGGAAAGAGCCCAACGCCGTACGAATGCGGCTGAGGAAACCGGGATCGGAAGGACGCGGCGAAGGCACGTGGACAGGTGCGGGCGAGGGGACCAGCTCCGGCGTGCCGAGTAGCGTGACAGCGTCACCCTCGTTCACCACATGGTCGCGGCCGGGGCACACGACAACACGCGTGGTTCCACATGGCACGACCGCCACGGGCGCGAGGTCGCCGTAAAGGGAACGCAGCGTCGCCTTGCGGCTCGCAGTGACAGTCACCGCGATGAACCGCTCCCCCGCCAGCTCGATCTCGTGCGCGGTCGAGCGCAGGCATGCCTCGACGACCGAGGGCGCGGAGAGCCCTGCGACGTCGAGCACGGCGACGCCGATCCCTGCCATCGCCCGCCCAACCGCCGGGTTGCGCAGCAGCACCACGACGCGCAGGTCCGGCCGCTGTTCGCGGGCCAGCAGCGCCGTCTCCAAGGTGTGCAGGTCGTCCTCTTGCACGCACACGATCGCCGCGGCTCCCGCCAGCCCGACCGACTCGAGCGCACCAAGCCGCGCGCTGCCGACCACATGCGGGACGCCCCAGCTGAGCACGACCGAGGTCATGCGTGGATCGGGGTCATCGTCGAGGACGGCCACCCGCACTCCGGCATAGCGCAGCTGCTCGACCGCGCGCAGCCCGACGCCGTGTAGGCCGCAGATGATCACGTGACCGGTCCAGTCGTGACAACCGTCGGTCATCGGGTCATTGTCGTCGCCGCCCATGACCGTAAGTATCGCCGCTCTTTAACGGTCGGTGTCCCTTTGCGCGCACCTGGTGCGCCGGGGCGACTCCCGTGTCCCGTTCAACTGGACAACCAACCGCCTGTCCCGCCCAGCTGGACAACCCGCCTTTCCCCACCCTCGAACCGCCGCCCGCCGTCCCGCTTTTCCCCCAATAAAACCCCGCGATGACATCTCCGCGACGCGGCTTGATGGGAGCGGCGAGTCTCGTTCACGGCGGCTCTCGAGCACAGACGCCCTTGCGCGCTGGGTGTCCCGCGATAGCTTCGCCGACGGCGGTCGAGGGTAACGCGGGACACGCGTGCACAGGTTTTTCACCCGGCCACGCGCAAACGGGTGAAACACCGAAAACACCCGCCACACAACCCCGAAACCCCAGAAAATAGACACAGGGAAACCATTCCACTCACCTTTTTCCGGGGCCCACCATGCACATTACCGACAACCACTCCCGCACCGCCCTGATCGACGCACTCACCGATACCGAAAAAAGCCTCGCGCAACTCCACGCCGCCCAGATCCGCCTGCTCGCCACCCTCGCCGCGGCGCGCGGCGCGGATCCCTTGGACTGCACCGAGGAGGAGATCACCGCCGCGCTGCGCTGGTCCCCCACCACCACCCGCACCCGCCTGCACACCGCGCACACCCTGGCCACCCGCTTCCCCGAAACCCTCGCCCTGATGGCC
>NZ_DATNGK010000244.1:0-16201 GCF_035605935.1 Actinocrinis sp. | reverse complement strand
GATCTCGGCGGCGTCGCCGAGTGCGTTACCTGCGCGGCGCAATGCGGTGCCGTAGAGCGGTCCTGACGCGCCGCCGACCTTTGAGATCAAGGTGGTGCCGGTGAGCGAGAGCACGGTAGCCGGCGTGCGCGGGCTCGTCGTGTCCAGGACCCGCATGACACCTGCAAAGCCTCGGTCCAGGTTCGTTCCGTGGTCGCCGTCCCCGATCGCCGCGTCGAGTTCGCTCAGCTGCGCCCGATCCGCCTCGATCGCGGCGGCGGCGCGGGTGATCCACGCGGTGAAGAACGCGGTGTCCAACGCGGGCTCGGGTCGTGGGGTGGACAAGGTCACCGTCCCCACCGCAGCGCGGGCGTCTGCACCGGCGCGTCCCACAGCTCCGTGAACTGCTCGGTGAGTCGACAGACCGTCAGCGAGAAGCCCTGCATCTCCAGGCTGGTGATGTAGTTGCCGACCAGGTTGCGCGCGATCGTGACGCCCTTGGCCGCCAGCAGTCGCTGCACCTCGCGGTAGATGATGTAGAGCTCGATCAACGGCGTGCCGCCCATGCCGTTGACCATGACCAGCACCTCGCCGCTCAGCGACATATCGTCGTTGATCGCGTCGAGCGCGGTCTGCGTGAGCTGCGCGGCGGAGGCGATCGGGCCGCGGCGGCGTCCCGGCTCGCCGTGAATACCGACTCCGATCTCGATCTGCGATTCCTCGAGCGTGAAGCCGGGGCGGCCGGAGGCCGGCGTGGTCGCGGCGTTCAGCGCGATACCGAACGAGCGGCTGCGCGCGTTGACCTCCTCGGCGACCGCCGCGACGGCGGCCAGATCAGCGCCCTGCTCGGCGAGCGCGCCGGCGATCTTCTCGACGAACACGGTCGCGCCGGTGCCGCGCCGCCCGGCCGTGTAAAGCGAGTCCTCGACCGCGACATCGTCGTTCACCAGCACCGAGCGCACCTCGATGCCCTCGTCCCCAGCCAGTTCCTCGGCCATCTGGAAGTTGAGCACGTCGCCGGTGTAGTTCTTCACGATCTGCAGCACGCCCGCGCCCCCGTTGACGGTCCGCGCGGCGGTGAGCATCTGGTCGGGGACCGGTGAGGTGAAAACCTCGCCGGGGCACGCGGCGTCGAGCATGCCGTAGCCGACGAAGCCGCCATGCAGCGGCTCGTGCCCGGAGCCGCCTCCGCTGACCAGGCCGACCTTGCCTTGGCGCGGTCCTTCGGCGCGCGAGATCACGCGGTTGTCCAGGTCGACCGCGAGCGAGGGATGCGCGGCTGCCAGCCCCTCGAGCGCGTCGGCGACGACGTTGTCGGGCGCGTTGATCAGCTTCTTCACGCCAACAGATTATGCCCGCATCAAGCCCGCGACGGCGTGACGCGGGCTCGAGCGGAAGGTGACGCGCGCTGGTCCGGGACGCGGCGGCGCGACGGTATCGTCTGGTGACTAGCCCTTCTCCGCAGGACGCCGCCCTGCTCGTGACCACCGCCGAGGACTTCCGTTGACCGATCCGCAGACGCCGCACGCGCCCGCTGCGGCCGCCGGGAAAGCGGATCGCGCGGCCGCGCGGGTCGGCCTGCTCGCGATCGCGCGCGCTTGGGGACGGATCGGCTTTATCGGCTTCGGCGGGCCGCCCGCGCACATCGCGCTGCTGCGCCGGATGTGCGTCGAAGAGCGCCGCTGGATCGGCGCGGACGAGTTCGAGGACGCGGTCGCCGCGACGAACCTGCTGCCGGGACCGGCCTCGACGCAGCTGGCGATCCTGAGCGCGTGGCGGCTGCGCGGCGCACCCGGCGCGATCATCGGCGGGCTCTGCTTCATCCTGCCGGGCCTGGCGATCATCATCGGGCTCTCGGCGCTGTTCTTGTCGGGGCATCCGCCGCTGTGGGTTCGCGGTGCGGCAGCCGGAGCCGGCGCGGCGGTGGCTGCTGTCGCCTTGAACGCGGCGGCGACGCTGCTGCCCGCCAGCCGAAGGCGCGCGCATCGTCCGGGGCAGCGGCGCAGATGGAGCGCTTATCTGGTGGTAGGCGCGGCCGCGGCGATTCTGCTCGGGCCATACCTGGTGTTGGTGCTGCTCACGTGCGGCGCCGCGGAAGCGTTGTGGCGTAGGCGGGCCGCGTTATCGGCGCAGGTTTCGCTCTGGCCGCTCGCTGCGGGTGCGGTACCGGCGGCTGCCGGACTCGGCGGGCTGATCTGGACCTCGTTCAAGGTGGGAGCGCTGTCGTACGGCGGCGGATTCGTCATCATCCCGCTGATGCAGGCCGATGCGGTGCACCGCTACCACTTCCTGACAGACCCTCAATTCACCACCGCGGTGGCTCTCGGCCAGATCACACCTGGCCCGGTGGTCCACACCGTGGCAGTGGTCGGATACGGCGCGGCCGGGGTGCTCGGTGCGCTGCTGGCCGCAGCCGTCGCGTTCGCGCCGTCCTTCTTGTTCGTCCTGTTCGGGGCGAGCCATTTCGACCGGCTGCGCGGCAGCGTGACGGTTCAGGCGTTCCTGGACGGCGCGGGCCCGGCGACGATCGGGGCCATCGGCGGGTCGGCGTTCACGCTCGGGAAGGCGTTGACCGAGCCGTGGCAATTCGCGGTGCTCGCGGCGGCCGGGCTGTGGTTGCTGGTGCTGCGCCGCGGCGTGGTCAGCGCGCTGCTCGGCGCGACGGCGCTCGGTGTTGTCGCGGCGCTGGTCGGGCTGGCCGTGTCCTGACGGCGGCGGACGGAAATCCGGTTGCCGGGCGCTTGCGGCGATGGGAGCGTGCGGCGTGTGGATATCGCATGGCGTGCGCTCATGGAAGAGGACATCCCGGCGTGGGCACGGTTCGGCCGAGCGGTAGAAGAGGTCGACCGCGAGGACGAGCACTACAGCGAGGCGGACTTGGCCGAGATTTACGCCGAGCCGCTCTTCGATCCGCCGCGCGGCTCGCTGGCCGGGTTCGACGGTGACGAAATGGTCGCCTTCGGCATGCTGCGCGTGCGCTCGGAAGCCGACGAGATCCACCGGATGGGTTTCGACGGCGCCGTTCATCCGGCGTATCGCGGACGGGGCCTCGGCACCGAACTGCTGCGCTGGGCGCCCGAAGCGGCCAGGGCGCTGCATGAGGAGCGCTATCCGGACAGCCGATTGGGACTGAGCACGGGCTGTATGTCCACCAACCAAGCGGCGGCGGCGCTCTTGGAACGGTTCGGCTTTAAACCGGTGCGCTATTACCACGGGATGCGCATCGCGCTCGCCGCCGAGCCGCTGCATGTCCATTCCATTGAGGGCATTGAGATCGTGCCCTACGCGGCTGAACTGGATGAGCAGGTCCGGCTGGTGAAGAACGCGTCGTTCAAGGACCACTGGGGCACGGCGAAGACGCTGCTGGAGCAGTGGCGCACCGCGTACCTGGACAGCGTCAGCTTCCGACCCGACCTCTCGTTCATCGCGCTGCGCAGCGAGGTTGGCGGCAACGGCGGGGCGGACGCCGAGACGGAGGGCTTCGGGCGCGTCGTCGGCTTGGCGATGACCAAGTATTTCGAGGCCACGACGACCGCCACTGGCGAGCGTGAGGCGCACATCGCGCTCCTTGGCACGCTGCGCGAGGTACGCCGTCGCGGGATCGCGCACGCGCTATTGGCCAGCGTGCTGCATGCCGCACGCGCTGCGGGCTTCGACGCCGCGTCACTCGGCGTCGATTCGCAGAACCCGACCGGCGCCCTGGGCATTTACGAGCGAATCGGCTTCACGGTGAAGGACACCTGGGTCAACTACCAGCGCGAGTATTAGCCGAAGCCGGCGGTGCGAAGCCGGACCGAATCGGCGCACCTGCCGGCGCTCACTCTTTCGGCGCACTTGCGTGGGCTGCCGCGCGAGCCGGGTACGCAGACTGGTGAAGGCAGTTGGTGCCCAACCCGGCCGCACCCGGCCGGTCCGTGCAGCGAGTGGAGGCTCGGCTCATGTTCCAGATCCTGTGGTCGCTGATCGCCGGTTTGGTCATCGGCGGCATCGCGCGGCTGTTGCTGCCGGGCAAGCAGGCCATCCCGCTGTGGCTGACCATGCTGCTCGGCATCGCCGGGGCGTTCCTCGGCAACGGCATCGCGTCGTGGATCGGCGTGCGGCACACCGGCGGAGTCGACTGGATCCGGCACATCCTGCAGATCGGCGTCGCGATGGCGCTGATCGCGGCGCTCGCCCCGGTATGGGCGAACCGCGGGAAGAGCAGGGCCAGGGTCTAGGGCGTGACGGTCACGCGGTGCGGCGGCGCAGCGTGACTGCGCCCAGCGCGAGCGCGACGACGGTGATGCCGACGATCACGATCAGGTCCCTGACGACCAGGCTGCTGACGCCGCTCTGCGTGGTCAGCCGGTTCATCGCGTCGACCGCGTAGGACAGCGGCATCACGTCGGAGAGCCAGCGCAGCACGGTCTGCATGTCCTCGCGCGGCGTGAACAGTCCGCACAGCAGGAACTGCGGCAGGATGAACGCGGGCAGGAACTGCACGGCCTGGAACTCGGTCGCCGCGAATGCCGAGACGAACAGTCCCAGCGCGGTGCCGAGAACCCCGTCCGCCAGCGCGACCACGAACAGCAGCCAGGTCGGGCCGCTGACGTTCAATCCGAGCGGCCCGAGGGTCAGGCCGAAGGCGACGGCGGCCTGGATGAGGGCCAGCGCGCCGAAGGCGAGGGCGTAGCCGAGGAGCAGGTCGAGCTTGGCCAGCGGCATGGTCAGCAGCCGCTCCAGGGTGCCGCTGGACCGCTCGCGCAACGTGGCGACCGAGGTGACCAGGAACATCACGATCAGCGGGAACATGCCAAGCAGCGGCGCGCCGGAGCGGTCGAAGGTGTGCGGCTGCGCGTCGAAGACGTACTTGAGCAGCACCAGCAGGACACAGGGCACGACGATCAGCAGCGCGATCGTGCGCGGATCGTGCCGCAGCTGAGCCAGCACGCGGCCGGCGGTGGCAAACGTGCGGCGGATGCTGGCGTTCATCGGGACGCTCCCTTCACCGGCTCGGACTGATCGGGCGAGGCCGTCGTATCAGAACCTTGCTTCGTGACGAGGGCGAGGAAGGCCGCTTCGATCTCGGTCGCACCGGTTCGGGCCAGCAGCGCCCTGGGCGTGTCATCGGCGATGATCGCGCCGTCACGCATCAGCAGCAGGTGCCCGCATCGGGTGGCCTCGTCCATGACGTGACTGGAGATCAGGAGGGTGGCGCCGGCCGCGGCCAGAGTGTGGAACAGCTCCCAAAGCTCGGTTCGCAACACTGGATCGAGTCCGACGGTTGGCTCGTCGAGCACGAGCAGTTCCGGAGTGCCGAGCAGCGCGGCGGCCAGCGACACGCGGGCGCGCTGCCCGCCGGAGAGCCGCGAGACCAGGTCACGCTCGCGTCCCCGCAGCCCGACCTGCGCGATGACACGATCGACGTCGTCGTTTGGCACGCCGAGGATCGCGGCGAAGTACCGCAGGTTCTCGACGATGGACAGATCCGCGTATACGGAGGGCGCCTGTGTGACGTAGCCGACCCGGTGACGCAGCACTGCGTCTCCGGCAGGGCGGCCGAGCACACGAACCTCGCCGCCGGCCACTTTCTGCACACCGACGATCGCACGCATCAGGGTGCTCTTGCCGCAGCCGCTGGGGCCGAGCAGACCGGTGACGGTGCCGCGGGCGATGGTGAGGCGAACGTCGTTGAGGACCGGGCGCCCGCCGCGCACCACGCGTAGGCCTCGGATCTCGACAGCCGGAGTGGGCGCGGTCTGCGCCGCCGCGTCGGCCCGCGCCGAGGTCGGCCCATCCGAGGAATTAACCATGCGATTAGTTTTGTGGGTCGGGGCTCTGGTGTCAACGCGCCGCGGCGCTCAGCCGACTAGGTACCGCTGAAGCGTCGGCGCAAGCAGCGGCACCAACTCCTCGACCGGCGCGGAGGCCAGCGGTTCGACGGCGAGCACGTAGCGCCCCATGATCAGGCCGACAACCTGAGTCATCGCCAGTTCGGCGCGCAGGTCGGGGCGCGGCGCGTCGAGGGCCGCCGCGATGGGGCCGACCACCTCACCCGCCATGAACCCGCGCAGCAGCCGGGCCATCTGCTCGTTGGTGGCCGCGGCGCGCAGCACCGCGAGGACCCGTTCGCGCGATGCCGCATCCTCAAGCAGCCCGAACGCGAACCGGACCAGCCGCTCACCTACTCCCCCGCGATCGCCGTCGATGACGCGGCGGGTCAGCTCGCGCGGTTGGAGCGGGAAGTCGAGCGCGGCGAGGAACAGTTGGTCCTTTGTGCCGAAGTAGTGGTGCAGCAGCGCGGCGTTGACCTCGGCGGAGCGGGCGATCGCGCGCATGCTGGTGTTCTCGTAGCCGTGCGCGGCGAATTCGGTGCGCGCCGCGGCGAGGATGTCCTGGCGGGTGTCGGCGCCACCGGGGCGCCGGCCGGGCTTGCCGCGGGTCACCGGACGAGCCGCCTGCGTCTGAGCCGCTTCGGCTACGGTCCGCGTCCCGTCAGCGTCGCCCTGTGCGTTCACCACTTCATTATCACCGCGGGTCGTGGCTGCGGGCTGCGCCATCAGCACGATTACGCCAGCAGCGGCCAGGTCGGACAGATAGGATGATCGACATGGACGTACGCGGGCTGACTCACTCCTCCGGTCCCGGTTCGATCGAGGTCGCGCCGCAGGTCGCGCAGGCGCTCGCGCAGGGCGCCCCGGTGGTCGCGCTGGAGTCGACGATCATCAGCCACGGGCTGCCGCGGCCGGACAACCTGCGCATCGCCCGCGAGATCGAGGACGCGGTGCGCGCGGCAGGCGCCGTCCCGGCGACGATCGCGGTCGTGGACGGTGTCGCGCGTGTCGGGCTGGATGACGCGGCGCTGGCAGCCATCGCCGAACGTGACGACGTGGCGAAGGCGAGCGTGCGTGACCTCGGCTTCGTCGTGGCGAAGGCAGGCAGCGCGGCGACGACGGTCGCGGCGACAGCGCATCTGGCCGAACTGGCCGGAATCCGGCTGTTCGCCACCGGCGGCCTCGGCGGAGTGCACCGCGGCGCGCGGGAGAGCTGGGACGAGTCGGCCGACCTGGTGGCGCTCGCCCGCACCGGGATCGCGGTGGTGTGCTCGGGCGTGAAGTCGATCCTTGACGTGCCGGCCACCCTCGAGCGGCTGGAGAGCCTGAACGTGCCGGTCGTCGGCTACGGAACGAACGCCTTTCCGGGCTTCTACATCAGCGATTCCGGCCATCGGCTCGACTGGCGCGCGGACTCGCCGGCCGAGGTGGCGGCAGTCATCCGAGCCCGCGACGCACTCGGACTCGCAAATCAAGGCATTGTCGTAGCGAATCCGCTGCCCGAGGACCAGCAACTCGACGCTGAGCTGCACGAACGTGTGCTCGAGGAAGCTTTGGAGCAACTGGACGAGAACGGCGTTACAGGCAAGGCGGTTACCCCGTTCCTGCTGGACTTCTTCCACCAGCACACCGCCGGCGAGAGCCTGCGCGCCAACGTGCGGCTCGTGCTGCGCAACGCCGCACTCGCCGGCCAGATCGCCGCCGAATTGGCGCGCGGCGCGAGTGGCACCGCAGCGGCGTGAACCGAGACGACACCGGCGGCGCCGCTCCCGATCAGCATCCCGGCGAGGCGGACACCGCTCATCAGACTGCTGCGACACCGCGTCCGGCCGGGCCGACCGTCGTGCTGCTCGGCGACGTCATGACCGACTTGGTCGCCCGGCTCGCCGGGCCGCTGGTCCCGGCGAGTGACAGTCCGGCGCGCATCAGCGTCGAGGGTGGCGGAGCCGCCGCGAACACGGCCAGTTGGCTGGCCGGACTCGGCGCACGCAGCGTCCTGCTCGGACGGATCGGCGACGACCAGGCCGGCCGCGCGGCGATCGACGGCCTGCGCGCCAGCGGCGTCGAGACCCGGTTCGCGATCGACCGCCAGCGGCCGACCGGAACAGTGATCGTGCTGGTCGAGCCGGGCGGCGAGCGCACGATGGTGCCCGATCCGGGCGCGAACGAGGCGCTGAGCGCCGACGATCTGCCTGCCGAGGTGTTCGAGCCCGGCGCGCACCTGCACCTTTCGGGCTACACGCTGCTGCGCGCGAGCAGCCGCGAGGCGGGCATGGCGGCACTGGAGCTGGCTCGCGCGGCAGGCATGACAGTGTCCGTAGACGCGGCTTCGGTAGGGCCGCTGGAAACGGCCGGGATCGAACACTTCCTCGGGTGGATCAACGGAATCGAAGTGCTTTTCGCGAACCAGTCGGAGGCGCGAACGCTCGCCGCGGCCGCGCACTCACCGACGCCCGCGATGACAGCGGCCGTTGAATCCTCGGCCACGATTCGCCGGTTGAATTCGGTCTCCGCGGCGCGCGCCATCTCGGAACACTGCGGCCTGGCGGTAGTCAAGCTTGGTGCGTTGGGTGCGCTGGCCTGTACTTCTACCGGTGACTACGAATACGTAGACGCCGTGGCGCTCGGCGCGGAGGCCACCATCGACAGCACCGGCGCCGGCGACGCGTTCGCGGCCGGGTTCCTTCGAACTTGGCTCACGACGAACCAGCTGGCCGAGGCGCTGAGGTCCGGATGTGCGCTCGCGGCGCGGGCCGTGCGCGTGATCGGCGCACGGTCTGCATCCTGAATCAGGATGCAGCATCAGCCGACAGAATGCGGCCCTAGCGCAATTGAATCGCAACGCGCTGAATCTAGATAAAAATATCTTTATGTGATATGATGTCACTTTCCATATCTAATATGACGGCATGTGTTACGACGCCGATGCTCTTCCGCCGTTCTACGGTTCGCCGCTCACCGCGGTTTCCAGTGCTGATCTGCTGCTGACCGCAACCGACGGCGCCCCGCTGGCAGCCTTTCGGTCGCTGCCTGACGAGCCCACCGGCCCGGCGGTGCTGGTGCTACCGGACAACCGCGGCCTGTCCAGCTTCTACGAAGAACTCACCAAGCGACTGGCCGAGCAGGGTATGCCCGCGGTCGCGATCGATTATTTCGGCCGGACCGCCGGCCCTGATCATCGAAACCGCCCGGCCGAGTTCGGTGAGCTGTCGAAACTCATGCCGCACCTCGGCGCGCTCACGCGGGATGAGCTGTACGCCGACTTCGACGCGGCGCTCGCGCACCTGCGTGCCCTCCCGCGTGCGCAGCACCGCTCCGTGATCTCGCTCGGATTCTGCATGGGCGGCCGGTTCGCCTTCCTCACCGCGCATCATCGATTCACGCTGTCCGCAGCGATCGGGCTGTACGGCTTTCCGGACGCGCTGCGCGGTGCGCCCGGCCCGATCCAGCTGGCTCCCGAACTAACCGCGCCGATCCTCGGCTTGTTCGCCGGAGCCGACGACGGCATCCCGGCGAGCATGGTCGCGGCCTTCGACGAAAAGCTCGCGGCAGCCGGCAACCAACGCGAGATCATCACCTATCCGGGCGCTACACACGGCTTCTTCGAGGCCGGCTCCGGGGCCTTCGAGCACGAGTGCGCCGACGTCTGGCGAAGGATCCTCGACTTCGCGCGGAAGCACACAAATCTCGACGACTGAGCGGCGGCACGGTACGCAAGCACCCGCCGCAGCGGCATCGGCCCGGCCTATGCTGGGCCGATGCCGACCGCGCCGATCCGCATCACGGTCCGCGAGTTCCAACTCGTGCTGCTGCGCCGGATGGCCGACTACCGACCCGAACTGGTCGAGCGCGCCCGCCACGAGTTGGACGCGAGCGTCACCGAGATGCGCGCGGTCAACGCGCACTGGCAGCGGATGCAGCGGTCGCGCAGCTATCGAAGCGGCCTCTCGGCGCTGCGCGGGTTCCTCGGCGCGCCGCTCGCCGAGCGGGAGCAGCGCATCGGGGACGTGAGGTGCCGGATCACCCGCTGGAAGCTGCCGCTGTGGCCCGATCTGCTGTACGAGGCGCTGACCGGCGTCGGCGGCGTGGTGGTTGCCGAGCAGTTGGTGCGCGATCCCGCGTCCCGACCGCCGCGCCTGGAAACCATCCGCGATCTGGCACCCTGGTCGTGTGTCATCGGGGACGTGGAACGGTCGTTCGGTCCAGTGCGGCATCGCGACGGTTCCGCGCCGAGCCGCTGGACCACGGATTTCACGGTCCCCGGCGAGGATGGCAAGCCGGTGCCGGCGACCGCCGAATTCGTCTGGGGTCTGCTGCAACTGGTCCGTGGCGTAGACGGGAGCGAACTGCGATGAGTGATCAAGCGCAGCCGGATTGCCGCCGGGCATATCCGGGTCGCGTTCCAGGTCGCCGACGCGCAGAACGCGAACCAGGCCGCGGCTGCGGCGGGCGCGAGCGTGATCGCGCATCCCATGCTGACGCCGTGGAATTCACGCAACGCGCGCCTCGACGGGCCGGCCGGTCTGCGGTTGACGCTGTTCGAGGAGCTAAGCGAATGACGGCCCGGGGCCGGTTTTCCGTTTAGACGCCCTTGATCCAACCGCGTTCGACCGCGCGCGCCCCGGCCTGGAAGCGGCTGCGCGCGCCGAGGCGGGCGCTCAGCTCGGCGGTGATGCGGCGGCTGGTGCGCACCGAGACGCCGAGCTTGCGGGCTATCACGTCGTCGGTCCAGCCCTCGGCGAGGAGGGTGAGCACGGCCTGCTCCTGACCGGTCAGGCCCTGGTCGTCGCGGGCCCGGTCCTCGCCGACCGGCTTCGCGGTCTGCCAGATCTGTTCGAACAGCGCGCACAGCGCCGCGACCATGCCAGGCCCGCGCTGCACGACGGCCCCGGTCTTGCTGTGCTCCGGGTTGACCGGGATGAGCGCCTGCTTGCGGTCGAAGATCACCATACGCAGCGGCAACGTCGCGGTGGTGCGCACCTGGGCACCGGTCTCCACCAGCCACCGCAGATGATTGAACGTGGGCGGGTGGTTGCGCGCGCTGTCCAGGTAGAGCGCTCGCATCGCCGTGCCGCGAGCGAGAGCCTCCTCGTCGAGCGGCCGGGCCGCCGCGATGCTCTTCTCGCTCATCGCGCTGGAGGGCGAGAAGGTCAGCACTTCGCTCACGCCTTCGTGGGCGCGCTCCTCCATCCACGCGCGCACCGCGTCCACGCCGACCAGTTGCTCGATGTCGGAGTGGTGCCGGGAGGGGTGCAGGTCGGCGAAGTCGGCCACCACGCGGGCGACCGCCGCCCGGCTGGCCGCGATCTGCCGCTGCTCCTCAAGCAGCGCGGCCTCGCGTTTCGCCAGCAGCGAGGAGAGCCCGACCTCGGGGCTGACCAGACGCATGGCGCCAGGTTTCTCGTCGGAGGGTCGCAGCAGGGAGAGCCGGGCCAGCTCGTCGAGGCCATCGCGCACCCGTTCAACGGGCCACTCCAGCCGCCTCGCGAGCTCGCCGACGCCGAGACGCGGCTCGGCGAGCATGGTCTTGTACACGCGCTCCGCGTCCAGATTGACGCCTAGCGCGTCCAACCCCAGTGCTTCCAGCATGGCAAGCCCCCAACGATCGGTTGCTCCTCAGTGAAGCGTGCAGGTCCCTGCACCGCAAGATTCTGCCACACGTAAATCCTGGTCCATAGCCTCGCTCTGACGGAACATCGGGGATATGTACCTCATCAATTCACGTCTCAGCACTGAGGATAGAAGCATTAACGCCGCCGATCTTCGCCGCCTTTTCACGAATATCGCAGACCCCGACGATCGGCTGGAACACCTCTACGCGGAGACCGACAGCCACGAGGCACGGCTCGCGCTCTTCCTGTGCCACCCGGATCTGGCGGCCGCGGAGTCCGCCGCCGCCGGTCTGTGCAAGCGGGCGCTGGAGCGGTGCCCTGAACTGCACGGCTGGTCAATGGAGTACTGCGGGGCCGGGGTGGTACCGGGGGCCGAGAAGATCCTTCTGGGGGTATGAGGCGGGGCAACAACTTGCTGCCACCGCAGGGTCATGTCAGCACGGAACGGTGACAGGAGCCGCCGCGCTCCGGCAAAATCCTGCTTCGGATAATGGTTCTCCGAGGCACCGCGGGCTTCGAATTACCCACTGTTCCGGCTATTCCCGCCCTGGGTTTGACCCTGCAAGAAAGAGGCTTTCCCATGAAGCGTGCCCTCCGTCCCGCGTGCCTGCTCGCCGCCGCCGTCGTCGTCTCGGCCGCTCCCGCGCTCGCCGTCTCGGCCATCGCGACCACCGCGCCCGCCGCCGTGGTCTCCGCCGCGACCTCGCACATGAGCCCCGCCAACGACATCATCTGGGACTGACGATGACCGAAACGCTCTCCGCCCCCGTCCGGCTGCGCCGCCGCGAACCCGTTCCGGCGCGCCGCGCCTGGACCGAGGTCCCGGCTGGTCACAGCGCCGGCCCGGCACGCGGATCCGCCGCGCTGCTCGGCGCGGAGCTCGAGGAGCTGACCCGGGACGAGTTGATCGCGCTCGTGCCCGAGCCGTGGCTGTTCGACCGGATGGTGCCGTCCGGGCTGTTCTCCAAACTGCTGCGCCAGGGGCTGACCGTGCGGGTGCTGCACGGCCCGGCGCGACCCGGCGACCCGGCTCCGTTCCCGGCGCTCACCCGCCTCGGGACCGCCGCGCCGACCACGTTCAGCCTGCCGTACCCGGTGATCGTCCGGGACCGCTCGGTGCTGTACATGCCGCACCCGGATCCGCGCCACCCGATGGCCGGCCGCCTCGCGCCGCAGGCCCACGTGGTCGCGGCCCGCTCGCTGGCCGTCGCCTTCGACCTGGCTTGGGCCGCCGCCTGCGGACAGCCGCCGAACAGCCCGCCGCCCGGCCAGGTGACCGCCGAGCAGCGCGAGATCCTGCAGGTGCTCAGCAACGGCGTCACCGACGACCACGCGGCCGCGCAGCTGCACATGAGCCGCCGCACGTTCGCACGGCGGGTGGCCTCGCTGATGGACAGCCTGGGCGCCACCAGCCGGTTCCAGGTAGGCGTGCAGGCGGCACGGCGCGGGCTGGTCTGACCACCCACCGCCACCGCTCGACCCCGGGCGCTCACGCCGCCGGTCCGGCACGGGGACCGGCGGAGCAGCACCAGCTGACGGCCGCCGACGCCTGGCCGGTCGACCGCCGTGGGTCAACCGTGCCGGTGCTTGGTGTCAGCGCGCGCGGTTTTCAGCGCAGCTGGTCTGCGGGCGCGACTGGTATTCAGGCGCGGTTGAATTAAGCGCAGCTCAGGTGAAGGGCTCAGCGCGGCGGATCAGCCGAACCGGCGGGTCGCGTCGAGGAGGCTGAGCACGTTGCGGTGTGAGGCCATGATGGTCGGCGCCGCGCCCGGACCTGCGGGATAACTCAGGTACGCCAGGTCGTCCGGGCCGGCGGCCCAGGGATCGTCCTCGAACAGGCCAGCCGTCTCCGGATCGGTCAGCACGGCGGGATCGGAGTCGACGATCACGGTGCGGACCACGGCCGGGCGGTAGGGCCCACCGGGTAGCTCGATGCCCGCCTGCGCCACGATGACGCGCAGACCGATGTCCTGCCTCATGAAGTTCAGGCGCTCGGCCGAATAGCTCGGGTCGAGCGGGACATAGGCGCCCCCCGAGCGCAGGATTCCGAGCATCCCGATGACCAGTTCTATGGAACTTTCACAGCACAGGCCGACCGGATGCCCCCGGCGCACGCCCGCGAGGCGCAGCTTGGCTGCCACTCCCCCGGCGCGGGTCCACAGCTGCGCGTAGTTCAGTTCCTCGCCGTCGAAGACCACGGCCACCGCGTCCGGGTTGATGCACACCTGTTCCGCGATCAGCTGCGGGATGCTGGCCTCGACCGGGAAGTCGTCCCAGTGCGCGTCGGCGCAGGCAGTAAGCAGGGCCCATTCCGCGTCGGGCAGGCTCGACAGCTCGCCGACCGGCTCGTCGTGCCGGTACTGCCTGATCCGCTGCGCGCGGATCACGCCGGCCGGCGGTCCGTCGGTACGGTCGGTGAATCGGATGAACATCCCCATCCCTCCGCTTGGCTGCCCCGAGGAACCCGGAACCCGGGAACGCGGTGCTCAGGAAGCTAACAGTCCGGGTTCAGCCGCTCGCGTTGCGTGGAGGAAAGTGGCAAGAGTGTGCCAGTGACGGCGATTCGCCACCCGAACGCGCTGACGGAGCGGTAAGGGGTCTGACGCGTCAGTATTCTGTTCGGCCCCCGCGCAGGTGGGACCGATCGGCTAAGACTTAGAACAGGGTAGGTTGCAAGGAACCTTCAAGGGTGAGCAATCGCCGCTTGGTTTCCAGTCCGCCACCGAATCCGCCGATGCCGCCGTCGGCCGCGATGACCCGGTGGCAGGGCACGACGATGACGATCGGATTGCTGCCCATCACGGTGCCCACCAAGCGTGAAGCCCCGATGCTCCGGCCGGAAAGCAGCGCCAGATCGCCGTAGCCGACGGTGTCGCCGTATCGGATCCGCGCGTGCAGGGTGCTGAGGATCGAACGCTGAACTCCCGAGGTGAGCGACCAGTCCACCGGCACGGAGAACTCGGTGAGCGTCCCGGCGAAGTATGCCTTCACTTCGCGGGATATCAGTGCACCGATCTCGTGCTCTTGCAGCGGCGCGGGCTGGGGCGCCGGCATCCGCGCGGGATCTGGCTGACGGGATCGCGCCGCGGAGTCCTTGACGCGCGCAGCGGTTCCCAGTTCGTCCGCGAAACTCGCGAGCGGACCGAAGGTCAGACGCAGCAGGCCTTGCGGAGTCACCACCGCGCCGAGCGGACCGACCGGCGTGTCTATGTCGCCCCAAGCGGATCCGGCGGGCAGCCGGTAGTGCGAAGGTCCTGGCATCCGGCTCCTCCTCTCCGCGGGTCTCGTATGCTCCACATCGCGCTTGAGCCTGTTGCGCACTGGCTTGTCGCGCGCCGCCTTCGTGAGCACCATCTTCGGTCTGGATCCAGCCTATGCTTCGGTACCGACAGCGGCGGCCGCTTTGACTAAGAGCCAGGTCACGGCAGTCAAGCCGGCCTCGAATCCGGTGAAGCATCACGCGGCCGCCTTTCTCGCGCGCAGCCGCGTCCCGTGACCCGCGACGGCCTCGATCGCCGCGTCGGCAGCCAGCTTCAGATCGCGCAACGCCTTGGCGAGCGGCGATCGGGTACGCCTGCGGCCCGGCGCGTGACGAGCAGATACCTGCACGGTCCGCTCCACCGCCGCCGCGAGTTCGCGAACGGCCTCACTCAGCTGCCCGGCGTGGCGACGCTGGGCCGGGCCGAAGTGCGCCGCATCACGCAGGTCTCGTATCGCGTCCATCAGTGCGCGTATGCGCCGCCAATCCTGACTGAAGGCCAGGGAGGCGGCACTCAGGGCCACCATGTCGTACGCGTCGTCCATCGCCCGTAATGCAGCGAAGATTCGCTCATCGTCGCGGTCGCGCGCCGACTTCCGGTGCGCGCGCGGCGGCACGTGACTCACGGCATCCGATGCTGTGTCACGCGCATCGCGAGGCTGGGCTGACAGGCGGTCAGCCATCAGAATCCGCACGGTCGAGCCGCGCGCATCGGGTCTGCGGCCAGCCGGGAAACGCGGCCTGGCGATGCCCGCGCCGAGGCCGGAGGCGAGAGTCGAGGCGCATTCGCGGGCCGACAGGCCGGACTGCCTTGCCGCATGGAAGAGCTCGGACGCTGCGAGATCGCGGTCCAGCAGCCCAGCGCCGACGAGACGGCCGAGAGCGTAGGCGCAGCGGTTGAGGGTGTCGTTGCGCGTGCCGATTCGCGCCGCGCGCATGCGTTCCACCTCGTTGCGCAGCGCGGCCGCGCCATAAGCGGCCGCAGCGGCGCTGGGTATACGAGCCCCGGCGACGTCAGAGCGGTTGATGGCGAGCGGAGGCAGCGACGGACTCGCCTGACGCGACCGCGCTACGAGTTCCCGCACGATCCAGCGCGGGATCGGTGCTACCGGTGCGTCATCCGCGACCCGGTACTGGTTGCCGCCGATCGTTGAGCCCGGTGCGACGACGTAACCACCGGCTGCCCGGGTGTCGATCATCGGGCCGAGCCGGGCGACCGTGTTGCGCAGCGGCAGGCCCTTCTGCGCGCGGAAGTAGAGGTGCGTGCCGCCGGAGGGCGTCGCCACGGTGAACGTGCGCGGTATTGGTCGACCGGCCGCGAGAGCACGAAGCGCTTGCATGCCGTTGCGTGGTTCCTGGGCGGTGGCCGACTGCGCAGCGCCGGCGGACTGCTCCTCTGGCGGTTGTGGCTGCTTTGGCACGTCGAGGTCGAGCACGAAGAGGCCGCTCGGTCCGCAGGCTATGCCGAAGTTGGCGTGCAGCGGCCAGCCCAACTCGCGCAGGCGTCCCGGGTCGCGAACCGCCAGACCCTCCCAGTC
>NZ_DATNGK010000243.1:0-23719 GCF_035605935.1 Actinocrinis sp. | reverse complement strand
CCACCGCTGTGGCTCGCACCCGCCCGCGACTGAACCATGAACTTGAAGACGCGCGAATGCGCGCAACACGCAACGGCATGAGTTTTCCCCGAATTCCCGAACGCCCGAACGTTGTGAGAGGCGCTTTCAGACCAGCCGCTGTCCGAGGCCTGATCTGTCACCGCTGCTATGCGGCAGTGTCGCGTCCGAGGAGCGATGCGGGGTACCTAAGACCTCTCAGGTACCTAATCCGTTCGACATGTGATGCTGCTGGCGCTAGCCGTGTGTAAGAAGTTCGCCGGGGCCGCGACGCCGAGCACGAGCGCTCAGGTCGGTGTCTCCGGCTCGCCGAACCCGGGCTTCTCGCCGATCAACGGCACGGTGTACCTGGGCATCCCGATCGACGGAAGCTCTGTAGACACGAAGATCGATGTGCAGATCTCAGGCACCGACTACCCGTACAGCTCCCGGTTTTACTGCCCCAACTCGTATCCGATCGACTGGAACGTCGCGGGTTACTCGACCTTCACCACGACGCTCGGCGTACCCGACAACGCCTCGGGCGCGACCGGCGCGACGATCACCATGACGTTCTCCGACCAGAACGGCAAGGTGCTGTCGGTCAACAAGACCGCCATCGGCCAGCCGGCCACCGTCCACATTCCGCTCAGCGGCGTGGACCGGCTCGTCATTTCGTGCAATCGGACCGCGAACAACGGCGGCGGATACAACTTCGTAGCCCTTGGCAACGCCGCTGTGTCCTGATGCGGCCGGTATGCCGGTATGTCCGGGGGATGAGAAGTCACAGTCCGGGCAGGCCTGGCGCTCCGTCACCTGATTGGTTGTAAAGTCTGGCCGAAGTTGTTGCCACTGGGGGGACGGTGACGGTGTTTTTCACCTCACCTCCCGATTTGGAAGTGAGGGGACCTCATATGAGTCTGTTTCAGAAGGCGCTCGAAGTCACCGAGAAGGGGATCGACGAGACCGAGCACGCGATCGAGCAGTGGAACATCCACCGCCACGGCGCGAAGCTGTTCCTGAAGCTGGGCATCGCGGTCTACGCCGAGCAGCGGCTCGACGGCGACCACGGCCCGGTGGAGCGGATCCTCGGTGCGCTCGACGGCCACGCGGCCGAGCACGGCGAAGTCGACCTCGACCACCTCAAGGCCGCGCACGAGGTGCTCGGCGACGAGTTCATCAAGGCGCACGACCTCGTGGACGGCGAGCCCGCCAAGGCCGCCGCAGCGTCCTGAGCCGCGTTCGCAACGCTTAACTCGGCACGGTTTTGACGGGCCGCCACACACCGCCCTGACGGTGCGCGGCGGCCCGTCCCCGTGTTCAGTGACGTAGGTGGAGGTCGGGTCGGGACCGTCCGGCTCAGGACGCGCGGATTACGTCCACGATGCGCGTCAGGCTCTGTGTCATGTCGTAGTCCTTGGGCGTGAAGACCTCGGCGACGCCGCGCTCCTTGAGTGCCTTGGCATCGGCGTCCGGGATGATGCCGCCGACCACGACCGGGATATCGCTCGCCCCGGCTTCACGCAGCCGCTCGATCACATCCGGCACGAGGCGCAGGTGCGAGCCGGAGAGCACCGACAGGCCGACGCAGTGCACGTCCTCTGCGATCGCCGCGGCCGCGATCTGGGCCGGGGTCAGCCGGATGCCCTGGTAGACGACCTCGAAACCCGCGTCTCGAGCACGCACCGCGATCTGCTCGGCGCCGTTGGAGTGCCCGTCCAGGCCAGGCTTTCCGACCAGGATCCGAAGGCGCCGTCCACGCTCACGGCCTGCCTCGCGCACATACTCGCGCAGCGCTACGAGTTCTGATGACGCGTTGGCGGTCGGCGCGTCCGCGCCGATACCTGTCGGCGCGCGGAACTCGCCGAAGACCTCGCGCAGCGCTCCGGCCCACTCTCCCGTGGTCGCCCCGGCCCGCGCGCACTCAAGTGTCGCAGGCATCAGATTCACCGCCGAATCGGCGGCGTCGGCGCGCAGCTTGGCCAGCGCCGCCTCCACCGCCGCGTCATCCCTCGTCTTGCGCCACTCAATCAGGGCACTGATCGCGTGCTGCTCGACCTCGGGATCGACCGTCTGGATCGCCGCGTCGAGATCAGCGATCAGGGGGTTCGGCTCGGTCTCGGTGTAGGCGTTGACGCCGACCACGATGTGCTCGCCTGACTCGATCCGGGCCCGGCGCACCGCGTGCTTCGCGACCAGCTGCGACTTCAGGTAGCCGGACTCCACCGCGGCCACCACGCCGCCCATCGCCTGCACCCGCCCGATCTCGGCCCGCGCCGCGTCCGCCAACTCAGTGGTCTTCGCCTCGACGACCTGCGAGCCGGTGAACAGGTCGCCGTACTCGAGCAGGTCCGACTCGAAGGCCAGCACCTGCTGCATGCGCAGCGACCACTGCTGGTCCCACGGCCGCGGCAGGCCGAGCGCCTCGTTCCAGGCCGGCAGTTGCACGGCGCGCGCCCGGGCGTCCTTGGACAGCGTGACGGCAAGCATCTCCAGGACGATGCGCGCGACGTTGTTCTCCGGCTGCGCCTCGGTAAGGCCGAGCGAATTGACCTGAACGCCGTACCGAAAGCGTCGCTTGGCCGCGTCGGTCACGCCGTAGCGATCGCGGGTGATCTCATCCCATAGACGTGTAAAGGCACGCATCTTGCAGAGCTCTTCGACGAAGCGCACTCCCGCGTTGACGAAGAAGGAGATTCGCTCGACGACGCGATCGAACTCACCTTCCGGCACCTGCCCGCTATCGCGCACCGCATCGAGCACTGCGATGGCCGTTGAGAGTGCGTAAGCGATCTCCTGCACCGGGTCCGCCCCGGCCTCCTGCAGGTGGTAGCTACAGATGTTGATTGGGTTCCACCGCGGCAGTGCGTTGACGGTGTACGCGATCAGGTCGGTGGTAAGTCGCAGCGAGGGCGCGGGGGGAAAGACGTAGGTACCGCGCGAGAGGTATTCCTTGACGATGTCGTTCTGCGTGGTACCAGCCAGCGCTTTAACATCGGCGCCCTGGCGCTCGGCGGCCACCTGGTAGAGCGCGAGCAGCCACATGGCGGTGGCGTTGATGGTCATCGACGTGTTCATCCCGGCCAGCGGAATGCCGTCGAACAGCGCCTCCATGTCACCGACGTGCGCGATGGGCACGCCGACCTTGCCGACCTCGCCGACAGCCAGGTCGGCGTCCGGGTCGTAGCCGGTCTGCGTCGGCAGATCGAAGGCGACGGAGAGACCGGTCTGCCCCTTGGCCAGGTTGCGCCGGTACAGCGCGTTCGACTCCGCCGGGGTCGAGTGGCCCGCGTAGGTGCGCATGACCCATGGCCGGTCCCGGCGGGCGGGCTGGGCAGATTCGGCCGCGTGCGCCATGGTGTCGGAAACCTCCGCGTGATCGTCGCCGCCACGGGTGTGGTCGACGCCTCTGCTGCGGAGTTTACTGGCCGGTAACTAAGTCGCCAGTGTGATCCGGCTCACGTTGTCCGGCGGTTCCTGCGGGCGTGCTCCACCATCGCGAGGATGCCGTAGGCGATGCCGCCGTCGAGGTCACGCACCGCGAACGTAGAGGTCATCGACGCGGCCGCGAGAGCGCAGGAGCGGTCGTCCAGCAGGGTCCGAGCGTGTGTTCCGGTGACGATTTCCAGCCGGTGGGAGACCGGGTCCACGGCGATCAGCACCGACTTCGCCGCGGCCGGGCCGAGTTCGGCATGCCGGGCCTCGGCCTGCGCGCGCGGGTTGTCGCCCAGCGTGCCGATGAAGACGGACCAGTTCAGGTCCGTGCGCTTCTCGGCCTGCGTGATGGCCCGGCGGATCTGGACCGACTCGATCAGCGCGGCGGGCGCGGGTGCCGTGGTCGTACCGGCCGCGGCGGCGGGGGCAGAAATCGCGGCCTGCGCGTGCGCGGCGACCGGGGGCGCGCCGAGGATGCCTTGCTCGGCTACGGCCTGATCCCGATCGGTCTGCTGCTGCGCTGCTTCGTGGTCAGCCCTCGCCGGGCCGCCGGCGGTCACCTGGTCACCAGGAGCCACTGGCCCCACCGGTTCCGGGCTTGCCCGCACTCACGCTCTGCTGCGCGGAGGAGGACGAGGCGGATCCGGTGGCGGGCCCGGTGCCCGCCGGGGCGCCGGCGCCGTTCTGGCCGATCCAGCCGACCTCGCGGCGGTTGCGGTCGCCCCGGATCCAGCCGGGCAGCACCACCAGGAACGAGATGAACAGGAACAGCGCGAGCGGGATGCCGACGTAAAGGCCGAGCGTCTGCAGCACGGTGAGACCCGACCCGGAGTCCTCGCCGTCGTAGTGGTGGTAGTCGGCGAACGCGGTCGACGCGGCCAGCAGCGGGACCGCGGCCGTGGCGACGACCGCGCCAGTGCGGACCGCGGCGCGCAGCCGCGCCGGGGGCGTCGTACGGAAGAGCGTGGTGATGGACACGTGAAAAAGGTAGCTCAATTGGGAAGCGGGCTTGCGCGCAGGTCCGCATTCAGGCGAAATCCGGGCCTGAATTGTTGTCCATTGGCCGCTGCCTGCGCGTATGCAGGCGCGTCCACGAGTACCTATGCGAGCGCGCGAAGGACCCGGGCCAGCGAACGCACCCGCGGATGCGCAGCGAACTCGTCCAAGAGCACCGGCCGACCGCCTGAATCAGCTAAGGGCAGCCGCCAGTTCGGGTACCTATCGCCGGACGTCCCAGGTAGGTTGTGCGGCCGCATATCGCCGAGAGCGTCGGGCAAGTACACGCCGATTAACCGCGCCGGAGTCCAGGCCAGGAAGCGATGCAGCGCCTCGATGGTCTCCTGCTCCCCCGCACCCGCGCGCAACAGGCCGCAGCCGCGCAGCAGGTCGATCCACGCCTGCACGTTCGCCCGGTCAGCCTCCTTCTCCTCCTCCAGCGGACGGGCCAGCAGGCCGAGCTGGTCACGCAGGTCCAAGTGCGCGCCGGTGAGCAGGGCGGCGGCTGGTGGCAAGTCGTGCGTGGTGAGCGCGGCGAGGCAGTTCTCGCGCCAGCGGCCGGGCGGGTGCGGCTTGCCTCCGGCGTCGCGCTCGAACCAGAGCACGTTGGTGCCGAAGATGCCGCGATCGGCCAGCGCCTCGCGGACCCAGGGCTCGACGGTCCCGAGGTCCTCCCCTATCACCAGCGCGCCTGCCCGGTGTGCCTCGAGGGTGAGTACCGCGAGCAGGGCTTCGTGGTCGTAGTAGACATAAGTGCCCTCGCTCGGCTTATTGCCGGCGGGAACCCACCACAGCCTGAAGAGGGCCATCACGTGATCCATGCGGACCCCGTCCGCGTGCCGCAGCACTCCGGCGAGCATCTGCCGGTATGGCAGGTAACCGGATTCGGCGAGCCGGTCCGGCCGCCACGGCCGCGAGCTCCAGTCCTGGCCAAGCTGGTTGAACTCGTCCGCTGGTGCGCCGACCGTGACGCCCTGCGCGTAGATGTCGAGATCTGCCCACGTGTCGGCGCCGTCCGCTTGGGCACCGACGGCTAGATCGTGGAAGACGCCGTAAGGCATCCCCGCGTGCCCGCACGCGGTTCGTACTGCGGCGAGCTGTTCATCGAGTAGCCATTGCAGCCAACAGTGGAAGTCGATCTCCGCGTGTTGCAGGTCGACGAACTCGGCCACCGCGTCCGAGTCGGCTCGGCGCAGCGCGTCTGGCCACGCCGTGCTGTCGCCGCCATAGAGCTGGGCGAGAGTTAACCAGGCGGCGTGGCGTTGCAGCGCGCGGCCTTCACGCGCGAGGTAGGCGCGGTACGCCGCGGAACGCCCGGCTGTGCGCGGGGTGGAGTACAGCAGGCGCAGCGCCAGCGCCTTGCCTTCCCATACCTGGTCGCGGTCGATCAGATCATCCGACAGATCTCGTTTGCGGAGCTCGCCGCCGATCTGGTCGATCTGCTCGCGAACCTCGGCGGGTGCGTAGGCGTACTCGGGCACCGATTCGATGCGTAGGTGAATGGGGTCCGGATAACGCCGCGTTGCCGGTAGGTATGGCGAAGGATCGACGGGAGGCACCCCACTGCTGCCATGCAGCGGATTGACGACCAGGAACCCGGCACCGAGGTCGTGTCCGGCAATAGCCGCGAGTTCGGCCAGGTCGCCGAGGTCGCCCATGCCCCAGGACCGGCGCGAGCGCACGGAGTGCAGCTGCAGCGTGTAGCCCCAAGCGCGGCGGTGAGTCGGCGTGGTGAGGCGATGTGGTGCGACGGCCAGCGGTACCTGCTTAACCTCGCCGCCGATCCGCGCGTACAGCGTGTGCCAGCCGATCGGCAGCGCTATCGGCAGGGCGAACGTATAAGCGGACAAGCCGCGACGTTCGGTGGGCGCGGAGGAAAGCAGCGCTACGTCGTAACGCCGCCCGCCGTCCTCCAACGCGATCCACAGCGTGGGCTGCGTGCCCTGCGGCGCGTGTGCGGTCACCCGGGGCACCTCGGCGGCCTCTCGCGCGCGCCCGACGCGCTCAGGCATCTGACGGACCACCACACAAGGCGGCAGCGCACGGTATTGACGCTCCGTCAACTGGCGCAGCGCCTCGCGGCATGAGGTCGGCGTTGACCCGTCCACGCTGAAGCCGGCCAGCACGGCGACCAGCGTGGCGGCCGGGACCTCGACCCGTTTGCCCTGCCAGTCGTGGTACTCGGTGGCGATCCGATAGGCGCGGGCGACCTCGACCAGCTCGGGCCAGGCGGCCTGCGGGCCGCTCGTCCCGGACTGCTCGAGCTCGTCCGCCCGCCGGTTCCGGATGCCCTCATCCGTACCCTGATCAGCACCGTGCCGCGTCACGGAATTCATGGTTACCAAGTTCTCATAGCGTCGTTGCAGAAGGAATCCGCCGCTCTGGTCAGCGGTGTTGCCAAGCGTTCACAACACCGGCTACCCAAGGGCGGCGGATTCATCATGCGACTATGGAATTGTCGTTCGAAGCCGAGCGGCGCACTGCCCGTTATGCGGCCAGTCGCCGGACCCTTGCCCCCTCAGAGACGACGATGCCGTCCGGCCCGTAAGGCTCGAACGGCAACAGGTCCACATCGGCTCCGTACCCCTTGAGGTACGGCATCCAGCGCGGATCGGTCCTTCCCGAGGACAGGATCCGCCAGGCGGAACCACTCGGTTGGACCGGCTGCCGTTTCATCCTCCAGCCGAGCTCGATCAGCGGCCGATCGGCTTTGACGTGGTTGCACCTGCGACAGGAGGAGACGACGTTGTCCCAGGCGTGCCGACCGCCGCGCGAACGCGGGACGACGTGGTCGATGCTGGTCGCCGGGGCGTCGCAGTACACGCAGCGCCCGGCGTCGCGCGCGAAGATGGCCCGGCGGGTCAGCGGCACGCCACGGCGCATGGGGACGCGGACGTAGCGGGTCAGTTTGACCACTGAGGGTGCGGGCAGTTCGAACGACGCCGCGTGCAGCGGGGCGCCGGCCTGTTCGAGGGTGACGGCCTTCTGATTGAGGACGAGGACCACCGCGCGCCGCTGGGGGACGACGCAGAGAGGCTCGTAGGAAGCATTCAGGACCAGCGAGTGGGGCACGGGGGCCTCCTCCTATCAGCGCCCGGCGCGTGGCTCGCACCGGGCTCCGGTTGTCCGACGGGAGGGTGGTGCGGTGCTCGAAGGCGTCGAACCCTGCGGGCGGTCCGGCCATGACGGAACCATGGCCCATCCGCCGCGCAGCAAGCTTGCCAAGCCTGACCGCAGCCGCCCGTCGTCGGGCGTGTATCCAGTGTGGCTGCCTGTGTTGTTCCCGCGCCACCGTGTTTCAACGCGACCTGCATGAATTCGGCGTTATGCGGAGGGAGAAACCGGACCAAAGGCCATGAACCATGCCTGATGCCCCTGGGATCCGGTCGTTGACGTCCGGGATTCGGCTACCGTCGGAGCGTCGTCACGCTCCTCTGGCCCGAAAGGATGATCCGACCGGTGTTCGCGATCACGGCCACCCTCCCGGCCGCGACCTCGTTCTGGCCGTCCGACAGCTCCACTACGCCGCCGGCCACCGCCAGCAACGTCGGGCACTGGTTCTCGGTCCACGGCTCCCTGCTGATCAGCCACGGCGCGCAGATCCTGACGATCATCGCGGCGTGCGTCGCCATCCGCGTGGCCACCACGCGGGCGATCAACCGCGTGGTCAGGCATGCGACCCGCGCTGCCGAGGGGGTCGGCCGGCTCGGCCTGGTGGCCGGCGAGCGGACCCGTCAGCGCACCCAGGCGATCGGCTCGGTGCTGCGCTCGCTGTCCAGCGCGATCATCTTCGTCATCGGCGGCCTGATGATCATCTCGGTGCTGACCATCCCGATCGCGCCGATCCTGGCCTCGGTCTCGGTGGTCGGCGTCGCGCTCGGCCTCGGCGCCCAGGGCCTGATCACGGACTTCATCTCCGGCATCTTCATGATCTTCGAGGACCAGTACGGCGTGGGCGACGTCATCGACGCGGGCACGGCGAAGGGCACGGTCGAGGAGGTTGGCCTACGCATCACCAAGCTGCGTGATGCGGACGGGGTGATGTGGTACGTGCGCAACGGCTCGATCAGCCGAGTCGGCAACAAGTCACAGGGCTGGTCACGCGCGGTCGTGGACGTACCGGTCGCGTATACAGAGGACGTCGGCAGGGCGCGCGAGATCATGGCGCTGGCGGCCGATCAGCTCTACGCGGACGAGGCTTGGCGCGACAGATTCACAGACGACCGGCCTCACGTCGTCGGCGTCGAATCGCTCGATGGCGCGTACGTGGTGATCCGTATACAGGCTCGTACCGCGCCGCAGAAGGATTTCGAGGTGGCCCGAGAGTTGCGAGCGAGGCTCAAGGCCGCCCTCGACGCCGCCGAGGTGCAAGTCGCCTCGCTCTCGCGTTGACGCCCTCGTGACTGATCGGCCGCGGCAGTCAGCGGTCGCGGTCCGGAGCCTTCAGTCCGCGAGCTCCACATCCGTGCGCAGAATCGAGTAGGACACCATGTCGCGCCACTTTCCCGCGCGGAAACAGGCGCCGCGTACGACGCCTTCGCGCGTGAATCCGACCTTCTCCAGCGAGCGCTGTTCGGCGATGTTGGTGGTCTCGGTCCCGGCCTCGATCCGGTGAAACTGCGTGTACGAGAAGAGATAGTCGACCAGGAGCCGCTGCGCGTGGGTGCCGTATCCCTTCCCGCGTTCCTTCGCCATCAGGCCGATGCCGATGTTCCACGTCGCCGAGTTGGGTCCTGTCGTGACTCGGTGCCACCCCACGTCGCCAACCACGACGTCCCCGGTCCGGGCGCCCGCCGCGCCCGCGCCGATTCCCGTCGCGGGCACCTCGTCAGGCTCGTAGTCGCGCACCACGGCCAGCTTGCCGCCATGCTCGCCGATGAACCCGGCGTCGAACGCCTTCCGCAACTGGTCAGGGTTGCGGAAGCCGAAGAATCCGAACTCGGAGGCGTCCACCGGATCGCTATACATCCTGGTCAGCAGCGGCAAGTCCGCTTCGACGATCGGTCGCAGCCGTATGCCATCAGTCATGTCAGAACCTTACTGACCCGTCGCCGGAGGGCCGGCACCCAGAACTCGACCAGCGTGCCTGGCTGCGTGGGGCGCATCGTCCACCAGCCGCCGACGGTCTCGGCTCGCTCGCGCATCTCCACGACGCCGTAGTGATCCGGCCCAGGGCGCAGATCGGCAGATCCGTCGATGCCGACGCCATCGTCGCTGACCCTGGTGAGCACTCCGCTGCCGGTATGCGACAAGGTCACGGAGACATTCTTCGCGCGTGCGTGCTTGTGCACGTTAGTCAGCGCCTCCTGGCAGATGCGGAAGATGGTCAACGTGGCGTCGGGTGGCGGCTCGGACTCCAGCCGGCTATTGACCGTGTAGCTCAGACCCCACTCCGCAGCGTTGGCGGCCAGGTAGTCCTCCAGCGCGGCGGCAAGCGAGGAACGGTCGATTCCGGGCGGGCGAAGCCGGGCCCCCAGGGCGCGCAGTTGATCAGTGGCCGCTTCGGCGCGCGCGGCCAGTTCGCGCAGCTGAGTGGCATGGGGTTCGGGCAGCTGCTCGGCCAGCTCTCGTTGGCTGCGCGAGACCGAGTCCAGGTCTGGGATGGAGCTTGCGTGCAGCTCGGCGGCGATGCGGCGCCACTCCGACTCCTGTGACTGGATGAGATGCGTTAGCAGCCGTCGGCGTTCGTCGAGGCTCTGCTCAGCCTCGCGCCGCTCAGTCATGTCGCGGGTGACCTTGCTGAAGCCGCGCAGTCGGCGCTGGTCGCCGTATAGGGCGGTGATGACGACGTTGGCCCAGAACCGGGTGCCGTCCTTACGCACCCGCCCGCCCTCGTCCTCGACCCGCCCCTCCAGCAAGGCGGTCTCCAGGTTGTGTTCCGGGCGGCCGAGCGCGATGTCCTCGGTGGGGTAGAAGACGGAGAAGTGCTTGCCGTGAATCTCCTGCTCGGTGTACCCCTTGATCCGCTGCGCGCCGGCGTTCCAACTCTCCACATGCCCGGTCGGGTCGAGCATGAAGATCGCATAGTCGGACACGTCCTGCACCAGCAGCCGGAAGCGCTCCTCGCTGTCCCGCAGTGCCTCCTCGGCGGCCCGCCGATCGGTCATGTCGCGGGTGACCTTGCCGAACCCGCGCAGCTGACGCTGATCGTCGAACAGGGCGGTGATCACGACGTTGGCCCAGAACCGGGTGCCGTCCTTACGCAGACGCCAGCCCTCGTCCTCGACCCGCCCCTCCGCGGTCGCGATCTCCAACTCGCGCGCGGGTTTGCCGGCCGCGATGTCCTCCGCCGGATAGAACACGGAGAAGTGCTTCCCGCGAATCTCCTGCTCGGTATACCCCTTGATCCGCTCCGCCCCGACGTTCCAGCTCACCACATGCCCGGTCGGATCGAGCATGAAGATGGCGTAGTCGCGGATGTTGCGCTCGAGCAGGTGCAGAGTGTCCTGCGCCGAAAGCCCGAGGGCGCTCGTGCCGAGCGGTTCAAGAGGAGGCCGTTGCAATGCCATAGGCCCAGCCTCTCAGGAGTCAAGCCAGCCTGTCCCCGCCCACCGTGCGTTACCCGGTCAACCGCCCCGAGGCATCGCCCGATGGACTACAACACCAAGTTTATCCGTGACGGAAACGCTCCCGTCACCGGCCGATCAAGGACGCAGGGCCGACACGTTGATCCACTGCCTCAGAGGGGTCCGTGCCCTCGTACGGGCAGACACCGAGCCGCTGCGATCTCTGCTGCAGGAGGCACGCGACCGCCGTGGGCGGATCTGACATCCTGTATTCGTGACGCGGTCCCAAGGCGAATGCCGCGTAGACGGCCGTCCCAGCTGCGTGTTGAGCGCCGACGTTCGCGGCCCCGCAGCGTGATGCATCAGAGCCGGGCGTCGCGCGGTTCGGGCAAGCTCGCGGGCGCGGTGGCCGCCTGGAGCGCGACCGGCTCTAGCTCGGCGCGGTAGCCGCAACCTTGCGGCAGTGGTCGAGGGTCGCTCACCACCCCTGTCTCGCAGCGGAGCCACGGCCAGCACAGCGTTCAGCGCGAAGCGCGTGCGCGGCAGTGCCCTGAGTCCGTGGCGCGGAGAGGAGCGGAGCGGGGGCGGGAGGGCGGGTAGCCGCAGGCGTTACCACGAGCCGCAGGCGTCTGGGAGTGAAGCTGAGGTCGGTCTGGGAGTCTTCGCGACGCAGTGTCGCCCTCAGCGCGACAGGTGGTCGCGCCGTTGGTGTCAGCATGGGGTGTCAAAAAAGCCCGGCCGTTTCCGGCCGGGGCTGTTCTTGCTTGTGGAGCCAAGGGGACTTGAACCCCTGACCTTCTGTCTGCCAGACAGATGCTCTACCAGCTGAGCTATGGCCCCTGAAAAGATCCGCCCAGCTAGGCGGACTATTGGTCCCGCCAGGAACAAACGCTTTGCGTATCCATGGACTCACTCGTTCCCGGGCGGGCTCCGCCATATTAGCCAACGCGGGAGCGAAACGCGAAATCCTTTGACGGCCAGGCGGGTCCGCGGGCCGGGGTCTGGCGAGTCCAGCGAGTCCGGCGGTCAGGGTTCACGGAGCGCCGGAGTCGGCCTCGCCGTCCGCGTCGTCGCCGATGACCGGCTCGGGGAGGGAACCGGCGTTGTGCTCGAGCAGGCGCCAGCCGCGGTTGGCCTCGCCGAGGACGGACCAGCAGCAGTTGGACAAACCGCCGAGGCTGCTCCAGTGCTCGGGGGGCAGGCCGAGGAGGCGGCCGATCGCGACGCGGGAGGAGCCGCCATGGCTGACCACGACGAGGGTGCCGCGCGGGGGTATGTCCTCGAGCGCGCGCAGGATCGCGGGGACGACCCGGTCGGCGACCTCTATCTCCAGCTCCCCGCCGCCGCGGCGGACCGAGTGGTCCCGCTTCCACGCGCCGAACTCCTCCGGGAACTTCTCCCGGATCTCACTGTCGGTCAGGCCCTGCCAGGTGCCCGCGTAGGTCTCGCGCAGCCCCTTGTCGAGCGCGACGGGCAGGCCGGTCAGCGCGCTCAGCTCGCGGGCCGTGTCGGCCGCGCGGGCGAGGTCTGACGCGGTGATCGCGTTCGGGCGCAGCGCGGCGAGGAGCCTGGCAGCGCGGCGGGCCTGGTCACGGCCCACGGCGTCGAGTGGCACGTCGGTCTGGCCCTGGAAGCGGCCCTCGACGTTCCACTCGGTCTGGCCGTGCCGCCAGATCACCACACGGCGGCCCGGGGCGTGGTAGGCGTGGCGGTCGGGAGCCGACGCCGCGTCCTGTTCGGAAGCGAGAGCCGGCTGGGCGGGATCAGGTTCGGGGGCCTCGCCGCTGTTGAGATCGCTGCCTGGGCTCACCGGGCGCCGCCGAATTCGCCGGCGGGGCCCGCGGACCGGCCGCTGGTGACGGACTCGGGCAGGCTGATGATCGGACAGTCCTTCCACAGCCGCTCGAGTGCGTAGTACGTGCGCTCCTCGGCGTGCTGGACGTGCACGACGATGTCGACGTAGTCGAGCAGCACCCAGCGGCCTTCCCGCTGGCCCTCGCGCCTGGCCGGCTTGGCGCCCAGTTCGAGCAGCCGCTCCTCGATCGCGTCGACGATGGCCCTGACCTGCCGGTCGTTCGGAGCGGACGCGAGCACGAAGGCGTCCGTGATCACGAAGACGTCGCTCACGTCATAGGCCACGATGTCATCGGCGAGCTTGTCCGACGCCGCCTGCGCCGCCGCAATCGCGAGTTCCGTCGCCCGGTCGGTCGCTGTCACTCGGCACACCTCTTAGTTCGGTTGGTCTGAGTCAACTTCGTGGTGGTAACAGGGTCTCACGGAGGGGTGACGAAGCGCGGCGAGTAATGGGGACGATGCAGGCCCGGACGGGATGTGAGCCGGCGCTGGGTGGGTGGGTCAGTTGGCGGGGAGGGTGACGTTGGCGAGCTTGGGCCAGTCCGCGCCGAGCAGTACGGTCGCGTCGGCGAAGGTGCTCATCCCCGGCACGACCTGCACGCTGTTGGCCTGGAGGCCGAGCGTCGCGGCGATCTGCACCGCGGCGGACTTCGCGCCGTCAGAGCCGACTTCGACCACGGTGGTGGCCCGGCGTGCAGCCGTCGAGCCGTCGATGAACGTGTAGCCGCCGTTCGTGAGGCGGGCCTGCGCCGCCCCGCGGATCACCTGGGACGCGTTGCCGGTGTGGCCTGACGCGTCCTCCACCAAGACGCGGGAGATCTGCCCGTTGTTCTGCGTATTCAAGGCGCCACCGAGCAGGCTGCTGACGATGGGCGCCGCGGCCTGAACGTTCATGGCGTTCGAACCGTCAGTGCGAACCGGCAGCGCTTTAGCGGTAAACGCACCGGCCTGCTGCTCTACCGCGAGCGCGGCGAGGATCGGGCTCAACTTGCTCTCGGGCAGCGCCGGATCGTCGACGACGCCCAAGTGGTTCAGGTACGCCGTGATCGCGCCGGGGTCGGTAGGCAGCGCGGCGAGCAGGCTGCTGACGACCTGTCCGAACCGCTCGATCTGGGCGTCAGGGCCGTCACCCTTCGCCGTGTAGATGCCGTAGGCGACGGCCTGACTACCCGTCAACTTCTGGTTGCCGACGGGGATGGCCGCGGCGGTCGGGCTGGCGGTGGCCGCCGGGACCGCGACGTTCGCGTTGAGCTGGATGCCGCCGATCTCGTCAATCAGCCCGGCGAAGGTGATCTCGTCCATCCGCCAGACGCCGTCGATGTTGACGCCCAGCGCGTCGGCCACGGTGTCCTTACCCGCCGCCGGAACGGACTGCGCCATGTCGCCGCCGAAGGGCTGCTGGCCGAATCCGGTGCTGTTCACGATCATCTGAGAGGGAATCAGCACGCCGGCACCCTTTCCGGTGACGGTCTTCGAGCTGCCGGTGCCTGTGGTCGCCGAGTGGTCGGTAACGAGCAGCGCATCGGCTACCGCATTGCCGGTGGAGTCGCTGATCTGGAGCAGGATGACGGACTTGGTGCTGCCGCCGCCTCCGGTGAGCGATCCGCCGTTGAAGAGTGCGTAGGCGCCGATGGCGGCCGCGACGACTGCCGCGACGGCTCCCGCGCCGATCAGCCGACGCCGAAAGCGCTTCGTCCGATCCGCACGGCTTTCGGCACGCGACTCGACGAAGGTGAGCCAGCCCTTAACGTCTTGGCCGGTCTCCTCCTCAAGGAACGCGAAGTCGGACTGCGTGTAGCCATCCTTGGGCGCAGGCGCACCGTCCGGCGGGGGCGGCACGACCGGATCGGTGATGATCGGCGGTTCGGGCGCTCGACCCGGCGCGGCCATCGCGGCGTTTGTCGTCGAGGAGGACGAGAGTGACGAGTGCGACGACCCGGTGTCGAAGAGGTCGTTCTCGTCGAAGAGCGCGTCGGGGTCGGAGGGAGCCGAAGGGGGCTGGCGGTAGGGCGCGGAAGAGGCGGGTTGGCCCGCTTGTTGCGGGAAAGGCCGTGGTGAGGGTGCGTCAGACCGTGGGGGCGCCTCGGGCCAGACATCATCGGGACGCGGTACGGAGGGATGCGGGGGCTGCGCGGTCGGCGATGAGTATTGCTGGGGCGAGAAGGGTTGCGGCGCTGGTTGCTGCGGCGCGGAGGGCCGCTGCGATCCGTAACCCGTCGTCGAGTAGGGATCGGTCAAGCCGTAGCCGACTGGGTTGTAATACGTAGGCTGATCGTTCGAAGCGGCTGGCCGCTGGTCAGTGGTGCCCGTCGAGTACGCGTCGAACACGGGGCCGGGCTGGGTATCGGGTTGGGCGGCCTGGGGCTGGCGCCAGTCGTACGCGTAGTCGTACTCGGGTTGCGATTGTGCGGGCTGCTGCCCATAGCCCGCGGGCGGCCGCGGCGGCGCGGGCAGGCTGCCCTCATCCTCCGGATTCGGCTTCCGGCGGCGTCCGGGTCCGCTCACGGTGCCTCCTGCGCGGTCGGGTCCGGCGTACCGCCCCACTCATGCGGGCGGCCGAGGTGTGCTCCAGCGTCACCAGGATCCCGGTACAGGCCGCGCTTGTTGATGTACTGCACGATGCCGTCCGGTACGAGATACCACACGGGCTCGCCGCGGCGTACCCGTTCGCGGCAGGCGGTTGAGGAAATCGCCAGCGCCGGGACCTCGATCAGCGAGACCTTGCCGACCGGCAGGCCCGGATCGGTCAGCGCGTGGCCTGGCCGGGTACAGCCGACGAAGTGCGCCATGTCGAACAGCTCGTCGGCGTCCTGCCAGGTGAAGATCTGCTCCAGAGCGTCGGCGCCGGTGATGAAGAAGAACTCGGTGCCCGCCGGTCGCTCGGCGCGCAATTCGCGCAAGGTGTCGACGGTGTACGTCGGGCCGCCGCGGTCGATATCGACCCGGCTCACCGAGAAGCGCGGATTGGACGCGGTGGCGATGACCGTCATCAGATAGCGGTCCTCGGCGGAGGAGACCCGCCGGTTGTCCTTCTGCCAGGACTCGCCGGTGGGGACGAACACCACCTCGTCGAGTTCGAACAGCGAGGCGACCTCGCTCGCCGCGACCAGGTGGCCGTGGTGGATCGGGTCGAAGGTGCCGCCCATCACGCCGACGCGGCGGGCCCGTGCCGGGCGCTCGAGCACAGTGCCCGTTTCGACGGGACCCGTTTCGATCGGGCCCGTATGGAACGCCGCGCCCGCTGGGGACACCGCGGTGCCGGGGGGCTGGGGGTCGCTCATGCGCACCGACCCTACCTGGCTCACCGCGCGGTTACACCAGCACTTGGGCTGCTTGTCCTACTTTGCCGGGAATTACTTGTCCCGGTTGAGCCTGGTCACCAGGAACAGCAGCACCAGGAAGATAGCCATCACAACGATGGCGTTGAGGGCCGGGTTGATGCCCGCGTAGCGGCCGCTGCCCTCTGCCAAAACGGTAAGCGCGTGCACCGTGTCCGTCCTTAGATCTACTTGATCGCTCTACAGCCACCCAAATATAGAGGGCGGCGCGTGGGGCTCAGCGACAGGGTCGCTCAGTCGCGGTTCTCGTCGCGAGTCTCGCCCGAATCGCGGTAGCCACGCAGCACCAGCCACGCGATCAGGATGACTACGGCAAGACCACCGAAGATGTAAAGGCGCAGGAAGATCCCCGGCGGGGTGTTGTCCGGGGCGTTGACCGCCAAAAGAATCTGTTGCACGCATCGACCATACGCGCCACGGCACGCCCTGGCAGACGCCGGGTCGGTAATGTGACGCTCGGGAACCTCCCGACTCCACGAGGGGGCACAAGTCCATGTCACAGCCATCGCAGGCCGGCGAACCGGCCGATCGCGCGCCCGAGCGCAACCGCCGCCGCTTCCCGGAGATCAGCTCGCGCGCCTACGAGCATCCCGCCGACCGCGCCGCGCTGACCGCCCTGCGCAAGCTGAGCGGTTTCGACACTCTGCTCAAGAAGCTCAGCGGCCTGATCGGCGAGCGCAATCTGCGGCTGATGCTGCTGGCCAACGCGGTGCAGGTGTCCGACCGCCAGTTCCCGAGGCTCGACGCGATGCTGACCGACGCCTGCGAGATCCTGGACGTGCGCGAGCGTCCGCAGCTGTTCGTACAGCAGACCCCGCTTGTCAACGGTATGACCATCGGACTGGACAAGCCGGTGATCGTGCTGACCACCGGGCTGGTCGAGCTGCTCGACGAGGAGGAACTGCGGTTCGTCGTCGGGCATGAACTCGGCCACGCCTTCTCCGGTCACGCGGTGTACCGCACGATGTTGATCTGGCTGATGAACCTCAGCGGCGCCGTGGCGTGGCTGCCCGGCGGCCAGCTCGGCATCCAGGCGCTGATCACCGCGCTGCTGGAGTGGTTCCGCAAGGCGGAGCTGTCCAGCGACCGGGCCGGCCTGCTGGTCGGTCAGGACATCGAGGCCGCGGTACGCACGCAGATGAAGATGGCCGGCGGCGCGCACCTGCACGAGATGAACGCGCTCGCCTTCATCGACCAGGCCCGCGAGTACGAGGCCGGCGGCGACATCCGCGACTCGATACTGAAGCTGCTGCTTACCCGGGACCAGACGCACCCGTTCCCCTCGGTGCGCTCGCTGGAGCTGACCCGGTGGGTCGAGGCCGGCACCTACAACCGGATCCTCGGCGGGGACTACCCGCGCCGGGACGGGGACACGAGCGCCTCGGCAACCGAGGACGCGAAGGCTGCCGCTGACTCGTACGCCGAGTCGGTGCGTAACAGCGCGGACCCGCTGATGGCGAAGCTGCGTGACTTCGCGCGGGACGCCTCGGGAATCGGTGACCGCATCGGCGGCGCTATGTATCGACGGTGGGGTCAGCGCCCGAACGGTGAGGAGCCGGGTCGGGACGAGGACGACACCGAGGAGTGACTCGGCACGGACGCGTGACCGGTACGACAACGTGACCCATCACAACGCGTGACAGCGCGCGGCCGGCTGAACCGGTACGCGCGCGTGACGTGTTAGGGCACGATGGCGACGCGTTGCACCGCCCGCCGGGCGATAGCTAGACGACGAATCTGAGGAGCAGTCCGCATGGGAATCAAGGACATTCCGCTCAAGTCGCTGGACGGCACGCCGACCAGCCTCGGCGCGCACACCGACCGGGCGGTGCTCGTGGTCAACGTGGCGTCGAAGTGCGGACTGACCCCGCAGTACACAGCGCTCGAGGAGCTGCACAAGACCTACTCGGGCCAGGGCTTCTCAGTGGTCGGGTTCCCGTGCAACCAGTTCGGCGGTCAGGAGCCCGGCACCGCCGAGGAGATCCAGAGCTTCTGCTCGACGAGCTACGGCGTCACCTTCCCGCTGTTCGAGAAGATCGACGTGAACGGCGAGCAGCGCAGCCCGGTGTACGCCGAGCTGACTCAGACGGCGGACGCGGAGGGTTACACCGGCGACATCCGGTGGAACTTCGAGAAGTTCCTCCTGGACGGTGAGGGCAACGTGGTGGCCAGATTCGGCCCGCGCACCGAGCCGGACGCGCCCGAGGTGATCTCGGCTATCAAGACGCTGCTGTAGCCGGCGGCCGCGCCGCAGGAAACGAAATCGCCGGGCGGGCTGCCGCCCGGCGAGGTGGGGCAGCTTGCTGCCAGCCACGGCCTTGAGCATGGACGGCGCGTCAGCCCTCCGCAAGACTGTTCTTCATGGTGCAGTGGAGGGGTTGGCGCGCCGCCGACCTTCCCGAGCTGTCCGGCCTGGTGGCCCTGGTAACCGGGGCGACCAGCGGGATCGGCCTTGAGACGGCGGCGCAATTGGCCCGGGGTGGGGCCCGCACGCTGCTCGGCTGTCGCGATCTTGAGCGCGGCACCCGGGCAAGGGATCTGATCGTCGCACGATATGGCGACGCTTCAGTCGAACTGGTGCGCGTAGATCTGGCCTGCCTGGAGTCCGTGGAGGACGCCGCGCGAGAGATCGCGGACCGGGCCGGGCATCTCGACGTCCTGGTGAACAACGCGGGCGTGATGGCGCCACGGCCGGAGCTGACCGCGGAGGGTTTCGAGCTTCAGCTCGGCACCAACCACCTGGGGCATTTCGCCCTGACCGGCCGGCTGCTGCCGCTGTTGCTGGCCGCGGACGGGGCGAGGGTGGTGACCGTGAGCTCGCTGATGCACCGCGCTGCGAGCGGCGCGGGGCTGAGCGAGCCCGCTGATTTCAAGACCCTGCCGCACGGGTCACGCTGGCTCGGCTATTCGCGTTCGAAGCTGGCGAACCTGTTGTTCGCGCTCGAACTCGACCGGCGGGCGCGGGCGTGTATCGGCGGGCAGACGGGACTGCGTTCCATCGCAGTGCACCCCGGCTATACGCGCTCGGAGCTGGTCGCACGCGCAAGCGTCGGGCAACGCCCGGTGATCGGCCAGGTCGCGCAAGTGTCTACGGGCGTCATCGGACAGTCCACGGCATCGGGCGCGCTGCCTTCGCTGTACGCCGCGACGCACCCGAACGTGGCCGGAGGCGAATTCATCGGGCCACGGCTGGGGGTCCGCGGGGCGCCGATCCGGGTGAAGCCGAGTCACTTGGCACGCGACGAGGCGCTCGCCGAGCGGCTATGGGCGGCATCGGTGGAGGCAACGGGCGTCGGGTATGAGGAGCTGTGCACGCCGCGATAGCCGTGGCGGCTCGGTGAGCTGGGCTGTGCGGTAACTGGTCAACTCTTTGCGAAGCCGCACAGGCACGCCGCGCCGCCTGAAGCCGAGCCCGAAGGCACGAGGGCTAGAGTGCCCGCATGGCAAATCGGATAGGCGCTCATGCAGCAACCGGGCTCGCCGGTGTCGCAGCGTTGATGCTTACCGCCACGCTTGCGGCGTGTACCGGTGGCGGCTCAGCCTCTTCCTCCGCCTCCGCTGCGTCCACCGCTCATGACGTGCCGAACGGCAAGCAGCTCCGGGCGATCCTGCTGGGCGCCGCCGACCTGCCGCACGACTACACCGAGGAGTCGATCGGCGCGCAGAACAGCGGAGCGACCCTGTCTGCCGCGGCGTCCACCGTCGACCTGAGCAGCGCCGACTGCAATACGGTGCTGAACCTCATAAACACGGTGGGCCAGAACAGCCTCGGCGAGGCCTCCTACGCCAGCGACGCGTTCACGCCGCCGTCCGGGCTCGGCGAATTCGACGAGACGCTGCTGGAATTCCACGGCACCGACGCGACCACGTTCACCAACAAGCTGGGCGCGGCGCTCAATCGGTGCAGCGCGTTCCAGGCGTCCGATGCCAGCGGCGCGACCCAGAGCGCGTCGGTGAAGGTGACCCCGGGGCCGCGGATCGGGGACGAGTCGGTGGGCTTCACCGTGAAGGTCGCGATCGGCAACCAGACCATGGTGATGAACGGCGCGGCGATCCGCCTCGGCACGGCGGTCGCGGTGATCGACAACTCGCTGCTACAAGGCCAGAGCACCGAGATCGACCTGACGAAGCTGGCCGGGATGCTCGTGCCGCGGATGCGATCGGTGCATTAGTACTGAGCCTTAAGCGGACTCACGCGGGGTCGTGAACGCACGGAGGGACGCTAGCCGGGGCTTACCCTGGATCCGAAGACCCCCGAGCGAGAAGCGGTGAGAACGCTGCCCAAGCGCACGCCAGACGGCCCTCCCCCGCCCCCTGCGGTCCAGCGGCTGCGGATCCGCTACGCGAAACGCGGCAGGCTGCGATTCACCAGCCACCGGGACATCCAGCGGGCGTTCGAACGGGCGCTGCGGCGCGCGGCGGTACCGATGGCGTACTCGGCCGGCTTCTCCCCGCACCCCAAGATCTCCTGGGCCGGAGCGGCACCGACCGGCACCGCCAGCGAGGCGGAGTATGTCGAGATCGCGGTCACCCGGCGGGTCGACCCGGCCGCGCTGCGTACCGCCCTGGATTCCGCGCTGCCGCCCGACCTGGACATCCTGGAGATCGTCGAGGCCGCGACCTCCTCGCTGGCCGACCACCTGGAGGCTTCGCTCTGGCAGATCGAACTGCCCGGCGTCGAACCGGCCGAGGCCGAGCGCGCCGTCGACGCGTTCCTCGCGGCCGAGACGGTTGCGGTGGAACGCCTGATGAAGACCGGAATGCGAACCTTCGATACCAGATCAGCCGTAGTGTCGCTCAGCGTCCTCGACAGCCCGGCTGAAGCCGCGCACCAATCGCGGTCGTCTGCCTGTGCGATACTGCGAGTGGTCGTCCGGCACGCCACGCCGGCTGTCCGCCCCGATGATGTCCTGACCGGACTCGGATCCGTGAGCGGTCTCGTGCCGCCGGTCGCCCCCAGGGTGACCAGGCTGGCGCAGGGACCACTGGTACACGGTGACGGTCTACACGGTGACGGCCTGACTACTCAGGTCACGCCCGGTGCGCCGGCTAAAGCCGAGTCCGCGGCCGGGTCCGGGGCGTGGCCGGTGGCTGACCCGATGGCCCTGGACCGGAACGCTTCGGCGAATTCCGGGCCGTCGAGCATCAACACCCCGGTTTCCGGGGTATGAATGCTCGCAGGCGCCCCGCCCACGCGGCGGCGCCGGCACGACGGCCCGATTCGGCGAGTCGCCCGATCCGGCCCACCTGACTTCAAGTACGTACAGACGAGCCGCCGCGCGGCGCCGACGCACACCGGGAACCGGTGGCGTCCGAGCGCCCGGTGGCCACGACGGGAGAACCGCCCGAATGCTCGATCACGAGCCCACCGGTTCCGGCTCAGGCCTGGAACCCGACAACGAGTCCACAGCCGACTCGCCGACCACCAACCCGCGCCGCCGCCGTGCGGCTAGCCGCCCCGCCGGGGCCCCAACCGCGGAGAGCGCTGCGCGGACCGGGGCCGCGACCGGCGGCGACGCGTCCGCGCCGGCCGAGGCCGGGCCCGCGGCCAAGCGCACCCGCGCCAAGAAGGGCGCGACCAAGGTCGCGGCCACCGAAGCGGCTCCAGCGAAGAAGACGGCGCGCAAGACCGCGACCAAGAAGACGGCCGCGGCCGCCGACGCGGACCAGGTCGGCGGCGTGTCCGCCGAGGCGCCCGCGCAGCAGACCGCGCCCGAGGTCGCAGCCGCCGCACCGGAGGCTCCGGTGAAAACGACCGCGCGCAAGACCACCACGCGCCGCCGGCCGCGTGCCGGTGAGGCGCAGGATGCCGGGGCCGCGAGCGCCGCGGCTCCGCAGACCGCGGCCAGCGCCGAATCCGCACGCTCAGATGTGAGCGCGCAACCTGAGTCGACCCGGTCCGGCGCGGCCCCGTCAGACACCGCTCAGTCAGAAACGACCGCGACGACGCAGGCCACCGGTCGGCCGGGTCGCAGCCGTAAGCGGGCCTCCGCGCCGACGCAGCCGGTCCAACCGCTCGCCGCCGCCGAAGCGGAGGAAGAGTCGGACGCCGCGCTCGGCGCCGAGGAACTCGAGCCCGCGTGGTCGCCCGACGTCGAGGGCGAGGAAGCTCCGGCGCTGGCGCCCGCTCCGGTCGCGCCGCAACGGCCCGGCATGCTCATCTTCCAGGCACCGGTCGTCGCGGAGCCGATCCGCCGCCGGGCCACCGCGCCGCAGTCTTCGGCGCAGCCGCAGCCCAAGCCTGCCCCCGCCGCAACCCCGGCCCTGGCCGAGGAGGCCGAGCGCGCACCGCAGCCGGCAGCCAACGAACCGCAGCAGGAGCCCGGTGACGAGCGCGAGTCCCGGCGCCGCCGCCGGCGCAGCCGCAACGGAGGCGGGCACGCCGGCGACGCGATCGCCACGCGGGCTGACGCCACGTCAGACGAGGAGCCCGGCGAGCCCGAGTCTGCCGATGCCGACAGCGCGGCCGACGAGGCCGCGGACTCCGAGGGCTCCAGCCGCCGCCGCCGGCGTCGGCGCCGCCGGCAGACCGCCGAGGATCTGGCCTCGGGCAGCACCGAGGACGACCCGCCGAACACCGTGGTCAGGATCCGCGAGCCCCGGGAACCCCGGGAGCCTCGGGAGCCGCGCGAGCGCAGGTCGAACCGGCTGATTGAGCCGGACTCGGTACGCACCGGCGACGATGTGCTCGGCGTGCGCGGCTCGGTACGCCTGGCCGCCAAGCAGCAGCGCCGCCGCGACGGCCGCTCGACCCGTTCCCGCCGCGCCCCGATCGTGAGCGAGGCCGAGTTCCTGGCCCGCCGCGAGTCGGTCGAGCGGATCATGGTCGTGCGCCAGGCCGCCAACCGCACTCAGATCGGCGTGCTTGAGGACGGTGTGCTGGTCGAGCACTACGTCAACCGCGAGTCTTCGGTCTCGTACGTCGGCAACGTGTACCTCGGCAAGGTGCAGAACGTGCTGCCGTCGATGGAGGCGGCGTTCGTCGACATCAACAAGGGCCGCAATGCGGTGCTGTACGCGGGCGAGGTGAACTTCGCCGCGGCGGGCCTTGAGGGGCAGCCGAAGCGGATCGAGTCCGCGCTCAAGTCCGGGCAGCCGGTGCTCGTGCAGGTCACCAAGGATCCGATCGGGCACAAGGGCGCGCGGCTGACCAGCCAGATCTCGCTGCCTGGCCGCTTCCTGGTGTACATCCCGGGCGGCTCGATGATGGGCATCAGCCGCAAGCTGCCGGACAACGAGCGCACCCGGCTGAAGCAGATCCTCAAGAAGGTCGTGCCCGAGGACGGCGGCGTGATCGTGCGCACCGCGGCCGAGGGGGCGAGCGAGGAGGAGCTGGCCAGCGATGTCGAGCGCCTGGTCGCGCAGTGGGAGGAGATCGAGCGGCGGTCGCGCACGGCCAACGCCCCGGCGCTGCTGTACGGCGAGCCGGACCTGACCGTGCGGGTCATCCGGGACATCTTCAACGAGGACTTCAGCAAGCTGATCGTCTCCGGCGACGAGGCCTACAAGACGATCCACGAGTACCTGTCCGGGGTTGCGCCCGAGCTGGCCGAGCGGCTGCAGCAGTGGACCAGCGACACGGATGTGTTCAAC
>NZ_DATNGK010000242.1:0-14037 GCF_035605935.1 Actinocrinis sp. | reverse complement strand
CGAGCGGCTGCAGTTCCTGGTCGACGTGGGCCTGGACTACCTCTCTCTGGACCGCGCCTCGGCCACCCTGGCCGGCGGCGAGGCCCAGCGCATTCGGCTGGCCACCCAGATCGGCTCCGGCCTCGTCGGGGTTTTGTACGTGCTCGACGAGCCGTCCATCGGTCTGCACCAACGCGATAACCACCGGCTGATCGAAACCCTGTTGCGGCTGCGCAACCTCGGCAACACCCTGATCGTCGTCGAGCACGACGAGGACACCATCAAGGTCGCCGACTGGGTGGTGGACATCGGCCCCGGCGCTGGCGAGCACGGCGGGCACGTGGTCGTCTCCGGCCCGGTCTCTGATCTGCTCGACTCCGAAGACTCGCTCACTGGTGCGTACCTGTCAGGCCGGATGCGCATCGAGTTGCCCGCACAGCGACGCCCGGTGGACCCCAAGCGGGTGCTGACCGTGCACGGCGCGCGGGAGCACAACCTCAAGGACATCGACGTCAGCTTCCCGCTCGGCTGCTTCGTCGCCGTCACCGGCGTGTCCGGATCCGGAAAGTCCACGCTAGTCAACGACATCCTTTACACGCACCTCGCCCGCGAGTTGAACGGAGCGCGCGCGGTCCCCGGGCGGCACACCCGAGTCGCAGGGGTCGATCACCTCGACAAGGTGGTGCACGTCGACCAGTCGCCGATCGGCCGCACCCCGCGGTCCAACCCGGCGACGTACACCGGCGTCTTCGACCACATCCGCCGGCTGTTCGCCGAGACCACCGAGGCGAAGGTGCGCGGCTACCTGCCCGGCCGGTTCTCGTTCAACGTCAAGGGCGGCCGCTGCGAGAACTGCCAGGGCGACGGCACCATCAAGATCGAGATGAACTTCCTGCCGGACGTGTACGTACCCTGCGAGGTCTGCCACGGCAAGCGCTACAACGAACAGACGCTCCAGGTGCACTACAAGGGCAAGACCATCTCCGAGGTGCTGGAGATGCCGGTCGCCGAGGCCCATGAGTTCTTCGAGGCAATCCCCGGCATCGCCAGGCACCTCAGGACGCTCAACGACGTCGGCCTCGGCTACGTGCGCCTCGGCCAGAGCGCGACCACGCTGTCCGGCGGCGAGGCGCAGCGCGTGAAGCTGGCCTCGGAACTACAGCGCCGCTCCACCGGCCGCACCGTGTACGTGCTCGACGAGCCGACCACCGGCCTGCACTTCGAGGACATCCGCAAGTTGCTCGGCGTGCTCGGGCGGCTGGTGGACTCGGGCAACTCGGTCATCGTGATCGAGCACAACCTCGACGTGATCAAGACCGCGGACTGGATCGTGGACATGGGCCCGGAGGGCGGCAACGGCGGCGGCCTGGTAGTCGCCGAGGGCACCCCGGAGCAGGTGGCCAAGAACAAGGCCTCGCACACCGGCAGGTTCTTGAAGGAAATACTGTCTTGAAGGAGATCCTGGCCAGCTGAGACCCCTGGCCGGGGCGGAACCTTTGCCGCAGGTAACTTTCTGGCCGCAAGTCCACTTAGACACCGATGATCTGAACCGCTACGTGCGCTCATCCGTTTTTCAGGACACCGTGACAGAGTCGGGCGGCCAGCGTGGCTACGCTGTCGCCCGACATCGCTTTTCTCGTGGAGGAATTCACTGATGGCCCTGGAAACCACCGAGCAGCAGACCGCCGAGCTGACCGACGAGCAGACTTGCTGTGGTTCGAGCCACTGTGGTTCTAGTCGCAGGAGTGTGCTGCGCGCAGCCGGGGTCGGCGGCGCCGCCGCGGCCATCGGCCTGACCGCGGCCGCCTGCGGCAGCTCGTCCAGCGGCGCCTCGACCGGCAGCTCGAACAACAACGCCGCGGCCGGCGGCGGCGCCTCGTCCGCGGCCGCGTCCGCCGGCTCCGGCGCGGGCTCCGGCGGCAGCGTCCTCGCGACGACTTCGGACATCCCGGTGGATGGCGGCAAGATCGTCAACGCCGACGGCGGCATCGTGATCACCCAGCCGGCCTCCGGCACCTACAAGGCATTTTCCGCCGTCTGCACCCACCAGGGTTGCACCGTCGGCTCGGTATCAGACAACCAGATCACCTGCCCCTGCCACGGCTCCGTGTTCAGCGCCAAGGACGGCTCGGTCATCAGCGGGCCGGCCCCAGCGCCGCTGGCCGCGAAGAACATCAAGGTTTCGGGAACCCAGATCACCCTGGCCTGACTCGCGCCCTGCCCCACGCGCCGGAGCCGCTGTTCGGCGCGCGGGGCGGCGTTGCGCCGCAATCCCTGCTCGGCGCCTGGCTGTCACCCCGGCGCACTAGGGTGGGACTGTGACCGATCCGGCGACCTACCGACCGGGCCCCGGCTCGATCCCCACCCAGCCAGGGGTCTACAAGTTCCGCGATCCGCACGGCCGCGTCGTCTATGTCGGCAAGGCCAAGAATCTGCGCTCGCGGCTGTCGAACTACTTCCAGGACCTCGCCGCGCTGCACCCGCGCACCCAGGCGATGGTGACCACCGCCGCCTCGGTCGAGTGGACCGTGGTCAACACCGAGGTCGAGGCCCTCCAGCTGGAATACGCCTGGATCAAGGAGTTCGACCCGCGATTCAACGTCCGTTATCGCGACGACAAGTCCTACCCGAGCCTTGCGGTGACCATCGGCGAGCAGATCCCGCGCGTCCAAGTGATGCGCGGCCCGAAGCGCAAAGGCGTGCGTTACTTCGGTCCCTACGCGCACGCTTGGGCAATCCGCGAGACCGTGGACGCGCTGCTGCGGGTCTTCCCGATGCGCAGCTGCTCCAACGGCGTATATCGACGCGCGCAGCTTTCCGACCGGCCCTGCCTGCTCGGCTACATCGGCAAATGCTCAGCGCCCTGCGTCGGCCGGGTGACCGAAGACGAGCACCGCCGCATCGTCGAAGACTTCTGCGCCTTCCTCGCCGGGCACACCGCCGCGTACACCAAGCGGCTGGAAACCGAGATGAAGCAGGCCGCCGCCGAGCTCGAATTCGAGAAGGCCGCCCGGTTGCGCGACGACCTCGCGGCCCTCGAACGCGTCCTGGAACGCAACGCCATCGTCCTGGGCGACGGGACCGACGCGGATGTCATCGGCATCAGCGAGGACGAACTCGAGGCCGCGGTGCAGGTCTTCCATGTGCGCGGCGGCCGGGTGCGCGGTCAGCGCGGCTGGGTGGTCGACCGGGTCGAGGAACTGGACACCGGCGGCCTGGTCGAGCATTTCCTCCAGCAGCTTTACGGCGAGCAGTCCGGCGAGGCGGTGCCGCGCCAGATCTTGGTGCCGGCCCTGCCCGAAGACAGCGCCGCCATCTCCGCATGGCTCACCGCCCTGCGCGCGACCAACGGCGGCTCGTCCCACGCCACCGGCCAGGTTGACCTGCACGTGCCCCGTCGCGGCGACAAGCGCGCCCTCATGGAAACCGTCGAGCGCAACGCGAAGCAGTCCCTCGTCCTGCACAAAACCAAGCGCGCCGCTGACCTGACCACGCGCAGCCAGGCCCTCCAGGACATCGCCGACGCCCTCGGCATGGACCAGGCGCCGCTGCGCATCGAGTGCTACGACATCTCCAACTTGCAGGGCACCAATGTGGTCGCCTCGATGGTGGTCTTCGAGGACGGACTGGCCCGCAAGTCCGAGTACCGCCGCTTCACCATCAAGAGCTTCGAGGGCCAGGACGATGTCCGCTCGATGCACGAGGTGCTGACCCGTCGCTTCCGCCGGTACCTCGCCGAGACGGCCAAGCGTGGCGAGGCCCTGCTGCCCGAGGAAGGCGAGGGCGCCCCCGAAACCGTGATCATGAACGGCGAGCCGATCGACGACGGCGAGAAACTCAGCCGTAGCGCATACCCGCCACAATTGGTCCTGGTCGACGGCGGCCCGCCGCAGGTCGCCGCCGCGGCCCGCGCCCTCGGGGAGCTCGGCATCGACGAAATCGCGGTCGCCGGCCTGGCCAAGCGGATGGAGGAGATCTGGCTACCCGGTGAAGAGGACCCAGTCATCCTCCCACGCGCCAGTGAGGCCCTGTACCTGCTGCAACGGGTGCGCGACGAGGCGCACCGCTTCGCGATCACCTTCCACCGCCAGAAGCGCTCGAAGAGCATGATCGTCAGCGCTCTCGACCAGATCCCAGGCCTCGGCGAAGTGCGGCGCAAGGCGCTGGTGAAACACTTCGGCTCGGTCAAGGCGCTGCGGGCAGCCACGGCGGACCAGCTGGCCGAGGTGCCGGGTATCGGCCCGGCGACCGCTGCCTCGATCGCTGCGGCCCTGGCCGAGCAGAAGGGCGCGGCGACGACTGTGCCACGCCCGTATGCGATCAATACCGCAACAGGTGAGATCATCGAAGAGGGTGACAATTAGGGGCCGTTCGGTCCGCGCTCGGGGGCGGATCATCGGCTGGCCGTGACAGGCTCAGCACAGACGGCTCCGATACAGACGGCCCCAACACAACTGAATACTTCAGCACCACCGGCAACGCCGAGTCCAAGGGGGACTGAGAGACGATGGTGAGCGCCGCAGCGAGCGCGACGGAGTCCGAGCAGACCGGCGGCGAGCCGCCTGAGCTCGTCGTGATCTCGGGCATGTCCGGGGCGGGCCGGTCCACCGCCGCCAAGGTACTCGAAGACCTCGGCTGGTTCGTCGTGGACAACCTCCCGCCGAGCCTGATCCCCACCATGGTCGACCTGGCCGCGCGTACCCAGGGCAGCGTGCCGCGCATCGCGGTCGTGGTCGATGTCCGCGGCCGCTCGTTCTTCGAGCACCTGCACGAGGCGCTTGAGCAGATGGACTCCGGTGGGCTGCGCCACCGCATCGTTTTCCTCGAATCTGCCGACGATGTGCTGGTGCGCCGATTCGAGAACGTGCGCAGGCCGCATCCGCTCCAGGGCGAGGGCCGGATCACCGACGGGATCGCCCGCGAGCGCGAGCTGCTGCGCGAACTGCGCGGCGAGGCCGACCTGGTGCTCGACACCTCCAGCCGCAACGTGCACGAACTGCGCGCCGTGCTGGAGAGCGTGTTCTCCGGCTCGGCGGAGGCCGAACTGCGCGCGACCGTCATGTCCTTCGGCTTCAAGTACGGCCTGCCGGTCGACGCGGACCTCGTGGTGGACTGCCGGTTCCTGCCCAACCCGCACTGGATCCCGGAGCTGCGGCCCAAGACAGGGCTCGATCACGACGTGAGCGAATACGTGCTCGCACAGGCCGGCGCGAAAGACCTGCTCGAGTCCTACAGTGAAGTGTTGCGCACCATCACCGCCGGGTATCGAAGGGAGGGAAAGCGTTATCTGACCCTTGCGGTAGGGTGCACCGGCGGGAAACACCGCAGTGTCGCGATGTCTGAACAGATCGCGGCGCGCCTGATCGACGACGGCGTGGATACCACGGTGGTCCACCGGGACATGGGACGCGAGTGATCGGACCCGAAGACAGCGCGCAGCGCCCTCCCCGGTCACAGACCCCTGCGAAGACGCGGGTAGCCCGGTCGCTGCGCTACGGCGCGGGCGCTGCCGATGGGCCGCCTACCCCAGCTGTTGTCGCGTTCGGCGGAGGCCACGGCATGTATGCCTGCCTCTCCGCGTTGCGCCGGGTCACCAACCGGCTCACCGCTGTGGTGACGGTCGCCGACGACGGCGGTTCCAGCGGCCGCATCCGTCGCGAACTGGCCGTGCTGCCGCCCGGCGACCTGCGGATGGCGCTCGCCGCGCTCTGCGGCGACGACGAGTGGGGCCGCACCTGGGCCAACGCCTTGCAGCACCGTTTCTCCGGCGATGGTCAACTGGCCGGACACGCTCTCGGCAATCTGCTCATCGTCGCGCTGTGGGAACAGCTCGGCGATCCGGTCGGCGCGCTCGACTGGGTCGGCCGGCTACTCGGCGCGCAGGGCCGGGTGCTGCCGATGTCCGCGGTGCCGCTGGAGATCGAGGCGACCGTGCGCGGCGCCGACCCGCGACGCCCCGACACGATCACCACGGTGCGCGGGCAACACGCCCTGGCCAAGACCCCCGGCGAAGTGCTGGCCGTGCGGCTGCTGCCGGAGAACCCGCCGGCCGTGCCCGAGGCGGTCGCCGCGATCCACGAGGCGGACTGGGCGATTCTCGGCCCCGGCTCCTGGTTCACCAGCGTGCTGCCGCACCTGCTGGTGCCGGGGCTCGCCGAGGCGCTGACCACCACCCGCGCCCGCCGCATGCTGGTGCTCAACCTGGTGCCGCAAAAGGGCGAGACCGACGGCTACACCGCCGCCGATCACGTCGAGGTGCTTGCCGCGCACTCCCCGGCGCTGCGGCTGGACGTGATCGTGGTCGACCCCGGCTCGATACGCGGCCGCGACGAAGGGCTCCAGCTGGCCAAGGCCGCGGCCTCGCTCGGCGCGCAGGTGCACACCGCCGCTGTCGCGGCAGAGGGCGGAATGCCGTACCACGACCCGCAACGGCTCGCGACCGTATTGCGTCCACTTCTGGTGTAGTCGGCGCTGCGTCAGGCGTCGGTCCGGAGTCCTTTCAGTCACGGTGCTGCGGGTTGCGCCGTCCGAGTGTCATCCTGACCAGTGACGTGCACGCGGATAGGGAAGGTCCGCGGCGCATGGGCCGTTACGCTACAGCGGTGCCCGGCCGGACGGATCTTCGTCGGCAGTGGGCGCCCCGGCAGTGCACGCCCGGGGAACCGGGGGATCCGAGAACAGGCGAGCGAGGAGGCCGCGAGGCCATGGCGATGACCGCGGCGGTCAAGGACGAGCTGAGCCGGCTGACGGTGGTGAAGCCGTGCTGCCGCAAGGCGGAGGCCGCCTCGCTGCTGCGGTTCGCCGGCTCGATCCACCTCGTGCAGGGCCGCATCGTGATCGAGGCGGAACTCGACACCGCGGCGGCAGCAAGGCGGCTGCGCAAGGACATCGCCGAGGTGTACGGCCACACCTCCGAACTCGGCGTGATGGCTCCCGGCGGCCTGCGGCGCGGCAGCCGGTACATCGTGCGCGTGGTGAAGGACGGCGAGGCGCTGGCCCGGCAGACCGGCCTGGTGGACGGCTGGGGACGGCCGATCCGCGGACTGCCGCCGCAGGTCGTTTCCGGGTCCATCTGTGACGCGGAGGCGGCGTGGCGCGGGGCCTTCCTGGCGCACGGCTCGCTGACCGAGCCCGGCCGCTCCTCGGCCCTGGAGATCACCTGCCCCGGGCAGGAGTCGGCGCTCGCTCTGGTCGGCGCAGCGCGGCGGCTGGGCGTGTCCGCGAAGAACCGCGAGGTAAGAGGCGTGGACCGGGTCGTGGTCCGCGACGGCGACGCGATCGGCGCGCTGCTCACCCGGCTCGGCGCGCACGAGTCGGTGCTGGCTTGGGAAGAGCGCCGGATGCGCCGCGAGGTGCGCGCGACGGCGAACCGGTTGGCGAACTTCGACGATGCCAACCTGCGGCGGTCCGCGCGTGCGGCGGTCGCGGCGGGTGCGCGCGTCGGCCGGGCGCTGGAAATCCTCGGCCCAGAAGCACCCGAGCACCTCGCCGTCGCCGGCCGGCTGCGCTTGGAGCATCGGCAGGCCTCGCTGGAGGAATTGGGTGCGCTGGCCGAACCGCCGCTGACCAAGGACGCGGTCGCCGGGCGCATCCGCCGGCTGCTGGCTCTGGCCGACCGCCGTGCCTCGGAGCTCGGCCTGCCCGGCACCGAGGCCAGCCTGACGCCGGAGCTGTTCGCCGATGCCGGCATCGGCGCTGAGTGACTAGGCGTCAGGCGGAGAAGCGGTGCTTTTAACAGGCACGCTCGCCGCGACCGGAGAAAGTATCGGACTTGCCGCGGTACGTGTGCGTCTGGTGTGGACTTTTGTTGTTTCAAACCTTGTTACCAGCAGGTAATACCAACATCCGGGCCGGTTGGCTTAGCCATCCTTTGCCGCGATAAGTTGAGGTCGACTAAACGGATATCACCGGCATGCCGAGTCGGGAGCGTGCGGATCCCCGGCAGGCGTGCATGAGCGAGGAGACCGGTTCGTGACGACCCGCGTTGGTATCAACGGCTTCGGCCGCATCGGCCGCAACTTCTTCCGGGCCGTGGTGGCCTCGGGCGCGGACATCGAGATCGTCGGCATCAACGATCTGGCCAAGCCCGAGATCCTGGCCCACTTCCTCAAGTACGACACCACCCTGGGCCGCTTCCCGGGCACCGTCGAGGCCACCGACGACACCCTGGTGATCAACGGCACCGCGATCAAGGTGGTCTCCGAGCGTGACCCGGCCGCACTGCCGTGGAAGGAACTCGGCGCCGACGTCGTCCTCGAGTCCACCGGCCTGTTCACCAAGGGCGCCGACGCGCGCAAGCACATCGAGGCCGGGGCGCAGAAGGTCATCATCTCCGCCCCCGCCAGCGACGAGGACATCACCGTCGTGATGGGCATCAACGAGGACAAGTACGACGCGTCGAACCACCACGTGATCTCGAACGCGTCCTGCACCACCAACTGCCTGGCCCCGCTGGTCAAGGTCCTGCTCGACGAGTTCGGCATCGAAAAGGGCCTGATGACCACGATCCACGCGTACACCACCGAGCAGCAGCTGCTCGACCAGATCGCGCTGACCCGCAAGGGCACCATCGACCTGCGCCGCGCCCGCTCGGCCCCGCAGTCGGTCATCCCGACCTCCACCGGCGCCGCCCGCGCCATCTCGGTGGTCATCCCCGAGGTCAAGGGCAAGCTGGACGGCTTCGCGTTCCGCGTGCCGGTCCCGGTCGGCTCGATCACCGACCTGACCGTCGACCTTTCCCGCGAGACCACCAAGGACGAGGTCAACGCGGCGTTCAAGAAGGCCGCCGAGGAGGGCCCGCTCAAGGGCTTCCTGAAGTACACCACCGACGAGATCGTCTCCGCGGACATCGTCACCGACCCGTCCTCCTGCATCTTCGACTCGAAGCTGACCCTGGTGCAGGGCAACCAGGTCAAGGTGGCCGGCTGGTACGACAACGAGTGGGGCTACTCGAACCGCCTGGTCGACCTGATCGCGCACGTCGGCGCGCAGCTGTAGCCGACCGCTTCGGGTACACCCGGTGCACTAACTAACGGACCCGCACGACAGACTTGTCGTGCGGGTCCTGCCTTGCATCCCCACTCAGGAGTAGCGATGAAGACCATTGACGATCTCGAGGTCTCCGGCAAGCGGGTACTTGTCCGCGCCGACCTCAACGTGCCGCTCGACGGCACGCGCATCACCGACGACGGCCGGATCCGCGCCTCGGTGCCCACCCTCAAGGCGCTGCTCGAGCGCGGCGCGAAGGTCATCGTGACCGCGCACCTCGGCCGGCCGAAGGGCGTGGACCCGGAAGCGGACAAGAAGTACTCGCTCGCCCCCGTGGCCGTGCGGCTCGGCGAACTGCTCGGCAAGCCGGTAGCCTTCGCCACCGACACCGTCGGCGAGTCGGCCAAGGCCACCGTCGCGGCCCTCAAGGACGGCGAGATCGCGCTGCTGGAGAACGTCCGGTTCAACCCGGCGGAGACCAGCAAGGACGCGGTCGAGCGCGGCAAGTTCGCCGACCAGCTCGCGCAGCTGGCTGATCTGTTCGTCTCCGACGGCTTCGGCGCGGTACACCGCCGGCACGCCTCGGTCTACGACATCGCCGAGGACCTGCCCAGCGCCGCCGGTTATCTGATCAACGCGGAGCTGGCCGTGCTCAAGCGGCTGACCGAGGACGTCGAGCGCCCGTACGCGGTCGTGCTCGGCGGCTCCAAGGTCTCCGACAAGCTCGGCGTCATCGACAACCTGCTGGACAAGGCCGACCGGATCCTGATCGGCGGCGGCATGGTCTTCACCTTCCTCAAGGCCCAGGGCCACGAAGTCGGCAAGTCGCTGCTTGAAGAGGACCAGCTGGAAACCGTGACCGGTTACCTGGAGCGGGCCAAGGACAACGGCGTGGAGATCGTGCTGCCGGTCGACATCGTCGCCGCGACCGCGTTCGCCGCAGACGCCGAGCACGAGGTCGTCGCCGCCGACGCGATCCCGGCCGACCGGCTCGGCCTGGACATCGGCCCGGAGTCCGGCAAGCTGTTCGCGTCAAAGCTGGCCGGCACCAAGACCGTGTTCTGGAACGGCCCGATGGGCGTGTTCGAGATGGAGCCCTACGCCGGCGGAACCCGCGCGCTCGCGCAGGGCCTGATCGACTCGGGCGCGTTCACCGTGGTCGGCGGCGGCGACTCGGCCGCGGCTGTACGCACACTTGGCTTCGACGAGGCCGCGTTCGGCCACATCTCAACCGGCGGCGGCGCGTCGCTGGAGTACCTGGAGGGCAAGGCACTGCCCGGCATCACCGTTCTGGAGGGCTGAGCCATGGCTGACGCACGCACCCCGCTGATGGCGGGCAACTGGAAGATGAACCTCAACCACTTCGAGGCCATCGCGCACGTCCAGAAGCTCGCCTTCTCCTTGACCGACAAGGACTACGCCGCGGTCGAGGTCGCGGTGCTCACCCCGTTCACCGACCTGCGCTCGGTGCAGACCCTGGTCGACGGCGACAAGCTGAAGATCAAGTACGGCGCGCAGGACGTCTCGCAGCACGCTTCCGGCGCGTACACCGGCGAGGTCTCCGCGGCCATGCTCGCCAAGCTCAGCTGCGCCTACGTCGTGGTCGGCCACTCGGAGCGGCGCCAATACCACGCCGAGTCCGACGCGCAGGTGGCGGCGAAGGCCAAGGCGGCGCTGGGCAGCGGCGTCAGCCCGATCGTGTGCGTCGGCGAGGGTCTGGAGATCCGCAAGGCAGGCACCCACGTCGAATACACGCTCACCCAGCTCGACGGCTCGCTCGCGGGCCTGTCCGCGAAGCAGGTCGAGCAGAGCGTGATCGCGTACGAGCCGGTGTGGGCGATCGGCACCGGAGAGGTGGCCACCCCGGCCGACGCGCAGGAGGTCATCGGCGCGATCCGCGGCCGGCTCGAGGAAAGTTTCGGCGCGGAGACCGCCGCGAAGGTGCGCATCCTCTACGGCGGATCGGTCAAGGGCTCGAACGCCGCCGGAATCATGGCCGAGAAGGACATCGACGGCGCGCTGATCGGCGGCGCCTCCCTGGACGCCGAGGACTTCGTGCGGATCGTGCGCTACCGGGATCAGGCCGTCAACTCCTGACCGAGCAGCACGCGACCGGAACTGGCCTGGGGGGACGCGGGGCGGGTAAGCTCGACCCTGGCCTTCGTCCCCACTTGTCAGTAGTAGAGAGAAGAACCGCACGTGGTCGTCACGCTTGAGGTCATCCTCGCAGTCACCAGCTTGCTGCTGATCGTCTTCGTGCTGCTGCACAAGGGCAAGGGCGGCGGCCTGTCCGACATGTTCGGCGGCGGCTTCACCTCGCAGCACGGCGGTTCCTCGGTGGTGGAGAAGAACCTGGACCGGATCACCATCGTGCTCGCGGTGATCTGGCTCGCCTCGATCATCGCGCTGGGGATCACTTACAAGCCGTAGCACGCCCCTACCGGCCGGGACGCAGTACGTTGACGCGCCGTCATCCCGTTCACGAGGATGACGGCGCGTTATATTGTCTGACATATCCAGATCGCCTCCGGCTGGAACCGAGACGAGCGCCGTACACGTCTCCGTTTTCGCTCGTACACTGGTGCATCGCGCACCGTACGGGGGCGAGGATCGATCCTGTCAGGGAGAACAACAGTGGCTAGTGGCAACGCGATTCGCGGAAGTCGGGTCGGCGCCGGACCTATGGGGGAAGCCGAGCGCGGCGAGACTGCCCCCCGGATCTGGATAAGCTTCTACTGCTGCAACGGCCACGAGACCAAGCCGAGTTTCGCCTCCGAGGCCCAGATCCCGGAGACCTGGGACTGCCCGCGCTGCGGCTTCCCGGCCGGTCCCGATCAGGACAATCCGCCGGCCCCGCCCCGTACCGAACCGTACAAGACGCACCTGGCCTACGTGCGCGAGCGGCGTTCCGATGAGGACGGCGAGGCGATCCTGGCCGAGGCGCTGGCCAAGTTGCGCGGCGAGGCCTGAGCCCGTTACGCCCGGCGCCGCGGCGTTAAGATCGGCGCGTGTCTGAGGCTCTGCGCAACTTCCAGCTGTTCCTCGTCGAGGAGGCGGCTAAATCCTCGCCGCTCTACACCGCGCTGACCATGTTCGTCTCGCAGGATCTGCAGGACGGCGGCCCGATCGGGGACGTTCTCACCGCCGCTCCGGAGCGGCAGCGGATCCCCAACCTGCTCTTCGCGGCCGTGCAACGGACGTTGTTCGATGAACCCGACAGCGAACTGGCCGCCTACTACCCGTCGCTAGGCGGCACCCGAGCGCCGGATGACGCGCTGGCCGGGACGTTCACCAGCTTCGTACTGGCGCACCGCGAGCAGATCGAGCGCGTGCTGGCCACCGGTGAGACCCAGACCAATGAGGCGCTGCGCGCAGCACAACTCTTTCCCGCCCTCGGCTGGGCGCAGGCGTGCACGCGCCGTCCGCTCGGCCTGATCGAGGTCGGAGCCAGCGCCGGGCTGTTGCTACACGCCGACCGATACGCGTACGTATACGAGTTCGAAGATGGCAGCGAGCTGACGGCGGGGGAGGGGAGCGCCGACGGCGTGCCCGACTTCCACTGCGCGGTCCGCGGACCCGCGGCCGCGGCGACCAAGGCACTCGCCCCGTTCGTCCCCAAGAACGTCCGAATCGCCTCGCGGGTCGGGTTGGACATCAATCCGCTCGACCCGGCCGACCCCGATGCGCGCGCCTGGCTCGATGCGCTGATCTGGCCGGAACACACCGACCGCCGCGAGCGCCTGCGCACGGCGCTCGCCCACGCGGCCCGCCGACCAGTCCGGTTGCGCAAGGGTGATGCGCTGCGCACCCTGCCCGATGCAGTAGACGGCGTGCCCGGCACCGCAATCCCGTGCGTGTTCACGTCCAATTCCCTGGGCCATTGGACCCGGGAGGGCCGCGCCGCGTTCGTCGACCTGATTCGGCAGCTCGGCGCGCAACGAGACCTCGTCTGCATCATCAAGGACCAGTACCAGGTCGGCTTCGGCAAGTTCACCGGCAAGCCCGACGAGCCAACCGACGGCGCGCCGGCTTCCTACTACGAAGTGCTCGGCGCGGCGGTGTTCCTCGGCGGCCGCGAGCAACTGTTCCGGCTCGCCTCCTGCGAACTGCACGGCGTCGGCCTGACCTGGTCCCCGAAGCCGGTCAGCTGAATTGTCACGCGGGAGCTGCTACCGGTAGCTCAGCGGCTGATGCGGCGGACGCGAGCCTCTTGTCGTACGTTACGAACGCGGTGAGCGTGGACCGCATCGCCAGCGCGGTCGCCAGGTGAATCGCGTCAAGGCTGCGTAGTAATGGTTCCCCGACTGTCTCTGCTGTGCTCGCGGCGTCGTCGATGCTGGCGAGTGCGACAGCGGACAGCACAACGTGCGCGCGTTCGGCTCGCGTCGGTGCGTACCGCCTTACCGTGCGCAACAGCTCAATCCGCAACAGTCTGGATGACACTCGGGGCAGGCCGGTTCGCTCAGCCAGCCAGAGTTCGAGCGCGGTGGTTTCGGCTTCCGGAAGGACGAGTTTCAGGACGGCTGATGTGTCAAGGTAGATCATCAGTATCGTTCTTCTTCACGGTCGCGAATGAGCTGCTCAGACAGGCTTAGGTCGCTGTCCGAATCCGTCCTCGGGGGCGTCGGCGGGATCAAGCCCGGGTTTGCGGCCGGAATCAGTCGGCCCTGCGCGATCAGCGCGTCGAGCAGCGGGTCACCGGTCGATGGTGCGTCCGGCACGATCCGGGCGATGGCGCGCCCATACTCCGTGACTGTGATGGGTTCGCCGTTCTTGACGCGCTCGAGCACGCGCGCTGTCTGCTGATTGAGTTCGCTGACAGTGACTGTTGCCATGAAGCGATTGTACTAGATCCTAGTAGAATCGGTACGCTTTCCGGTCAATCCAAAACGACACAGGCACCGCGCGGCCGAAAAAGTCGGGCGCGCGGCGCCTGCGGCGGTCGCTGCCATTGCGCTTGTCTGCGTTACGGCGAGGCGAGGCGGTTGAGGCCCGGCGGCAGGTCAGCCGCGCACGCGCGATCGATCAACCACAGAGTCCTGACATGGCCTCGGGCACCGGCCGCGGGGA
>NZ_DATNGK010000241.1:0-68780 GCF_035605935.1 Actinocrinis sp. | reverse complement strand
CGGGGCTACAGGGGGACCCGGCACGGTGGCTTGAACGGCACGGCGAATGAGAGGCGGAAGGGCCATGGCGGATCGGGCCGGCACCTCGGCGCGCGGCGGTGGCCTGCGATTGTTCGGCGTGGCGCACGCCGTGGCGATCGCCTGCCTTATCGGCGCGTACCTGGTTGACGGACTGCACGGCCTGACGGTCGCTGCCCTGCTCGGCGTGCTCGAGGTCGCGGTCTCCTTCGACAACGCGATCGTCAACGCGACCGTGCTGGCCCGGATGAGCCAGTTCTGGCAGCGGCTGTTCCTGACCGTGGGCATCGTGATCGCCGCGATCGGCATGCGGCTGCTGGTGCCGCTGGCGATCGTGAGCGTCGGCGCCCGGATCAGCCCGTTCTCCGCGATCCATCTGGCCTACTCCGAACCGCTGCGGTATCGCGACCTGCTGATCGCCGCGCAGCCCGGCATCGCCGCGTTCGGCGGCGCGTTCCTGCTGATGATCTTCTTCGGGTTCGTATTCGAGGAGCGCGAGGAGACCTGGATCGGCTGGATTGAGCGGCCGCTGCGCCGGATGGGCCGGCTGCCGCGGATCGGCGAGGTGCTGGTGCTCGGCTTCGCGCTGCTGGCGGCCGGTACCGTGCGCGACGGCGAGGCGCTGAAGGTCATGGTCGGCACGGTCGCCGGGCTCTGCGCCTTCCTGCTGGTCAACGGCACCGGCGAGCTGATCGCGGAACAGGCGGACGCTGACGGTGCGTCACGGCCGCGCGCCACCGTGCACGGCCGCGCGGCTTTCTTCCTGTTCTGCTACCTGGAACTGCTCGACGCGACCTTCTCCTTCGACTCGGTGATGGGTGCCTTCTCGGTCACCTTGGACATCGCGCTGATCACGATCGGCCTGGCGATCGGCGCCGCCTATATCCGGGCCCTGACGGTGTACGTGGTGCGCCGCGGGACGCTTGAGGAGTACCGGTACCTGGAGCACGGCGCGTACTACGCGATCGGGATACTCGCGCTGCTGCTGATGGTCGAGGTCTGGCATGACGTGCCCGACGTGCTGACCGCGGGCACCGGTGCGGCGATGATCATCGCGGCGGTGGCCTCGTCGCTGGCCGCCCGCAAACGCCAGGAGCGCGCCCAACGCCGCGAGGCCAGCAGTGGTCGGCCCGACGCCGAGGTCCACGCCGGGCCCGGACACCGATCCGGATCAGGACTCGACCAGCGCTACGAGCGCCAGCGGCAGGAGCACGGCCGCAGCGAGCGCGCCTCCGCCGAGCAGGCCGGCAAGGGAAGCCACCCCGCCGCTTAAGGAGCGGCCTGCTCCTCGACGATCCGATCGGGGCTGACCTCGACCGCGCGGCGCAACTGCTCCAGGCGGTACGGCAGCGGCCGCCAGCCGGGCGAGCCCGCCAGTTCGGTGTTCAGTTCCACCACGGTGCGGGTGTACGCGCGTTGCAGGCCTCTGGGACGCAGCGGCATTCCGGCCGGCCGCTTGATCGAGTGACCGTCCGCGGCGGGCAGACCCGCGTGGTTCCCGGCGACCGACACCCACAGCGACTTCACGCCGATGTGCAGCGGAGTGAGGATTTCCTCCCGCGCGGTCAGCCAGTGCCGCAGCGCGGTGGCCGTGCCGGGGGAGAGGATGATCCGCTCGGTGGCAGGCTCGGACACGGACCTGGCCTGCGGATGGCGCACGATGGTGAGAACCGGCTCGGCCTCGGACAGATCCAGGTCATCGACCCGCAGCGCGCACAGCTCGCCGACTCGCGCGGCCGTGTCCAGCACCGTGCCGATGATCGCCAGCAGCCTGATCCGTCCCGCTCTGGTCGGCGGGCTCTTCGCCTTCTCGGCGAGATACGCCCGCAACTGCGAGCGGGTCGGGCCGTTGACCACCTCGCGCGGCGCGGGCAGCGGCGCCCGCTCGGTCAGCGCGAGCGGCACGCTCAGCTCCTGGCAGATCAGCCGCAGGCAGTCCTCCCGGATGCGCATCGAGGACGCGCTCGAGGTGCCGTCGCCGGAGCTGGTCGGCCGCTGCCGCAGTTCGCCGTGCTGCGCGAGCCGCAGATAAGAGGTCAGCGCTTGGGCGGCGAACAGATCCGCGGCCGTGCGTACCTCGTGCGCGGGCCGGTATTCCGGATGCACGCTGACCAGCCGCAGCTCCTTGGCGACCCAGCGCAGCTGCCGAGCGCGCGCCTGGCTGGTGCCCTCGCGCAGGCACAGCCGTTCCACCGCGGCCTCGACCTCCCGGAGCGCCGCTGCGGGAATCGGGCGCTGCGCCTCCACCGGCTCGGCCGTTTCGCCATCGTCCGGGTGAAGCTCCGTGTCCTGTTGACGCTCCGTCACGAACGATCAAGATACCGGGCGGCACTGACAGCGGGAAGCTGTCGCAGAACGAGAGAAAGGTGCACTATTGCTCTACGGGATGTAGAAGATGGGGCGGTGTCATGGGGAGCGGTGTCATGGGGAATGCGCGGGAAGCAGTGATCATCGGGGCCGGCGTGGGCGGGCTGGCGGCGGCGAACGCGCTGTACCGCAGCGGGTGGCAGGTCACGGTGCTGGAGCGCGCCGACGCGCTGCGGCCAATCGGCGCCGGTATCGCCATGCCGCCGAACGCGATGCACGCGCTCGACGCCGTGGACGCCGACGGGATGACGCTCGGCGCGCGGGTGCGGGCGGTCGGCGTTTCAAGCGGGGCGATCGGGGCGCGGCGTTCGGACGGTAGCTGGATTTTCCGGCCTAGCGGGGATCCGGTCGGCCGCCGCTTCGGTTACCCGGTGTACTCGCTGGTGCGAACCGAACTGCTGGCCGTGTTCGCCGGGCAGCTTCCCGGCGACGCGATCCGCTTCGGTGAGCCGGCGCACGTGACCGATCCCGGAACGGCGGACCGGCGCGCGCAGGTGGAGACCGCGGACGGCCAGGTGTTCGAAGCAGACCTCGTCGTCGCCGCTGACGGCGGCCGCTCGGCGGTGCGCCGGACCCTCTTCCCCGACCATCCGGGGCCCGCAGACGGCGGCTACACCATCTGGTGGATGCTCGCGCCCAGCCTGGGTGACAAGGAGGAGATCCTCGCCAGCGAATCCATGGGCAAGGGGACGGTCTGGGGGACCTGGGCGCTGAACGACGGACGCGTCTACGCATACGCGACGGTGCTCAAGGATCTGCTCGCGGCCGGAAACGGATTCACTGATGATCCGTTAAGTCAGCTGCGTGCCCACTTCTCGGGCTGGTACCCGCAGATCCAGCAGATCCTCGACGCCGTCGATCCGGCCTCGGTCTACCGGGACGACGCCCGATGGATGCGGACCGCGCTGCCCGCCTACCACGTGGGCCGGGTGGCGCTGCTCGGCGACGCGGCGCATCCGATGACGCCGGATCTCGGACAAGGCGGCTCGCAGTCCATCGAAGACGCGGTCGTGCTCGCCAAGGTGCTCTCCGAAGCCGACGGCGACGTGCGCGCGCTCGCGTCGTACACGGCGGTGCGGCTTCCGCGCACGATGGACATCGTCAAACGCTCAAAGCGCATGTCAGCGTTCCACCACGCCTCGAAGCCGGTCGGCATGTTCCTGCGGGACCAGGCGCTGCGGCTGAGCAGCAGTGAACGCACGGTCGGGCTGTTCCTACGCTCATTCGATCCGGTTTTCGGCTGGAAGCCCTGACAGGAGCCTGCTCGTCTACGTGGGTTCGTCCGCGCCGGTCCTCTGCGTGGCCTGCTGCTCGGCCTCGCGCAGGCAGCCGAGCATTTGGCGCAGCTGGTCGTCCGTGTGCCCGATCTCCACGGTGATCGGCTCGGCCCGCTCTTCCCGCGGTACCGCCGTCAGCTCGGCCAGCACGGATCGCATCGCGGCCAGCGCCGCGGTCCACCGAGCCGGCGCGTCGTCGTTCGACTGCCCGTCCGTGTCTTCGGGTTTCGCCCAGCCGATCAGCCAAGCCGCGGACCGCAGGCACCGCGCTCGCGCCGGCAGGTTGCCGAGCTCGCTCCACAGGTCGGCCGCGCGCCGATAAGCGGGCAACGCCTCGGCGGTCAGCCCAGCGCTTTGCAGCGCCTGCGCTGCCGACCAGGCGAGCCGCGCGTGCGAAAGGCGATTGCGCGGATCATGCTGCACGAGCGCCGCCGCGGCCAAGTACTGTTCGGCGGCCCGCCGGTGCTCGCCCAACTGGGTGAGGCAGTCGGCGTACTGCTCACGGGCCATCGCGATACCCGCGCCGTCGTAGGGCACGTGCACGCGCTGCATCAGCTCGTCGAATAGGGCGGCGGCCTCACCGTGCCGCTTGAGTCCGGCATAAGCGCGTGCCGCGATGAACCGACTGTGCAGGCTGTCCGGTTCGCTCGTGCCCTCCCACAAGTCACCCGCGCGCAACGCGGCGTCCACGACCTCAAGGCGGCGTTCCGGTTGCCGCCACAGTGCTTCGGTCAGCAGCGAGTAGAGCCGGGCTCGGGCCGCGCGATCGAGCAGGTCGCCGCCGTGCACCAGGGCGTCTCGGGTGTGACCTTCCGCCGCTGCGGTGTCGCCCTGCTGCAGGGCGAGCTGAGCCAGCGTTTCCGCCGGTTCCACCGCGTCCCAGGGCTGCCCGGCTCGGACCGCTTCATCGCGCGACGCCGCGAGGCGCACGCCAGCTTCGACGTGGTCGCCGCGGCGGAACGCGAGCTGCGCCAGCATGCGCTGATAGACAGCGGCGCGACCCGGATCACCGAGCTTCTCGGTGATCTCCAGCTCTGACCGAACCAACTCGGCCGCGAGCTGCGGGTCCGCCTCACCTTGCTCGCCGGGGGCGTCGGTTGCCGCGTCGGTCGGCGCGGGCTGCCGGGTCAAGGCGTTGAACGCGATGAAAACCGGCAGGCTGCGCGCGTTGAGATACTGGCGCGCCGTCAGATCGCCGGCGGCGTATGCGGCTTCAGCTTCCGCGCCGATGACCACGGCCTCAGATTCCGCGGTATCGCGGTCCCCGGCGAGGAAGGCGGCGAAAGCGGCGTTGGCCCGGGTTTCGCGGGCTTCGGCGGCCTCACCAAGCTGCGCAAGCCGTTCCGCGACGGAGCAGAGCGCGCCGCGCGCCGCCGCAGGGTCCTGCTCCAGCAGTATCCGGGCACGATTGCGGTCGATTCGTGCGGCGATCACCGGCGGCAATTCGTGTCCGCTCGCCGCGATTCGCTCAAAAGCCTGCCGCGCGTGCGGGTGCCGCGCGTCGGAAAGCCGTTCGGCTTCGGCCACCAGTTCGTCAAGCGAGACCGCCGCCGGTCGGGAAACGGAAGGGGCGGGCGAGGCTGCCGGCGCCGTGACCTCGTGCGTCGGCAACGCGCCTGCGGAACCGAGCGGCAGCGAGGTCAGCAGTGGTTCGGCCGTCAGTCGCTCCGCTGCCCCGTCCGACACGGTCGTGCTGCCGTTGCGCGCGTCGAACCGTGCGCACAACTCATCGATCTGCTCCTGGATCCGCGCGGCGACACTGCCGACGGTCGCCGGGCCGGTACGCGCGATACCGGCGGGCTGCTCAATATTGCTCAGCGTCAGGTCACTGAGTCCCGCCGCGGAAAGCCGGCGCAGCAGCACCTGAGTGCCGATCAGGAACTCCAACCGCGACGTCGCATCCTCAGCGCCGGGGGCTAGCAGTCCCGCGTGCTCGGTCAGGATCTCGAGCCCGCGTGCCTCATTGCCGGTCAGCGCGCAGAACTCGATGTGCATCGCGATCGTCGAACGCAGATTGGCCACGCCCTTGGCCATCCGGTACCCGCGTAGGTGGTTACCGCGTGCCTCGTCGGTGCGACCGAGCCGAAGCAGCGGCAGCAGGCTGTAGGCCAGGACCCGATGTGGCTCCTCTGCGCACACCAGCTGCCCGCCGAGCACCGGCTCCCACAGCCGCAGCGCCTCCTCGTCCCGGCCGTTGAACGCGTGCCACCAGCCCTGATCCCCGGCCTCGCAGGCATTGCAGTCGGCCATCGCGTCGCGCGGCGCGTCGAGCCAGGCCTCGAACTCGCGCTCGGCGACCGCCGCCTGCCCGGTGGCACGAGCCAGCCGATGCCGGCCCATGTGCACCGCGCGCGGCGAGTGGCCGGCCTGCCGATAACGCGACTCCATCTCGGCCAGCCAACCGGTGATCGAGGTCAGCGGCACCTCGGGCACCCGCAGCATCCCGCCGGTCGCCCACTTGAAATACCAGAACAGGCTGTGCCGGCGCCGTGCGTCGAATGCCCCGGCGTCCCGGTCCCACAGCCGCAGCAGCCGGGCGAACGGCACCAGCAGCTTCGACTGCTCCGCGCAGTATTCGTAGGCGTTGATCACGTCGAGCAGCGCCTGCGCGTAGAGCGCCGGGTCGCCGGCCGCCTCAGCCGCGTCGACCAGGTACTCCGCGCGAGCCACCTTGACCGGACCGTTCAGCGCCTGCGCGTTCTCGGCGAGCGCCGCCCAGACCTGCGCCGCAGTCATCGCGGGCATCGCGACTCAGACCTCGTCCCCAGCGCGCGCCGCCAGCGAGGCCCAGGCCAGCAGGTCGCCGAAAGCCCGGTTCAGCAGCGCGGTATCGCTCGGGCGCAGCGGCCGGTGCGTCATGAGCAGCGCCTGGCCATACAGCGCCTCGACCGCCGTGTTCAGCAGTGTCCGGTCGGTAATGCCGCTCAGCCGCCGCACCACCGGGCTGTGATGGTTCAGCACCAGCTGCGCGCGCGGCGCCGAGGATTTGAGCGCGCCCAGGATCTCGGCCCACAGCTCGTCCGCCGCGGCCTCGGTCTCCGCGCGGGTCCGCTCATACCTGGCCTCGCGGTTGTCCAGGTGCAGCGCCGCCACCGACACCGGGGCGAAGGCGCGCAGCACCACGTCGCAGTCCAGCGGATCGAGGGTGGCCCGCGCCGCGGCCAGGAACCCGGCCAGAGCCAGCTCCTCGGCCGGATCGACCAGGTCCAGGTGCGCGGTGACCACGTCCGCGCCCAGTTCGCCGACCACCGTGCCGGGAATGACCTGCGGCAGCTGCTCGACCAGGTCCGCGTCGTACGTATAGCCGCCGTTGACCACGCCGATGCCCTGCGCAGCCGCGATAGGGGCGACCTGCCGGAATTCGTCAACGCTGCGGGCCAGATGGATGCTCGGGTGGTTGCGGGCGAACTCGGTGAGCGGCACCCGGCCGTCGGTGGTCTCGAAGTCGAGGAACGGCAGCATGATCCGCAGCAGTTCCCGGTCATGCCTGGCCATCGCCTTCACACCCAGGGCGTGCACACTGAGAAAGGTGGCGAGCCTGGTCGGATCCTGCGCGGCCAGGTCGGTCAGCCAGTCCCGTATCCGTACCCCGAGCGCCTCGCGCACCGCGGAGAGCGTCTCGTCCTCGTACAGCCCCTCACGCGACGCGGTCGGACGCAGCGTGTCCGTGTCGATGACGCAGCGTACGAAGAACGCCCACTCCGGCAACAGGCCGGTCGTCGCATCGGAGAGCAGCATGCCCTTCAGATGCACGCGATGCCGGCCCGCCTCCGCTGGATTCGCCGCTGAAGGCAGCACGTACGCCACCCCGCGCACACCGGCCAGCGGCACGTTCAGCTCGATCACGTCGAGCGCCGTGAAGCCGAGGGCGCGCTCGCCGTAATCGAAGAGAGCCAGGCGCCGAGCGGCGGGCGAGACGTAGTCGCGGTCCCAAACTGGCGGACTATCCGTGGTGCGTACCGCACCGTCCGGTGTTTCCACTACGACCGGGTAAGGCAGCAGCGCGCCGTAGTCCCTGGCGAGCGTGGCGACCCGGTCCGGTGCGAACCACCGTTCGGCCCCCGGACGCGGCGTCAGCTCCACGGTCGTGCCCGGCTCAGGACGCTGCGCCGGGTCGAGCGCGCGGATCGTGTACCGGCCGTCGGAGGTCGCCAACCACTCCACCGGCGGCGCATCCTGGTCGACCGCGGACCGCGTCGTCACCCGGATGGTGTCGGCGACGGTGAAACAGGCCAGCAGCCCGATGCCGAACTGGCCGAGGAACTCCCGACGCGCGCCTGCCAGGTCATCGCGCTTGGAGGAGCGGCCGATGGTGGCGAGGAAGCGGTGCACGTCTGCCTCAGTCAGCCCGATCCCCGGATCCTCGATGCGCACCGAGGCTCCGTCCGCGGTCAGGCGGATGCCCGTCGGCGCCGCCGGGTCGGTGCCCAGCCGCGCCGTCACCGCGTCCACCGCGTTCTGCAGCAGCTCACGCACGTAAATGCGCGGCGAGGAGTAGAGGTGGTGCGACAGCAGGTCGACCAGCCCCCGCAAATCGACCTGGAACGCGTGCGCGTCGGCCAAGGGCGGATCGGTCAGCGGGTTTTCCGGCATGCGGCTGATCGTAGGGGAGCCTCATGACATCGTGCGGCCTTGTTTCGAATACTTGCGGCCCTGGTTTCGAATACCGCTGGCCGAACCCGTTACCGTTGGGGGATGGAGGAGATCGACCGGCAGATCGTCCGGCTGCTGCTGGCCGACGGACGGATGAGCTACACCGACCTCGGCAAGGCCACCGGCTTGTCCACGTCAGCCGCGCACCAACGCGTGCGCCGGCTCGAGCAGCGCGGCGTCATCAAGGGTTACCGCGCGGTGGTGGACGCTGAGGCGATCGGTCTGCCGCTGACCGCGTTCATCTCCGTCAAACCGTTCGACCCGGCCGCGCCCGACGACGTTCCCGAGCGGCTCAAGGGTCTGAGCGAGATCGAGTCCTGCCACTCGGTCGCCGGCGAGGAGAACTACATCCTCAGGGTGCACGTCGCCACGCCCGGCGCGCTGGAGGGTCTGCTGGCCAGGATCCGCTCGGCCGCGAACGTCTCGACCCGCACCACGATCGTGCTGTCCACCTCGTACGACGGCCGTCTGCCCGATTTGCCCGATCCGGTGGGCTGATCACGGCAGTTCCGGCGCGAGCGCGAACACCGAGTCGCGGAACGCCGTCACCGCCGGGGAGGCCCACCGGTCCTCCCGCCAAACCAGGCCCAGCACGCGCGAACCGCCGCTGCCGGCCAGCGGGACGTACCGCAGCCACGGATCACCCGCCTGGTCGATCCCGCCGTCATAAGTCCGCGCACGCGGCAAGACCGCCACGCCGAGCCCGACCGCGACCATGCCGCGCAGCGTCGCGACATCGTCGCCCTCGAAGGCGACGGTCGGCGCGATGCCAGCCTCGCGCCACAACTCCTCGGTGGACTCGCGCAGACCCGTGCCCGGTTTGTTGGCCACAAAAGTCTCCGCCGCCGCTTCCGCGAGCCGCACGCGTTGCCGCCGCGCGAAACGGTGGTCCACCGGGACGGCGAGATACAGCCGCTCACGGCGCAACGGCCGCCAGATCAGCCGCGCCCCATCAGGTCGAGGTGAGGTAATCACCAGGTCCACCTCGCCGCGCTCAAGCGCGGCCAGGTTGGTCGCCGAGCCGCCCTGGATGAGGTGGAAGCGCACGCCCGGGTACTGCGCGCGAAACGACAGCAGCAAGCGCGGCACCAGCCACGGGCCGACGGTATGCAGGAACGCCATCGCGACCGTGCCGGTCTCGGGACTGGCCAGCTCCGCGACCGCTCGCCGTCCGGCCTCCAGTTCCCGCAGGACCCGGCGCGCGTAGGCGAGGAAAGCCTCGCCGTACCGGTTGAGCTCAAGGACGCGGCCCTTACGGTCGAACAGCTGCGCGCCGAGTTCCTGCTCCAGCCGGCCCAGCGCCCGTGACAGTCCCGGCTGTGACAAGCCAAGTTCCGCCGCCGCGCGCCCAACGTTCCCTGTCTCGCACAGCACAGTGAACCAGCGCAACTCCTCGATCTGCATACCTTAATTCTTACATGCGGCTGGCGCATCGAAACGACAATCCCTGGTTATTGGACGCATCACCCCAGCATGCGTCACCATGGAATCGCCTCGACCGCGTCCCACCCGGGACGCGGCGGGGACGGCTCGAAGACGCGTCGCCCATCCGTAGCACCACCGGGGGAGACCGTGTCCACCTACAGCGAAACCGTCCGGGAACTTCGATCCCCGGGACGCATCGCGCAAGCTCCACGCTCCGCGCTCGCCCCGGCACGCGGCATCCGACTCGCGGTCGGCGTCGTCCTGCCTCTCACCCTCGGCGTCTGCCTCGGCCATTACGAGTACGGCGTTTACGCAGCGCTCGGTGCCCTACCGTCCGGGTTCGCCGCCATGGTCGGCGAAGAACGCAAGAAGCCCGCCGCCGTCGCGCTCGCCTCGGCCGGCATGGCGCTGGGGACCTTCGTCGGCGCCCTCGCCGCCAACGCCCCGATTCCGCTCGTTCTCTTCATCGCAGCCTTCGCTTACGCCGCCGGACTCGTCGGCGCCTTCAGCGACCGAGTGGCCATCGCCGCACTCCAGTGGCCCGGCGCACTGCTCATCGCCACATCCACGCCGGACACACCGCGCCAAGCCGCCGTGCGCGCAGGGCTGGTACTCGCCGGCGGACTGTTCCAATCCGCACTCGTCGCCCTCGCCCTCCCAAAGCCAACGGACACAGCGTCGGCGACACGCCCCCGCCGAAGCCTGCGCGAATTCAACGGTCACCTCGTCGCTATCGTGCGCACACACGCCGGAATCAGCACGCACCACGGCCAGCACGCGCTGCGACTCGCTCTCACCGCCGCGATAGCCCAGAGCGCCGCGCTGCTACTCGGCCTCGCGCACCCGTACTGGGCCGCACTGACCGCCGTGCTTGTCCTCAAGACAGAACACGTACTCACCGTGCGCCGGGCCCTCGACCGGATCGGCGGCACCGCGATCGGCATCCTGCTCGGCCTGCCGCTCGCGGCGCTCGCCCACTTCGGACCGGCCGCGCTACTGATCGGCGCGGGCGTCACGATCGCCCTCGGCTACACGGTCTTCCCGGCGAGCTATTTCCTCTACTCGGTGTTCCTGACCGGCTTCGTGGTCGTATTGCTCGATCTACTCGGCTTCGGCGCAGGCCAGACGGCTCTGCCCCGGCTCCTCGCCACCCTGCTCGGCGGTGTCATCGCCCTGGTCGCCTCCCATGTCCGGCCCTCCTAAGCTGAGTGCATGACGGCAACGACTCTGCTGCGTAACGGCGCCATCTACACCCCGGCCGACCCGTTCGCGACCGCGATGGTGGTCGAGAACGGCGCCGTCGCCTGGGTCGGCTCGGAAGGCGCGGCCGACGCACAGGCCGAGTCGGTGGACGAGGCGATCGACCTGCACGGCGCGCTCGTCACCCCGGCCTTCGTCGACGCCCATGTACACGCCACCTCCACCGGCCTGGCGCTCACCGGCCTCGACCTTTCCGGCTGTGAATCTCGCACCGAAGCGCTGCACCGGATCGCCGCGTACGCGGCAGCTCTTCCCGAAGATGGCGTCGTGCTCGGCACCGGCTGGGACGAAACCGACTGGGACCGCACCTCTTCGGACGGACAAAAACCGCTGACCAGATCCGAGCTGGACCGCGCGGCAGGCAGCCGCCGTACCTACCTCTCGCGCGTCGACGTGCACAGCGCTGTCATTTCCAGCGCGCTTCTCGACGCGGCACCAGAAGCACGCTCGGTCGCTGGCTACGCCGACGATGGCCCGTTGTCGCGGGATGCCCACCACGCGGTACGCGCCGCCGCACTCGCCTCTATCACCGCGACGCAGCGCGCTGACGCCCAACGCGCCGCCCTTCGTCGCGCCGCCGAACTCGGCATCGGCGCACTCCACGAGTGCGGCGGCCCGCAGATCTCCGGCGAGGATGACTTCACCGGTCTGCTCTCGCTCGCCGCCGATTCGGATAACGCGAGCCCTTACGTATTCGGGTACTGGGGAGAGCTCACCGATCCGGTCAAGGCCGTCGAACTCGGCGGCGTCGGGGCCGGCGGAGACCTCTTCATCGACGGCGCGATCGGCTCGCACACAGCCTGCCTAAGAGAGCCCTACGCAGACGCCGCCGAATCAGGACTCGGCGGCGCGACCACCGCCGGTTACGCCGGAGCCGCGTATCTGACGGCCGAACAGATCGGCGCGTTCCTCGTCTCCTGCGTCGAGGCACAGGTACAACCCGGCTTCCACGTCATCGGCGACTATGGGCTTGACCTGCTGGTCGCCGGTCTTGATCTGACGCACGAACTGGTGGGCGAGAAGCGGCTGCGGGCCATGCGGGTGCGCGCCGAACACGCCGAACTGCCCGACAGCGAGCACATCAAGAAGTTCGCCCATCACGGCGTGGTGATCTCGGCGCAGCCCGGATTCGACGCGGCTTGGGGCGGGACCGACGGCATGTACGTCCAGCGGCTCGGACCCGGCCGCGCGCTCGGCATGAATCCATTCGCGGCGATGAGCGCGGCTGGCGTCGTGCTCGCGTTCGGTTCCGACTCGCCGGTCATTGCGCTCGGTCCGTGGGAGGCGGTGCGCGCCGCCGTCTTCCACCGCACGCCCGCCTCGCGGATGACCGCCCGCGCCGCCTTCGCCGCGCACACCCGAGGCGGATGGCGCGCGCTGAACCCGGCCATGGCGCGCGTTCCACAGGACGAAACCGGCGTGCTGACACCGGGAGCTCCGGCGACATACGCCGTGTGGGAGGCGGGCGACCTCGTCGTGCAGACGCCCGACCAACGCGTCGCCGCTTGGTCAACGGACGAGCGAGCGGGAGTGCCCGGCCTGCCAGACCTGACTCCCGGGCTTGACCTGCCCCGCTGCCTCCGGACCGCAGTCCGTGGCCGACCGATCCACGACCTGCTCGCCCAATAGCCGCACATCGTGATCTTGGCTAGCTGATCGTGCCGTTGGCTCCGCCGTATTCAGCAGAGTTCCCCGAATCAAGCGCCCTGTCTCCTGGAGGTTGTCCCGCTCAGCTGGACAACCGGCTTTCCCACCCGCTAACCGCCGCCCGCCAGCTTGCTCTTCCCCATAAAACCCCGCGACGACATCTCCGCTACGCGGCCGCATTGGAGCGGCGAGTCTCGTTGACGGCGGCTCCCGACCACAGACGCCCTTGTACACCGCGGGTCTCGCGATAGCTTCGCCGACGGCGGATGAGGCAAGACCGGGACACGCGTGCACGGATTTTCTGCTGACCTCGTTTGCGCGTGGTGGGGCGAAAAACCTGTGCACGCGTGTCCCGCGTAACCCTCAACCGCCGTCGGCGAAGCTATCGCGAGACCACCAGCGCACAAGGGCGTCTGTAGTCCAGTGGTGCTGTGAACGAAACGCAGCGCTGTAGTCCAGCCGCGTAGCGGAGATGTGATCGCGGGGTTTTATCCGGGAAGAGCGGGACGGCGGGCGGCGGTTGACCGGGGAGGAAGAAGCGGTTGTCCGGTTGAGCGAGACAGCCTGTCGAGGATTGGCGATCGACCGTCTCTGGGCACGATCTCGATCGTCAGCGCGCTGCCGGCACGGACTGATCAGCGGTTGTCTCAGACGACGGCGGTATAGTTCCGCAAAGTGGACACGGTGCCGGCCTCAATAGCGAGCGTGAGCGAAGAATCGCCGACGCGAAGCCGTCGCCTGCCCATCCCGCGCCTGCGCCGGCCTCGTCTTCGCCGCCCACGTCCTGGTGTGCACTGGCTGCCGCAACTGGCCGCGATCGGCTTCGGGTTCCTCCTCGTCGCCGCGTTCCCGCCGGTCGGCTGGTGGTGGCTGGCGCCCATCAGCGTCGCGGGCTTCGTACTGTGCTCGCACAGCGCCGCGCACCTGCGTGCCCGTCGCGGCTTGCGTCGGCCAGCTACCGCCGCGGCCTGGTGCGGCCTCTGGTTCGGCCTGGCCTTCTGCTTCCTTTCCTTCAAGTGGGTCACGACCGTGGGCACCGACGCCTGGATCGTGCTCGCCATCGTGGAGGCCTTCTACTTCGTGCCGCTCGGCGCGGCCACCGCGGCGGTCGGCAGGTTGCGCGGCGCGGTGCTCTGGCAGGCGCTGCTCTGGGTCGCCGAGGAAACACTGCGCGACCGGTGGCCGCTCAACGGCTTTTCCTGGGGCCGCCTCGCCTTCAGTCAGAGCCACACGGTCCTCACCCCCCTCGCCGCACTCGGCGGCGCGCCGCTGGTTACCTTCGCCACCGCGCTTGTCGGCACCGCGCTGGCGGCCCTGCTGCTGACGGCTCATCACGTCCTGCGCTCTGGGACTGAGCTCTCACCAAACCGAGTCTGGGCCCAGGTCACGGGTTGGATCGCGCTGGCTGTGCTCATCCCGCTTGCCGGCATTCTGACTCCGCTTCAGACGACCGCCGGGAAGCCCATTCAGCTCGCCGCGATTCAGGGCAACGTGCCGCGCACCGGTCTCGATGCGTACGGGCAGGCCTCAGCGGTGCTCGACAACCACCTCAGGGTCACCGAGCAGTACGCCGCCGAGGTCGCCGCGGGCAAGCGGCCGCCGCCTGCCGCCGTGTTCTGGCCCGAGGATTCGGATGACGTCGACCCCTTCCAGGATCCGATCGCCTCCGCCGAGCTCTCCCAGGCCGCCGAGTCCGTCCACACCCAGATCCTGGTCGGAACGGTCGTCTCGGTAGGCAAGGGGCTGGCGCGCAACGAGGGCATCGTCTGGGATCCAGTGACCGGCCCGGGCGCGACATACACGAAGCGGCACCTGGTGCCGTTTGGCGAGTACATCCCGTACCGCTCGCTGCTGACGCGGTACATCTCGGAGCTCTCCCGCGTTCCGAAGGATGACGTAGCCGGCAATAAGCCAGGCATCCTGACCGTGGGCGGCGTGCACATCGCCGACGTCATCTGCTTCGAAGTCGCCTACGACGACAACGTACGCTCCTCGGTCAACAGTCAGACCGACGTGATGGTCGTACAGACGAACAACGCGACTTACGGCTGGAGCGGTCAGCCCGAGCAGCAGCTCGCGATCAGCCAGCTGCGCGCCGTCGAACACGGCCGCCCCGTGATGATCGCCGCCACCAGCGGCATCTCCGGATACATCACCCCGGACGGCAACATCCAGCAGCAGACCGGCCAGTTCACCCCGGCCGTGGTCGCCGCCGAAGTCACCCCGCGCACCGGACTGACTCTCGCCGACCGGGTCGGCGCCTGGCCCGAGTTCGTGATGGCCGCCGCCGCGCTCGCCGCGTGGGCGCTGGGCATAGCCCGCGCCAAACGAGACGCGAAGCTCCGATAATCTGTCCGCCGCGCAACCGCCCGCCGCAGAGCCACGCCACCGGCAACGAAAGGCCCGCACGTGACCGCCCAGACCCTGGTGATCATCCCGACGTACAACGAGTCGGAGAACTTGGAGCGGATCGTCGGCCGGCTACATGAGCACAATCCGCAGGTACACGTCCTGGTCGCCGACGACAACAGCCCCGACGGCACCGGCGAGATCGCGGACAAGCTGGCCGCCGAGGACGACCGGATCCAAGTGCTGCACCGCAAGGGCAAGGAGGGCCTCGGCGCCGCCTACCTGGCCGGATTCCGCTGGGGACTGGACGCCGGATACGACGTGCTCGTCGAGATGGACGCGGACGGCTCACACCGCCCGGAAGACCTGCCGAGGTTGCTCGCCGCGCTCGAGGAGCAGGGCGCCGACCTGGTGCTCGGCTCGCGCTGGGTCAGCGGCGGGCGGGTGGTGAACTGGCCGAAGTCGCGCGAGGTGCTTTCCCGCGGCGGCAACCTCTACGTGCGCATCGCCACCGGGATGCGGCTGCGCGACGCCACCGGCGGCTTCCGCGCCTTCCGCAGGGCGACTCTGGAAGGACTCGGCCTCGACGGCGTCGAGTCGGCCGGTTACTGCTTCCAAGTGGACATGGCCCGCCGCGCGGTGCGGGCCGGATTCCGGGTCGTCGAGGTGCCGATTACCTTTATCGAACGCGAGTTCGGCGTCTCGAAGATGTCCGGCAACATCGTGACCGAGGCGCTGTGGCGCAGCACCGTGTGGGGCTTCCAGGACCGGACCGCGAAGCTCATTCGCCGTCGGCAGGTCTAGCCGCAGACGGCGATCCACCACGCCGCTTGATCAGACACCGATCTGTCCCGTTGAGCGGGACGAATGCGCCGTGCCTCGCATCGCTCCGGTCTTGTCCCGCTCAACGGGACAAGACGCTCGCCGCTCTTGCGGGCTACTTCTTGGCCGGTGCCTTCTTCGCCGGGCGCGCCGCTGGCTTACCGGCCGTCTTCGTGGCCGGCGCCTTGGACCCGGGCGCGGCGCTCGAACTCTTCTTCGTCGGCGCCACCTTGGTGGCCGTCTTCGTGGCCGGTGCGGGCGTCGGCGGGGCGTAGCTGATCCCGCCGGTGCGCAGTACCTCGAGCCGCTCGGCCAGGACCTCCTCAAGGTCCGCCATCGTGCGCCGCTCCATCAGCATGTCCCAGTGCGTGCGCGACGGCTTGCCCTGCTTCTCCTCCGGGGCGACACCATCCACGCGCAGCGCCTGCGCGCCGCACACCCGGCACTCCCACATCGCCGGGACGTCGGCCTCCAAGGAGAACGGCATCTCGAACCGGTGACCGTTGGGGCAGCTGTACTCGATATCCTGGCGGGGCGCGAGATCTATTCCGCTGTCCGTCTCATAGCTGGTCGCGCCGAGCCGCGTGCCCCGAAGCGCTCGCTCGCTCATCGTCCGGTCTCCTCCTGCCTGCGGCGCGCGCCGCAGCGCCTTCCGCATCGTCTCTATCGTGTGGTTCCAACGTCGCGGACCGCAGTCTTGTTCCCCCGCAGGTGCCGCAACGCGCAGCGAACCGTCGACAGCTACGCCATACCCGGACATAAGTCTTCGAATCCCGCCTGTCGAGCGGATGGCTCCCACGTCCTGGACGTGCCGGGCAGTCCGCGGCCGCGGACACGGTAGGGCGTCTGAGTGGCAAACTATTGGTCAAAAGCGCCGGGAGACGCCGCAGGCAGCGCCCTTGCGGGCGACAATGGGAGCCGCTGTCAAGGAGTAGAAGGGCGAGCCGATGAGCGGCCCCGCCGTGGAGCCGCACCGGCCTGCGGACCAGGACGCCACCCGCTACCTGTGCGCGGCGGCCCACCTCGATCCCGAGTTCGCCCGCCGCGCGGTGCGCGAACTGCTGGTCGATGAGCACCGGCTGCCCGTACCGCATCCCGAGCTCGATCTGCCCACCGTGCTACGCCACTGCATCGCGGCGCGAGCCCGCAGGCTGTACCGGGACGCCGCGATCGTGATCGTTCTCGCGCTGGCCGTAGCGGTCGCCGGTTGGAGCGTCGCCGCCTGGTACGTCTCTCTGGCCGGCCTCTGGTTGATCCTGCGCACCACCCGGCGCCCCGCGGCCAGTCCGGTCGCGCGCAACGTCGGGCTGCTGGCCGGGCTGCTGTGGGGCTTCGCCGCGCTGGTGCTGCTCAGTCTCGCCGTCACCAGCTGCGATCCGTTCGGACTGCGGGAGACCTGGCACCTGGCCACCCCGAACGCGACCGACGTGGCCGTGCGGCTCGGCGCTCCGGCCGCGGCCGCCCTGTGCTGCTGGCTGGCCGCGCTCACCGAGGAGGTCGCCGCGTACGTCACCGTCGCCGAACGGTTGCGTCGCGACGGCTTCACCCCCAGCCGCTGGCTCTCCGCCGAGCCGACGTGGGCGCAGCACGCCCTCGGCGTCCTCGGCGAACGCCTGGCCGACGGGCGGCTCGAACAGCACCCGGTGACCGACCCGGCGAACCCGTTCGTCGGCTCGGGACCGCAGGCGTTGCGCCGCCGCTGGCTGGTCGACCTCGGCCCGGCCGCATCCCGCTCCGGCTCCTTCGACGTGGGGGATCTGCTCGATCGGATATCCGAGCGGCTGGCCGACGGCCTCGGCTCGCTCGACCCAGCCGACCCGTCCGAGAAGGGCGGCACGGTCATCATCGACGACTGCGCGATCTCGACCGTGCCCGCGCTGGCGACCCGGCTCGGCGACAACGAGGTCCGGCTGCTTCCCGACGCGCCCGATCCTTCACTGCGCGGCAGCGGACCGCGGGTCTTCCGCCGCGTGCGCATCGGCGGTGATCCGGCCGGACTGACCGTGACCGGATACATCAACGCCACCGCCGGCGCGGGGCTGCTCCAAGTCGAGCTCTACGGACACGTCCTCGGGCCGATCGCGCAGCGCTACCGCGTCCCGGACCGTACCGCACCGTTTGACGCCGCTACCGCGCTCACATGTGCGGTGCGTGCCCTGCGTAACCTGCCGATCGCTGTGTTCACGGCTCCGCGCGGGGTCCTGCGCACCGCAGGCGACCCGGTACGCCGACGCCGCCACCGCTCACTGCTCGGCCGCGCCGCCGCTTCCGGCCTCACCGTGACCGCCGGAGCGCAATACGACGTGCGCGAGGCCGTGGCAGCCAAGCCCGGCACGGACCGCTTCGCCGAGGAGGACGCGAACCTCTACCTGGCGGTCATCGAGCGGCGGGTGCGTGAGGAACTGCGGCCGCTGCTGCCCTCCGGCCGGTCCGAGTTCTGATCGCCGGGGTCTGGTCGCTCGTCTGATCCGGCGCCTGGTTCGGGGCGCTCCGGGCGTCGTCCTGCGGCGCGGCCGGTTTCGGAGCCTCGTTCTCATACGGGTTCGCCATCTGCGCCCACACCACCTTGCCATTGCCGGTGGGTCGCACTCCCCAGCGCTCCGAGAGCGTTTGCACGATCATCAGCCCGCGGTGCCGCTCGTCGGTCCGGTCAGTCGGCGTCGGCCTGGCAAGCCGGCCGTCCCCGTCCGCGACCTCGATCAGCAGTGCGGCGGGCCGTCGGCGCAGCCGCAGTTCCATCGGCGTGCGCGCGTGCTCCACAGCGTTCGTCACCAGTTCGCTGACGATCTGCAGAAGCGAGTCGGTCAGCTCCTCGAGACCCCAGTCCGCGGTGGTCTTCTTGGCGAACCGGCGGGCCGCGCGGGCCGCCTCGAGTGTGGGCGAGAGCGTAATCGCAGCCTTCTGCGTCTCCGCCGGGTGCGCAGCGACGTAGAGCACCGCGACGTCGTCGTGCTCGGCACCGGTCAGCATCGCCTCAGCCAGCCGCGCCGTACCCTCCTGCACGTTAACCGGCGCCTCCGGCCGACACAGCGCGGCGAGCACCGAGCGCAGCATGGCCAACCGGTCGTGCAGCGACTGGTCCCGGCACTCCACGAGCCCGTCGGTGTAAAGCAGCAGCCGCGCATTCTCCGGCAGCGGCTTGACCGCGTCCGCGAACACCGCGCCGTCAACGCCGAGCGGCATGCCCAGATCCGCTTCGAGCAGCGTCACCGAGCCGTTCGGGCAGACCAGAGCCGGGGGCAGGTGCCCGGCATTGGCCCACCGCACCGTGCCGTCGCAGGGGTCGTAAACCGCGTAGACGCACGTGGCGATCTGCTCGCGCGGCAGCCGGCACACCAGGTTGTTGAGCTGGTCGAGCACCTGCGCCGGCGGCAGGTCCATCACCGCGTAGGCCTGGATCGCCGCGCGCAGCTGGCCCATCACCGCGGCCGCACCGATGCCGCGCCCCATCACGTCGCCGATCACCAGCGCCACCCGGTCCGCGGACAGCGGTATCACGTCGAACCAGTCGCCGCCGACCCGCGCGCCCTGCTCGCCAGGCAGGTACGCGGTGGCCACGTCCAGGTCGCCCATCCGGGACGGCGCGGCCGGCAGCAGCGATCGCTGCAAGCGCATCGCCGTGGCGCGCTCGTGCCGGTACAACCGCGCGTTTTCCATCGCGCTGGCCGCTTGCGCCGCGATGCCCTGCGCCAGCTGCTCGTCCCGCTCGGTGAAGACACCCGCGTCCGGGTGACCGAAATAGAACGAGCCCAGCACTTCGCCGCTGGCCGCGATCACCGGCACGGAGAGGAATGAACGCACCAGCGGGTGCCCGGCCGGCATGCCGTGATGCGGCGAGCTGCCACCGTAACGCGGATCGCGGGTCACATCGGAACACCGGACGGTCGAGCGGTTCGGCGGATCGGTGGCGAACAACGCAGTGCCCTGCGGTTGCTCAAGCCGCTCGAAGTTCTCCGGCGGGGAACCGGCGAGCACGTAACGGCGCCGCGGCGTGCCATCCTCAGCGAAGGCGGTATAGAAGAACACGCCGAAACCCGCCCCGACGACGCTGTTGGCCGCCTCGATCGCATGCTGCACGAGTTTGCCGAGGTCCAGCTGCCGGGCTAGGGACTGGCCGACCGAGTACAGCGTCTCGACGATCCGCGACTCCTGCGCCAGCCGTTCCCGCTGTTCGCGCAGCGCCGCTTCGACCGTGGGACGCGGCTGCATGGACCAGCCGGCCGAACCGTCCACCGGACTTGGCGGAATGATCGGGCTGGCCTGGTAACGCTCATCGAGCGTTGAGCCGGTGTCGATGCGCGGCACGACCCGGCCCACCGGAGGTGCGGGATCGAACAGTGGAAGATGCGCGAACGGTGCAAGCGTCGCGCACAGCGCCTCGGCTACCGCGCCGAAGCGGTGCGCCGTGACCGTGTCGATCGGCACCCGGGAGAAAAGCACGACGCTGAATAGCTCGCCGCTGGGCAGGATCCCGCCCAGCCCGAGCGCCGAGGCCACGCCATGCGCCTCGACGAGCCACTGCGCCGGAACCAGCGGGGAGCCGGCCACCTGGGAAACGAGGTGGACGGCGACCCGGGTCGGCCTGGGCTCGCCGTGATAGGTGACCTCGCCCTGCGCGAAGTCCCCGTGGCCGCCGGGGTCGCCGCGCCAGGCGTCGGCATCGGGCTGGCTGCTATGCGGCGGATGCGCTGCGCGCTGCGCGTCGGCGCCGACGAGGTGGTCCAGCACGGTCAGGCCCAGTGGCACCCGTCGCACGACTTCGGTGCCGGCCAGCGGCAGCGCCTGATGATCGCGGGAGGCGTGCCGGTCGCACCAGGTGGGCCGGTCGCCGAGCGTGGCCAGTAGCGCCAGACAGCGGGTGCCCTCACCGCTCGACCCTGGGGCCATCCGCGCCAGCGCGTACGAGCGCAGTTGGGGCGTCAACCGCTCGAAGCGGGTGGTCTGGAAGATCCGCACCAGCACAACCGCGGGGTCGCCTTCGGCTGTCGGGAAAGCGCCGCGCATCGCGGCCGCCGCGTACCGCGCGGCCCCTTCCATCGACCCGACCTGATCACCGCTCCGGGCGATCGCGGCGGCCAGCGCGGCGATCCGCTCCGGGGCGAAGACGGCCTCCGGCGAGTGCGCCGAGAGCGCGCCGCGATGAACGCCGAGCCCGACTCCGTCAGCCACGGGGTCCACCTGAGCGCCTCGCCTCCGCCCGATTTGGGTACAGCCACGCGGTGAAGGTTGTTCCCTCGGCGGCGGCGATCCAACCGGCGCGCGCCCCGGCCCCGGCGACAGCTCCAGAACGCCGCCTAGCCCGCGTGGCTCACGGGCGCCGATCCGGGCCCGCGCCGGCGTCCGTGTGCTGTTCCACATCATCATCGCCTCTTCGGCGTCCGGCGACAGGGGCTTTCACCGGATCGTTCGGAAAGGTGAGGCGCAGCGGCTCCGGAAGATCCGGATTCGTACCGAAAAGCGGGAATACGAAAGCCGCGCCGCGCATCGCCGGACTGGGGGGCGGACGATGCACGACGCGGCTCCAAGCCAACCTCGCCGCGCGCCGGGCGGGACCCGTGGGTGGGTGGGTCCGCCGGGGCGGATCACTGCGGTCGGTTCACCGGGGGCGGATCAGACCTCGGAGATTATCGTGCTCAGCTTCTCCAGCTTCGAGACGACCAGGTCGTACTCGTCGTCGGTCAGCGTCTTGCGCACGTTGCGCTCCAGGCTGCGGATCCGGCGCTTAGCCGTGTCGAACGCCTCCTGGCCCATCGGGGTCACCGTGGTGGTGATGACCCGTCCGGCCCCCGGGTGCGACGTGCGCGCGATGTAGCCCTTGCGCTCAAGCGCCGCGACCAGGCCGACCATCGCCTGCGGAGTCACCTGCACGGAGCGGGCCAGGGTCGCCGACGACGCGCTCTTGAGGTGGATGAGGGCCTGCAGCACCCCGTACTGCGCCTCGGTGAGGTCGACCTCGTCGAGCACTCGGTCGATCTGCCGGCCAAGCTCACGATTCGCCCGCGTCAACAGCCAGGAGAGGTACCCGCTGGCCGGCCGGTAGGACGACTCCGCCGCCCGTACCTGCTCCGCCTCCGCCACCGCCCTGGCGCGACGCGCCGACCGGCCGCCCGAGACCGGTAACAGGGTTGATTTCTTAGTCGCTGTACTCATTACTGACCCCTTCGCATCCTGATGCGCTACTCCGGACGGCGTTGTCGCAGAGCTTTGACGATGTACGCGACCATCGCCCCGCGCGCCCCTAGCTGCTCCGATGCCCCGTCCGTGCGGTGCGGGGGAGAGCACGGGGCAGCGCCGTCGCTCACTCTCCAGGCCATGATAAACCCGAATGGAGCAGCCAGGAACCATAGTCAGAAAAAACACTGATATCAGCGAGCATGAGATCAAGGCACTGGACGAGACGGCCTGCGAGTTGTTACCCTGACGCCCCGTCAGGTCCGCTTCGGCGTGCACATGCAGATGCACCTCAACCCGCGTGAATTCCCCACCGGTGGCCAACCGTCACACCAGATTCCAAGCGGATCAGATCCGTGCCGCTGTTGAATGCGTCCGGCGGGCAGGACATCGGTTCCACGGCCACCGCGGCGCGGTGTCTTTCCCCGCCGAGCGGGTCCGCCGTGAATACCTGGATCCATTCCAAACCACGGTCCATCCACAGGGTGACGGACCCTCCGCCGGGCTCGCTCAGCCGCACCCTGCCGATGCCGTCCAATTCCCTTTGCAGGCCGCCGAAAGCGGTATCCAGCTCGCTTTGGCCGAGCTGCCGCGGGACGCGGAAGTCGTATCCGCTTCCATCGACGTCCGCCAGTCCTACCGGGTTCATCCGCTCGTCGACCTGGACCCAGTGCTGCGCGGGAACGTGCAGCGTCCACTGGTCGGCGGCGCCCGCTTCCGCGGCGATGCCCGGCAGCAGATACGGATGCGCGGCATAGCCGTACGGCGCAACGTTTTCGCCGATGTTCCGGGCCGTCACCTCGACTTCGAGCCCTGCGTCTGACAGGGCGTAAGTCGCCGTGAGATCGAGAATGTGCGGGTAGCCCGGATGCGGGTACAGCCGGTGGCCGAGCACGATGCGCTCGGCTGACTGGTCCTCAACTCGCCACGCCGCCCACCGCACCAGCCCGTGGATCGCGTTGCCGCGCGCGGGTTCGCTCAGATCGAGGTGCCGCTCCTCCCCATCGAAGCGGTAGTACCCGTTCGCCACCCGGTTCGGCCAGGGCGCGAGCAGTTGGCCCGCGCCGCCCTGCGCCGGCTCGTGCGCGTGGAATCCATGGACCAGCGGCCGCGGCTCATTACCGCCGAGGAATTCCAGTTCGCGCAGTCCGGCGCCGACCTCGGTGACCACGGCGCGATATCCGCCGCCGGTCAGCGAGAATTGCCGACCCGTCGGGTGCGTCGCGGGCGCGGCCGAAAGCTGATCGGTTCCGTTGGCCGCAATTGCATCCGCCCCGGGCGCCGTCTTCGCTGAGTCCATGAGCGAATACTCTTCCATACCGGGCGCGGCGGAAACCCGGCGGCCGGAAAAGGACGACAGCCGCCCGCGGGGCCACGCCAAGGGGGGAGAAGCGTGGACGCGCGGACGGCTGTGCTCTGTGCTCGCGACCGCCGATGGACGTGTCATCTGCTGGCCGGTTCGGAATTAACGCTACGGCCCGCCGTTGTTGGCCGGAAGCCCGCGGCGCGGGCTTTGGCACAAGCTTTGCCCGCCCTTGGCATTCGACAGGTCCGGTCAGCGGATCACCCGGTCACTTGCCGCACTCCGGCCGCACGCACCCGCGACGTGCGGCAACCCGTAGACTTCGCTGCCATGACGGAGCCGACGCCGGGCGACCAGGTCTGGACCATTCCCAACGCGCTCAGCCTGCTGCGACTGCTCGGCGTGCCGGTGTTTCTGTGGTTGATCCTGCAACCGGTTTTCGACGGGCCGCATTACGACGGCTGGGCGATCCTGCTGCTCGCGGTCAGCGGCGCCACCGATTACCTCGATGGAAAGATCGCCCGCGCCTTCGGGCAGGTCAGCCGGATCGGCCAACTGCTCGACCCGGCGGCCGACCGGCTCTACATCCTCGCCACCCTGGCCGGCCTCGCGGCCCGCCAGATCATTCCGGTGTGGCTCGCGGTGATCCTGGTCGGCCGCGACGTCCTGATGGCCATTCCGCTCGCGGTGCTCAGGCGGCACGGTTTCGGGCCGCCGCCGGTGCATTTTCTCGGCAAGGCCGCCACTTTCAACCTGCTCTACGCCTTCCCGTTGCTGCTGCTCGGGGACGGGACCGGGTGGCTGCACGACACGGCGGGCGAAATCGGCTGGGCCTTCGCGATCTGGGGAACGGCGCTGTACTACCTGGCCGCGGGACTCTACGTCGTGCAGGTGCGCAGGCTTATCGCGCCGGGCGATCGCGCTGGCTGACGCGGCCTTGTAACGCCGTTTAACCGGGCGCCAGCCGCTCTCTAGCCGTCCTTCACGTGATCTTGACTACATCTGTCCCTGAGCGCCGCTTCGCTGATTAAGGGAGATCGAACGGGGGAGGGAAGAAGGCGACGGGGGCGACCGCGCGCTTTTCGCGCGCCTTGACATCGGGAAAGAGGATCCAGCGGATCATGAAAGCCGTCGTGATGGCCGGGGGAGAGGGGACCCGGCTGCGACCGATGACCTCGTCGATGCCCAAGCCGCTGCTCCCCGTGGTGAACCGCCCGATCATGGAGCATGTGCTGCGGCTGCTCAAGCGGCACGGGCTGACCGAGACCGTCGTCACCGTGCAGTTCCTCGCCTCGCTGGTGCGCAACTACTTCGGTGATGGCGAAGAGCTCGGTATGAGCCTGTATTACGCCAACGAGGACACCCCGCTTGGCACCGCGGGCTCGGTGAAGAACGCCGAGGTGCAGCTGGATGGCGACAGCTTCCTGGTCATCTCCGGGGACGCGCTCACCGACATCGATCTCACCGCGCTGATCGAGTACCACCGCAAGAAGGGCGCGCTGGTGACGGTGTGCCTGACCCGCGTGCCTGATCCGCTGGAGTTCGGCATCACCATCACCGCCGAGGACGGCCGGGTCGAGCGGTTCCTGGAAAAGCCGACCTGGGGCCAGGTCTTCTCGGACACGGTCAACACCGGCATCTACGTGATGGAACCCGAGGTCCTCAGCTATATCGCACCCGGCGAGCAGGTGGACTGGTCCGGCGACGTCTTTCCGCGGCTGCTGGCCGAGGGCAAGCCGATCTACGGCTACGTGGCCGAGGGTTACTGGGAGGATGTCGGCACTCACGAGTCGTACATCAAGGCCCAGGCGGATGTACTCACCGGGAAGGTCGAGACCGACATCGACGGTTTCGAGACCGCGCCCGGGGTGTGGGTGGCCGAAGGCGCTGAGATCGATCCGGCCGCGGTACTCAAGGGTCCGTGCTACGTCGGCGATTACTCGAAGGTCGAGGCCGGGGTAGAAATCCGCGAGCACACGGTCATCGGCTCCAACGTCGTGGTCAAGACCGGGGCGTTCCTGCACCGGGCCGTCATCCACGGCAACGTCTACATCGGACCGCAGGCCAATCTGCGCGGCTGTGTCGTCGGCAAGAACACCGACGTGATGCGCGCCGCGCGAATCGAGGACGGCGTCGTCGTCGGCGACGAATGCCTGATCGAAGAGGAGTCGATCCTCGCCGCGGGGGTGCGCATTTACCCCTTCAAGACGGTCGAGGCCGGCGCGGTGGTCAACACCGACGTGATTTGGGAACAGCGCAGCCAGCGCTCGCTGTTCGGGCCGCGCGGAGTGAGTGGCGTAGTCAACGTCGAAATCACGCCGGAACTCGCGGTGCGTCTCGCCAGTGCTTATGCGACCACTTTGAAAAAGGGGGCGACAGTAACTGCCGCCCGCGATGGTTCGCGTGCCGCGCGTGCCCTTAAGCGAGCAGTTATCGCGGCGCTCACATCGAGTGCGCTTAACGTGCGCGACCTTGAGTGCGTACCGATGCCCGTGGCGCGGCTCCAGACCGCACGAGGCACGGTCGGCGGAGTCGCCATCCGAACCACTCCCGGAGTGCCCGACTCGGTCGAGATTCAATTCCTCGACTCGACCGGAGCCGATCTTTCGCCGGCCGCACAACGCAAACTCGACCGCGTGTACTCGCGCGCCGAGTTCCGCCGCGCCTTCCCCGGCGAGATCGGCGACTTGGCCACCCCGTCCCGGATCTTTGAAAGTTACGTCCAGGAGTTGCTCAGCCGGGTCGACGTGTCCGGCGTTCCGGAGTCCGGAATGAAGATCGTCGTCGACTCCGGCGGCGGTTCCGCGGGACTGGTGCTGCCGGCGCTGCTGGGCCGGATCGGCGTCGACGCGTTCACCGTCAACCTCGGCATGGATGAGGCACACCCGACCGAGTCGCCCGCCGAGCAGGCCGCGGCGCTGCGCCGGCTCGGCGAGTTGGTGTCCTCCTCCCGTGCCTCGGTCGGCGTTCGGTTCGATCCGGTCGGCGAGCGGATCTGGCTCGTGGACGAGACCGGAGCGCGCATCGACGACGAGCGCGCGCTGTTGGTCCTCATGGACCTGGTGGCAGCCGAGCGGGTCGGAGGCACCATTGCGCTGCCCGTGACGTCGACGCGCGTGGCTGAAAAAGTCACTGCCTTCCACAAGGTCGGTCTCGAGTGGGTTTCCACCGCGCCGGACGAACTGACCCGCGTCGCCGCGCAAAAGGGTGTGATCTTCGGTGGCGACGGACGCGGCGGATTCGTCATCCCGGAATTCCACGCCTCCTTGGACGGCATCGCCGCGTTCACGCGGCTGCTCGGTCTGCTGGCACGCACGCATCTGACGCTGTCTCAAGCGGACTCCCGGATTCCGCGCGCGTACGTGCGCCGGATGGACGTACCGACGCCGTGGGCCGCTAAGGGCATGGTGATGCGCACGGTCGTCGAGGCCGCGCAGGATCGCGTTCTCGACACGACCGACGGCGTACGCATCGTCGAATCCGACGGCCGCTGGACGCTCGTGCTGCCCGATCCGGCAGAGGCGGTAACGCACCTGTGGGCCGAGGGGCCGGATCCCGAATCGGCTGACGAACTGCTCGGTCTGTGGGCGGCGGTCGTAGAACAGGCGGGTGCGTAACGGGCGCATAAGACACATGTCAGGCGGACCGGCCACAGGCATTGTGGCTGTGTGGTCGGTCGGCCTGGCCACCGTGTATGGTCGCGACACCAGCTACCTGACAGTGCAAACCACGGACGCGCGGCAAGGGGGCACACCGGCGAGACCCGCCGGGGCACCGGTCCGGCGCCACAACCAGCAACGGAGCAGCGCAGTGGCCACGGCTGACATCCCCGAGGACTTGAAGTACACCGCTGAGCACGAGTGGGTCAGGGCGGACTCCGGAACGGTGCTGCGGGTAGGCATCACCGACTTCGCGCAGGACGCGCTCGGCGACATCGTGTTCGTCACGCTGCCCCAGTCCGGGGTCGAGATCCAGGCGGGCGAGCCGTGCGGCGAACTCGAGTCCACCAAGTCGGTCAGCGACATCTACGCGCCGGTCAGCGGCACTGTCAGCGCCGTCAACGGCGCCCTGGACGCGAACCCGGAGCTGGTGAACTCAGACCCTTACGGCGAGGGCTGGATGTTCGAGGTCGAGGTATCCGGACCCGAGGCGCTGGACGGCTTGCTGGACGCCGCCGGTTACCGCGCCGTCGCCGAAAAGTAGTCGGCGGCCGGAAGAAGGGCGGCGGAGGGTTCAGTGGCGCTGTTCGGTCGGTTCGGCCGCAGCCGGGGCGACAACCCGGTCCCTGCGCCGCCCGGCGGGTCGGTTGACCCGGAGCCGGACGGACGCCTAGGTTTCGATGCGTCGCCGCCTCCCGCTCCCGGCGGCGCCCACAGCCAGTCACGAGCTGCCGCGCCGGAGCCGCGGCGGGAGGTCGGATCGATGCCGTTGTGCGCCCGCTGCGGGCACGCCAACTCGGAAGGCAGCCGTTTCTGCTCCAACTGCGGCAACCCGCTGGTACCCGGCGCGGTGCCGACGGATTCGGGCTTCGGCGAACGGCCTGCCGAGGTGACTTCCACTCTCGCGCTCGGCGCCGTCAACCTGACCGACACCGGGGAACCGGCCGCCGGTGAGCTTGCCGACCCGCAGGTCGGGGTGACCGAGGACCTGTCAGCGGGCACTGCGTTGCTCGTGGTGCAGCGCGGGCCGAACGCGGGCAGCCGCTTCTTGCTGGACACCGAGGTGACCTCGGCCGGCCGTGCTCCGGACAGCGACATCTTCCTCGACGATGTGACGGTCTCCCGCAGGCACGCTGAATTCACCCGCGCCTCTCAGGGCTACCTCGTCCGCGACGTCGGCTCCCTCAACGGCACCTACGTCAACCGAGAGCGGATCGAAGAGGTCTTGCTCGCGGACGGCGACGAAGTCCAGATCGGCAAGTACCGGCTGGTGTTCCTCACCGGCGCGCGCTAACGCGGCGGTAGTGGTGCAACGTCGCTTGGTCTCGTGCAGCGCTGATTTGACTTAAAGGCGCCCCGCAAAGCGGTAAAGCGGCGGCGCGTGGCGTGGACGCACGCCCGCAGCACCCGGCAAGCTGGAACGGCCGGGCTGGATCCGGTTCGACCGGCAGTCCTCCGATCTTGTCGGAGGGGCCCGACATACTGGATCCGAAAGCGGTGAGGGCACCGAGCAGCATCTGGCACCACGAGGACCGGGAGACACCATGGCGGGCACGCGCGGGTCGACGAACGGTAGTGGAGCTGGCACGCGCACTGCGCGCGGTGCGGCCGAGGGCCGAGTCGCCACCGGAGGGCGGGCGCACGCCGCCCCTTCCTCCTACGGCCGGCTGGCTCGGCGCACGCTGACGATCGGCGAGGCGGCGGCCGCGCTGTCCGGCGAGTTTCCCGGGGTCACCGCGGCTGTGCTGCGGCGGCTGGAGGCGTCGGGGCAGTTCGTGCCGGCGCGCAGTTCCTCGGGGTACCGCCGCTATTCGGAGGCGGACCTCGAGCTCATCAGGATCGTGCTGACGAATCAGTCCGCCCAGCTGCCGGACCAGGAGCAGGCCGGGCATCCGGCCGCGGGCGCCGAGCGGGCGACTTGGCCGGGCAGCCCCGATCCCGCCGACCTCTCCGGAGCTGAACACCCGCTGACGCATCCGGCTGCCGGACACTCCGAAGCTGAGGAGCCGCTCGCGGCGGTGGGTGTGGCGCGGGATCTCACGTCCGGCGCGGCGCACCACGGGGGCCACCCGGGCCCGCAGGCTCCCGCTGCGGGCCGCACGACGGCGCGTAGCGGCCGCGCCGCCTCCTCCCGCGTGCCGGCGGCACGCTCGGCCGCGGTGGACGACCTACAGGGCACTGCGAGCCGGCATCAGGGCGCGTTGCGGCCGACGACGGAAGCGCTTTTCGATGTCCCGCCGAAGGGCGTCTCACATCCATCGCAATGTTCTGATCTGGCTGGCGCCGAGGCGGCGCCGGATGCCGTGCCCGGGACCCCGTCCACGGATGCTGCGGTGCGAGCCGCGGCGCCCAGTGCGTCCGCCGCCAATGCTGCGCAGCTGAACGGCGCAGTTCCGCGCGGTACAACGCTGAGTGGCACAGCCCTGAGTGATACGTCCCGATCGAGCGCCGCACGCCCGAATGGCACGACGCCGAACGGCGCCGTCCCGTCGACGGCCGCGTCCCGGCGCGCCGAGCGCCGCTGGCCGGACCCCGAATTCTTCGCCCCCGACCTGGGCGAGGTGGCGCTGGACCGCGATCAGCTCGCGGCGGCGGCGCGCACGGACCGGGCCTGGGTGGACGGGCTGGTGGAGTACGGCCTGCTCTCCGGAAACCGGTCGGCGGGCGGAGCGGATCTGCTGGTCGCGCGCGCGGCCGCGGAACTGGCCCAGTTCGGCATGGAGCCGCGGCACCTGCGCGCGGTGGCCGCGTCGGCCGCCCGGGTCGCGGAACTCATCGCCTCGGCGACCTCGCCCGGCCCCGCTCGTGACGCGGCCCGGCGCGAGCGCACCCTGCTGGCCGCTCCCGGCCGCAGCGCCGAGGCCGCAGCCGCCGCGGTGCGCCTGCACGCCGCGCTGGTCCGCGCCGCCCTCCTGCGCGGCTGAAGGCGCGCCCGAGCCAAGGCCATAGCGCCCGGCTGTCTCGGCCCAGGGCTGCCGGCAGTGGGCCGGAACGCGGTCGCGCGGGCCTAGCCCGTGTCTCGAATTCCCTAGCCTCCTCGACCGGTTTTCCCGTGCCTTTTCCCGCTGCGCACCATGCCTGAACGAGGCCTGTTGGCCGTTTCGGCCGCCAGGCCTTGGAATCAACCGCCTGGAGCGGTTGTGCGCCCCGGCGCGCGCTAGGGTGTCTATCGTGAACGAACTCGACGTTGTCGGCGTTCGCGTCGAACTGCCGTCCAATCTGCCGATCGTGCTGCTCCGGGAGAGCTCGGGGGAGCGGTTCCTGCCGATCTGGATCGGCCAGGGCGAGGCGAGCGCGATCGCGGCCGCGCTTGAGGGGGCCGCGCCGCCTCGGCCGCTGACCCATGACCTGTTCCGCGACACCCTCAAGGCGCTCGGGCGGCGGTTCACCGCGCTGCGGATCACCTCGCTGCGCGGCGGCACCTTCTTCGCCGAGATGGTCTTCGACGGTGGGGTCACCGTCTCGGCCCGCCCCTCCGACGGCATCGCGATGGCGCTGCGCTGCGGGGCGAAGATCTTCGCCGCCGAGGAGGTACTCGCCGAGGCCGGCATCCTGCTGCCGGACGACCAGGAGGACGAGGTGGAGCGGTTCCGCGAGTTCCTCGACCAGATCTCGCCGGAGGATTTCGAGGCCTGATCCGGTCGGCGTGCTCCCGGTCGCCCGGCGTGGCGAACGCGGTGGTCGTTGACGAGGGAGGGGCTACTGCGTACGGTCGGCAGAGCCTGCAGGAACGGATGCGTGCGCGGGGCGCGCGAGGACGGCTGGGCGGCCGTCCGGGCGGGCCCGGTCACCGGTTCGGAGGGTTTGCCGGACCGGCTTGGGATGGGAAGACAACTGACGGGGCGGGTTTTCGGCCGAGAGGCGCAACGGGCGTCGCGGCGGCCGGTGGTGTGGGTCGGGCGGTGCGCGGTATACGACAGACGGCGAACGAAGACGGCAGACGGCAACTAACGCGGTAAGCAGTCAGCGGTAAGTACGGCGTGCGGAACGGAGGTCGGCGTTGAGCGCGGTTCCCACTGGAGCGCGGGGCGCTGCCCCGGATCCCTTCGACACGTACGGATACCGGGGTACGGTCGCGTGTGCCGCAGCGGGGATCACCTACCGGCAGCTTGACTACTGGGCCCGGACCGACCTGGTGCGCCCCTCGCTGACTCCGGTAGCTGGCTCGGGCGCCGGCCGGCTCTACAACTTCCGCGACATCCTCATTCTCAAGATCGTCAAGCGGCTGCTGGACACCGGCGTCTCGCTGCACAACATCCGGGCCGCCGTCGCGCACGTCCACGCGCGCAGCAGCGCGGAACTCGCCGGCATCACGCTGATGAGCGACGGCGCGACTGTGTACGAGTGCACCTCGGCCGAGGAGGTCGTGGAACTGGTGCACGCCGGACAAGGCGTGTTCGGTATTTCGGTCGGCGCGGTGTGGCGTGAGGTCGAGGCGGTGCTCACGCAACTGCCCGGCGAGCCGGTGGATGGCGCGGCAGCCGAGCCGCCCGCCGCGCTGCTCGGCCACGGAGTCGTCGACGAGTTGGCTGTGCGCCGCCGGTCCCGCGCGGTGTGAGCCGCAACCGCAATCGCAACCGGTTCGGCGTTCCGCGAGTCCATTCCGGCAGATGACCTTGCGGGTCGAGGCCGGGTAGTGGGGGAGGCGGCGGACGGTGACGCAGGTTCCTGACGACAACGATGCAGTAGCCGGTGTGCCCGCTGTGGAGGCCGACGCCCAGCAGCCGGATAACCAGGCCGACTCGGCGAGTACGGACAGCGCTCGGCGCCCGATCGACTGGCGTCGGCGGCTGCGTCGCACCTACCAACTGATCTGCGTCGCGACCGTACTGCTCTTCCTACCGGTGTCCTTCGTACGGCTCAACGGCGAGCAATACGTCCGCTCCGTTTCCACCGTCCCCGCCGAGCCGGTCGGCATCGTGTTCGGCGCGGGGGTTTTCGGTGACACCCCGAGCCCGTACCTCGCTTCACGCCTGGACGTGGCCCTCACGCTGTGGCGGGCACACAAGATCAAGGTCTTTCTCGTCTCCGGCGACAATTCCACGCCCACCTACGACGAGCCGAAGGCCATGCGCGACTACCTTGAGGCGCGCGGCGTGCCGAGCCGGCTGATCGTGCTCGACTATGCCGGGTTCGACAGCTGGGAGACCTGCGACCGGGCCAAGCAGGTCTTCGGAGTCAACCGTGCCATCGTCGTCAGCCAGTCCTTCCACGTGCCGCGCGCGGTGTACCTGTGCCGCGCGGCCGGGATCGAGACCTACGGGGTCGGCGACGGCACCGCCGGATGGCGGCTCGCCCATGACGAGTACCTCAACGACGAGGCCCGCGAGATCCTGGCCGGAGCGAGCGCGATGTACCAGGGCATCTTCACGCCGAAGCCGACCTTCCTCGGCCCGCACGAGAACGGGATCACGCAAGCGCTGCGCGCGGCCGGCGGCTAACTCAAGGCGAACACCGAGGGGCCGGCCGTCAGATCGCCGCGGCGCGATAGAGCAGCGGACGGTCCGGGCATGGCAGAACCCGGATCTCCTCGATGCGGAACCCGGCTGTGGCCATGCAGTCGACGATGGCCGTGGGGGAGTACCACCACGCGGTCGTCGGCAATGCCGAACCGTCGCGCAGCCGGTAGTACTCGATGTACGCGGCGCCGTCCGAGCGGGGCGGCGCAGCCGAGCGGTCCGCATTCAGTGTCGCGTCACGCACGCATCCGCGCGTATCGCGCTCGACGACCGCTAGACGCGCGCCGCGACGCAGCACTCTGCGAGCCTCCGTCAGCAATCCGACGATCAGGCAGGGATGCTCCAGATGGAGCAACAGCCGGTGCGCGATGGCTGCGGTGCATTGCGCCCGCCGCAGTGGGATGCGACCTCGCGAGTCCGGGAGCGTGCGTACGACCCACGCGTCCCGGAACCGCCTCGCTCCGATCCGATGCATCGCCGGGGAGACATCGAATGCGTAGACGCGCAGCCAATGACGGTCCGCCAGATACTGCGCGAGACCGCCTAGGCCACAGCCCAGGTCAAGCACCGTGCCGTCCGGGCGCCCAGGAACGCGCCTGGCCTGCTCCGGGCGTACCGCGTCAGCGAGCAGTGGCCAGAGCACATCGCGCTCGATCTGGTCGTCACATTCCGCGTAAGCCGCCGCGACTCGCGGGTCGGTCCAGCGCGTCGCCGGCCCGCCGTCCGGGCCGAGCGCAGGGCGGTCACGCGGCAACCGGGACGCGTACACCCGCGCCGGCAGCGGCCCGCCGCCACCGGTATTGATCATGTCATCGGCATCGACGACAGCCGCTGTATCAAGCACAGTGAACGTGAGGTTGGCAGATGCGACGGGGCCGGTGCCAGACTGCGCCGGACGTGTCGGGCGGCTGTCACCCGAACGAGGCGAGGCCGTATCCTTCGATTCCGGCCCCGCGCGCACAACACGGACAACGGCGCCGTGACGGACTAGAGAGGCGTGGCGTGTTCTACGTGGTGTTGAAGGCCCTGACGACCCGCTTGACGCTGCTGATCTGGCGGCCGAAGGTCGAGGGGCGGGAGAACATCCCCACCCACGGTCCGGTGATCCTCGCCTCCAACCACCTCTCCTTCGTCGACTCCCTCCTCATCCCGATGCTCGCCCCGCGCCGCGTCGCCTTCATCGCGAAGGCCGAGTACTTCGAGACCAAAGGCATCAAGGGCCGGACGATGAAGGCCTTCTTCACGGCGATCGGCGCGATTCCGGTGCGCCGCGGCGACCACCGGGCCGCGATGGACTCGCTCGACCAGTCGCTCGCGGTGATCAACAGCGGCGGCGCGTTCGTGATCTACCCCGAAGGCACGCGCTCGCTGGACGGCCGGCTCTACCGGGCCAAGGTCGGCGTGGGCTGGCTGGCGCTCAAGTCCGGCGCGCCGATCGTGCCGTTGGCGGTGCAGGGCACCCGCGAAGTGCTACCGGTAGGGGCGAAGATCCCCAAGCGAGTTCCGGTCACCGTGCGGTTCGGCGAGCCGATCGACGCGACCAAGCTGGACTTTCCCGGCGAGGCCGTGGCGGAGAACTCGCGGGCGCGCCGAGTGGTGGCCGACACGGTCATCGAGCAGATTCAGAAGCTTTCCGGTCAGGAGTACGCGGGCATCTACAACGAGCGCCCCGCGGAGCTGTAATCCTCTGACGAGGGGTCAGCTAGGTCAGCTCCAGCCGGTCCCCGGATCGGGCTGTCGGTGGATCGCGGTGGCGAGCGCGTCCGCGACCCGATGGCACTGAGTTGGGTCCAGGATCGCCGTGGTGATGCGCAGGCCTGGGGCGCTGCGAATTCGGAACCACGCACCAGGAGCCGCCGCGAACCCGGCTGCGAGCAGGGCGCTGAGCGCGGCGCTCTCGTCGGGAACCGGCACCCACACGTTCAGGCCGCTGCTTCCGTGCGCCTGAATGCCGCGCTGCGCTAACGCCTCGAGGAGTGCGGTACGACGCTCCGCATACCTTTCCCCGGCGCTGCTCACCAGCTTCTGCGTCGTGTGATCGGCTAGGGCGTCGACCCAAGTGCTCTGAATAATGTGGCTAACGTGCCGTGCGGTATGGCGCAGCCGACCCGCGACCAAGTCGTGCGTGATCGCGTCCGCCGACAGCAGCGCGATGCGCAAGTCCGGGCCATAGGCCTTCGACGCGCTGCGCAGATATGCCCACCGCCGGGTCGCCTCGGCCAGTGAGTGCGGCGGGCCGGCGGTGACGTCCGCGCCGTGATCGTCGTCGATCGTCAGAACGTCGGGGTAGTCCCGCAGCACTGCCCGCAACTGCATCCCGCGCTGTTCGCTGATCGCGGCGCCGTACGGGTTCTGCGCGCGCGTCGTGACAATGAACGCCTTCGCGCCTGCGGCCAGCGCGCTGGCCAGGCCCGCCGGATCAGGACCCTCGTCGTCCACCGGCACCGGCAGTGGCGTGAGCCGGTCCGCGGCGAGCAGGTCGAGCAGGTGCGCCCAGCCTGGATCCTCGACCGCGACGGTGTCGCCGGGCCGCAGGTGCGCGGTCAGCAAGCGATCGATGCCGTCAAGCGAGCCGAACGTGCACGCCAGGTACTCGGAGTCGATGCCATCGCGGGTCAGGAGCCGTTCGGCGTGGCGGCGCAGTGTGGGGTCGAGCACCGCTTCGCCGTAGAGATGAGGCCGCGTCACCGGACGAGGGCTCAGGTGCGGCAGCAGCGCCGGGTCCGGGTTGCCGGTGGACAGGTCCACGGTGCCCAGTGGCAGAGCGAGCGAGCGGCTGGCCGGACTAGTTGCTGGTCGTTCGCGCACCAGCGTGCCGTTGCGTCCGCGGGTTTCGACCGTGCCGCGGTCGCGTAGCAGCCGATAGGCGCTCGCCGTGGTGTTGGCGTTCACGCCGAGTTGCGTGGCCAATTCGCGCACCGGCGGCAGCGCGGCGCCTGGCGTCAACCGGCCATGCGTGATCGCCGCCTCGATGCTCGCCGCGATATCGCTTGCGCGAGATCCGGTCACCTCATAGTCTGCGATCCAAGAGCTTTGTTCCAACACAAATCTTATTATGTACTAGAACAATCGAGGGAGCAAGTGGTGGCGGCGATCGACAGCGACTACAACGAAGACGAGTACATACGCACCGAGCGCAGCACTCCGACCCGCTACCCGTCGCGCGCCACCTACGATCGCGCCGCCGTCCACGCGGTGATCGACGAAGCGCTGGTCTGCCACGTCGGCTTCATTCGGGACGGCGCCCCGGTCGTTCTGCCGACCGTCCACGCGCGCAATGGCGAGACCCTTTACATCCACGGCTCCTCCGGCAGCCGCTTCGCGCTCCTCGACGGCGAACCGGTCGGCGTGACCATCACACTGATCGACGGCCTTGTGTTCGCCCGCTCCTGGCTGCATCACTCGGCTCCGTTCCGCTCCGTGGTCATCCACGGCACCGCCCGCGTCGTGCGCTCCGACGAGGAGAAGCTCGCCGCCATGGCCGCGCTCATCGACCACGTCGCCGAGGGCCGGTCGAAGGACACCCGTCCGGCGACGCGCAAGGAACTCGCCAAGACCGCCATCGTGGCGATCGAACTGACCGAGGTCTCACTCAAGGCGCGTGGCTCTCATATCGGCGAGGAGCCGGAAGATCTTGAGCTGCCGCACTGGGCCGGCTTCATCCCACTCACCCTCACCGCCGGTGCGCCAGTTCCGGACGAGGCTCTCGCGGAGGGCATACGCATGCCGGATTATCTGGTCGGCTACTCCCGCGGGGGAATTCAGGCCTGACTCGGCGCGGCGCGGGAATCGCCGCCCCGCCGATCCGGTTGACTTCGGTTGACGCCGAGGCGAGCCGCCGACAAGGGAACTGATGGGTAGTCGGCGCAGCCAGGGGAGAGGGGAGACCCGTTGAGCGACGAGGTCGAACGGATCGCGCGGGCGCGCGAGTTCGTGGCCGCGAATCCGCGTGGCGTGCTGACGACGTACCGCCGGGACGGACAGGCGCAGATGTCGCCGGTAACGCCCGGCGTCGATGCCCAAGGACGCATCATCGTGAGCGTCACCGAGGATCGCGCCAAGACGAAGAACGCCCGCCGCGACCCACGCGTCGCGCTGTGCGTATTTGGCGAAAGCTTCTACGGGCCCTGGGTCCAAGTCGAGGGGCAGGCCGAGTTCGCGGATGGCCCGGACCGCATTGACGCACTGGTCGACTATTACCGCACGTTGAGTGGTGAACACTCCGACTGGGGTGAGTACCGCGCTGCGATGGTGCGTGACCGGCGAGTGTTGCTGCGGTTCGACATCATCAGGGCTTCGGGACCGGCTGCCGGCTAGCCGCTGACGGCTGCGCGACGGTGGACCGGGTGAAGTCCTGCTCGATAAGGCGCGCGGTGGCCAGCAATTGCGGCACGATCCGCTCGATTAATTCGTCGGCGCTGGTTCGTGACACGTTCGTCGCGACGTTGATCGCCGCGGCGACCTGACCGGACTGGTCCCGGATCGGCGCGGCCACCGAGCGCAGCCCTTCCTCCAGTTCCTGGTCCGCCATCGCCCACCCGCGTTCCCGCACCGCCGCCAGTTCCGCGCGCAGCGATTCGGAGTCGGCGAGCGTGTGCGCGGTGAGCGCCTTCAACCTCGCCGACGCCAGGTAGCCGTCCAACCATTCGGCCGAGCGCCAGGCCAGTAGCACGCGGCCCATCGAGGTCGCATACGCGGGGAAGCGGGTGCCGACGCTGATCGAGACCGTCATGATCCGCTTGGTGGGCACCCGCGCGACGTAGACCACCTCGTCGCCGTCGAGCACGGAGACCGAGGTCGACTCGTGTACCCGCTCCACCAACTGCTCCAGATGCGGCAGCGCGATCTCCGGCAGGCTCAGGCTGGAGAGGTAGGCATAGCCGAGTTCGAGGATTTTCGGCCGCAGCGTGAACAGCCGACCGTCGGTGCGCACATAGCCGAGCTCGACCAGCGTCAGCAGAAAGCGCCGGGCGGCGGCGCGGGTCAGCCCAGTGGTCCTGGCCACCTCGGAGAGGGTCAGCTCCGGGTGCTCGGCGTCGAAGGCGCGGATCACCGCGAGCCCGCGGTCCAGCGACTGCACGAACGCGCCCGCGGCGTCGCGGCTCGGCTGGGGCATGGCTTCCGGCGTCGGTTCGGACAATCCGCTCCCCTCCAGCCTCATCCCGCTCGGTATCCGACACAGTGTTGATCCGCACGCACGGTATGGCGGCTCCCACTGCCGGTCAACGGCTTGCGCCGACGCGCCCGACGCGTTCCAGTTGTACCGTCTAGTTGAACCGTTGACTACTCAGGCGTCCCGGCCTATGTTCGCAGCCAGCACGAACGTTCGCCCTGCGCACTCGCCACCGCGAGTGCCGCCCGCCCCGACCGGCCGCACCCGGCCGCACCGCAGCAGGAGACCCGCCGTGGCAGACCAAGCATTCCTCGACCAGTCGACCTGGAACGGACAGCTGTTCCTCGGCGGTTGGACCGAGGCCGCGGGCGGCGACGCCGCGGTCGTCGAACCGGCTACCGGCGCGCAGCTGGCCCGGATCGGCTCGGCCGCGCCCGCCGACGTCGCCCGCGCGAGTGCGCTCGCCGCCGCGGCGCAACCGGCCTGGGCCGCCGCTCCGTACCACGAGCGCGCCGCTGTACTGCGCCGTGCCGCCACGCTGCTGGAGGCTAATCGCGCGGAAGTCGAGCAGTGGCTCGTGCGCGAGGGTGGCAAGGTGCCCGGCGCGGCCGCCTTCGAGATCGGTCTCGTGCTCGGCGAGCTGAACGAAGCCGCCGCGCTGCCCTCCCGCCCCTACGGCGAGCTGATCCCGAGCGGCGAGCCGCGACTCAGCTTCTCCCGCCGGGTACCTGTCGGCGTCGTCGGCGTGATCGCGCCCTTCAACTTCCCGCTCATCCTCGCCAGCCGCTCGGTCGCCCCCGCCCTTGCCCTCGGCAACGCGGTCATCCTCAAGCCGGATCCGCGCACCGCCGTGTGTGGCGGTGTGGTGCTCGCCCGCCTCTTCGAGGAGGCCGGGCTGCCCGAGGGACTGCTTCACGTGCTGCCCGGCGGAGTCGCGGCCGGTGAGGCGATGATCACCGACCCGAACGTGCGCGTCATCTCGTTCACCGGATCGACCGGCGCCGGCCGCCGCGTCGGTATGCTCGCCGCCGAGCACTTCAAGCGCGCGCACCTGGAGCTCGGCGGAAACAGCGCGCTGATCGTCCTCGAGGACGCCGACCTGGAGCGCGCGGTATCGGCCGGGGCGTGGGGCTCGTTCCTGCACCAGGGCCAGATCTGCATGACCACCGGCCGGCACCTCGTGCACGAGGCCATATACGACGACTACGTCGCCGCGCTCGCCGAGAAGGCCGACCACCTGCCGGTCGGCGACCCGGCGAGCGGAACCGTCGCACTCGGCCCGCTGATCGACGCCGGGCAGCGCGACAAGGTGCACGGCCTGGTCACCGCGAGCGTCGAGGCGGGCGCGCGGCTGGCAGCCGGTGGCACCTACGAAGACCTCTTCTATCGGCCCACGGTGCTCGCCGAGGTGACGCCGGACGCCCCGGCATACGCCCAGGAGGTCTTCGGCCCGGTCGCGCCGGTCACCCGGTTCTCCACGCTGGACCAGGCCGCGAAGCTAGCCTCCGACACCGAGTACGGACTCTCCCTCGGCATCCTGACCCGCGACGTGATGCGTGGCCTCGACCTGGCCGAGCGGATCCCCACCGGTCTCGTGCACATCAACGATCAGACCGTCAACGACGAGGCGCTCGTGCCCTTCGGCGGCCTGGCTGCCTCGGGCACCGGAGCGCGCTTCGGCGGCGCGGCAGCCAACGTCGAGGCGTTCACCGAGACGCGTTGGGTCACCGTCCGCGCCGAGATCGCGCCGTATCCGTTCTAGGTCTTCGTTCTAACCGACCGCGCTAACCGCTAATGCGCTCAAGCACGGCGGCGGCCAGCGCGTCAGGAGCCTGATCCGGAATCCAGTGGCTGATTCCGTCCAGCTCAACGAACCGGTAAGGGCCGGTCACGTGCGCGGCGCAGTGCTCTGCTGCCGCGCGCCCGATCGCGATGTCGCCGGTAGACCAGACGTAGGTGGTCGGCACGGTGACCTGCGGCAGTGCGGCCGACTGCTCCGGCCGCATGGCGCGGTACCAGTTCAACGCCGCCGTGAGTCTTGCCGGATCGCTCAGGGCACGAACATGCGGCTCGGCCGCGGACTGCGGCAACGGCTCGAACACCGCGCGCAGCCGCGCCGCGTCGTCCTCCAGCAGCACGTCCTCGGCCTTGCCCGGCTGGCGGAACAGCTGAATGTACGCCGAACGCTCGCGTTGCCCGCTGCTCTCATCCGCGAGAGCGGCGGCCATCGCCCGCGGATGCGGCACCGACACCGCAGTCAGCGTACGTACACGCTCGGGCCGCGTCGCGGCGAGCGCCCAGCCGACCACGGCGCCCCAGTCGTGCCCGACGACATCGGCCTGTTCGATCCCGAAGGAGTCGAGGATCCGTGCCGCGTCCGCCGCTAACTCGCTGACCGCGTACGCCTCGACCTCGACCGGACGAGCGCCCGGGGAGTAGCCGCGCTGGTCCGGTGCGAGCAATCGCAGGCCATGCGGTGCCAGACGCTGCGCGAGCGCGTCGTAGCTGCGATGCGTTTGCGGAAAACCGTGCAGCAGCAGCACCGCGCGGCCACGTGCGTCACCCTGTTCGGCCACATCGAAAGTCAGGCCGTTTCCGGTATCGACCTGCCGCTTACTCCAGCCTGCCTGCTCCGTCATGCGCGCTCGTCCGCTCTCTGTGCCGGTCGCCGTTTTGCCAGGCTCCGTGCGCCGGGCCCGATCACGGACAGCGTACGACAGCAGGAAACGGCGGCACCGGCCCGCGGGTCCTCGCAGTCTGATCGCAGAGTTCGAAGCCGATCCGTCAGGGCTCTGGAATCTGTACGGGTTAAGCGGATAGTCTCCACGACAATGCGTTCCGTGATGATGGCCGAGCCGTCATCCGAAGTTGGAGGCTCCGATCATGCGCCCGGCTGACCGCCGACGCCGTACCACGCGGCTCGCCGACGGATGGGCGGCGCCGTGACCGCCCACCCGCATGGTCAGGACCCCCGGACCAGCGGCACCGGCCGGCTCGCCGACGACTTCTTCCTGATGGCACACGAGGAATCCAGCGGCAAGCTGCTGCTCGCGGAGCGGATCGCGGGCCTGGGCCTGGCCGCGGCGCTGCTCGGCGAGCTGGCCCTCGCCGAGTGCATCGAGCTGCGCGAGGGCGCCGTCGCGGTGCTCGATTCGAGTGCGCGCGATGACGACCTGTCCGGCCGCGTCCTGGAGTTCCTCAAGCAGGAACAGCATCCGACGCGCACCTGGCTGGCGTTCTTCGGCCAGAGCGCGCGCACCGAGGTGGGCCGGCGGCTAGCCGACGACCGGCTGCTCGTGCGCGAGACGCGCAAGCGGCCGTGGCAGGAAAGTCGCTGGCTGCCCGTCTCTACGGCCGTAGCCGTGCGCCCGACCGCGTTGTTGTGCACTCAGCTCATCCGGGGCCACGGCCTAGAGCGCCGGGACCTGGTGCTGCTCGGCCTGCTGCGAGCAACCGGGCTCGACCAGCCGGTTCTCTGGGAGGTCCGGCAAAGCTCCCCGGACGCGCTGCGGCGGGCCGGGGCGCTGCTCGGCTCCCTCGATGCGTCGCTCACCGAACTGCTCATCCAGACCGAGGCGGCGGTCGGCAGCGCCATCGCCACCCACCGCTTCTGACTGCGAGGAATCGCTACCCACCACCATCCGACACAGGAGCCGGACCGATCCCACTGTCCGGCGATCCCGCCATCAAGGCCCTGTCCGTCCCCGATAGGAGCACCCACCATGGCAAGAAGCACACTCGCGCAGCCGGGCAGCGTCTCCGCGGCGCTCGCCCGCGACCGGCTCGGCGTTCCGTCAGTGCTCTACTTCGTGCTGGCCGGAGTGGCCCCGCTGACGGTGACCGCGGGCGTGGTCACCACCGCCTACGCCGTCACCGGACTGACCAGCGTCCCGGCCGCGTTCATCGTCGTGGGCGTCGTGCTGAGCCTCTTCAGCGTCGGCTACGTGGCGATGGCCCGGCACATCAGCAACGCAGGGGCCTTCTACGCCTTCATCTCCCGCGGGCTCGGCCGGGAGGCGGGAGTCGCCGGCGCGCTGATCGCCCTGCTCGCCTACAACATGCTGCAGGTCGGCCTGTACGGGATTCTCGGCCCGACCGTCGAGGCCTATGTGCAGCAGAAGACCGGCACCGACATCAAGTGGTGGATCTGGGCGCTGGCCGCCTGGGCCCTGGTCACCGCGCTCGGCCTGATCCGCGTCGATCTGAGCGGCCGCGTGCTCGGCGTGCTGCTGACCCTCGAGGTGCTGGTCATCATCGCCCTGACGATCGACGGCGGCCTACACCCGGCCGGCGGGAAGGTCACGTTCACCACGCTCAACCCCGGCGACCTGACCAAGGGCGGCATCGGCGCGGTCCTCGCGATCGCCGTGCTCGGATACGTCGGCTTCGAGCAGTCTCCCGTCTACGCGGAGGAAGCCCGTGACTCCCGGCGCACCATCCCGGCCGCGACCTACTTCGCCCTGGCGCTCATCGGCGTGGTGTATGCCGCGGCTTCGTGGGTGATGTCAATCCACTACGGCGTCGGAAACGTCGCCAAGACCGCCGCGAGTGAGGGTCCTGGCATGTTGTTCGCGATGGGCTCGGACTTCCTCAACAACGCGGGCCAGGTGCTGTTCATGACCTCGCTGTTCGCCGCCGCCCTGGCTTTCCACAACGCCTGCTGGCGCTACGCCTTCTCGCTCGGCCGGGAGCAGGTGTTGCCCGGCTCCTTCGGCCGCACCGGCGTCAACGGCGTGCCGAGGAGCGCGTCCGCGCTGCAGAGCGCGGTCGGTCTCGCGGTGATCCTGGCCTACGCCGCCGGAGGCTGGAACCCGCAGACCGACCTGTTCTTCTGGCTCGGCACGACCGGCGGCTTCGGCATCCTGATCCTGCTCGCGCTCACCTCGATCGCGGTAGTCAGGCATTTCGCCCTGCATCCAGGCGAGGAGAATCTGTGGCGCCGGGCGATCGCGCCAGGTATATCAGTGCTCATCCTGCTCGTCATGGTGTATCTGTGTGCGAACAACTATTCGCTGCTGCTCGGCTACACCTCGCCCTCGACGCCCGGCAAGGTGCTGCCCTCGCTGTTCGCGGTGGCGGCCGTGATCGGGGTCGGCTGGGCGCTTTACCTGCGCTCCAAGCGGCCCGACGTATACGAGGTGATCGGGCTCGGACCCGAAGCGCCCACCGCGCACAGCGTCGCCTCGGGCACGAAGGCGTCCGCCGGATCGCTGGCCGGGGAGGGCGCGTGAGGCCCGAACCGTGTACGGCTGAGGTGGTCGAGGCGCAGCCGGCCGACGCGGCTGAACTCAGCAGCCTGATCGCCCTCGCGTTCCACGACCTGCCGGCCTCGCTCTGGCTGGTGCCCGACGCGGCGGAGCGCGAGGAACTGTTCCCGGACTACTTCCGCCTGTATGTGGATCAGGCGCTAGCGAGCGGAACGGTGTACACCACCGCCGACCGGACCGCGGCGGCGCTGTGGATCTCCTACCGGGACGACAGTCACGACGGCTACGAGGCTTCTGAGGACGGCGCCGACTACGACACGCGGCTGGCCGAGGTCACCGGCGCCCGGGTGGACCGTTTCCGGGCCTTCGACGCGCAATTGGAGCGGCACCACCCCACCGGCGAACGCCACGACCACCTGGCGATCCTGGCGGTCCATCCCAAGCTCCAGGGCCGCGGCATCGGCACCGCGCTGCTCGAAGCGCATCATCGAGTGCTGGCACAGCGCGAGGAACCGCTCGCGGCATACGTGGAGGCCGCGGGCATCGACAGCCGCAGGCTCTACGCGCGGCACGGCTACCGGGACCTGCCCAAGCCGATCCCGTTCCCCGACGGGATTCCGGCGACCACCATGATGTACCCGATGTGGCGCCCCTGCGCAGCACACTGAGATAACTCCTTGCTGGTGGCGGACACCTGTCCGCCACCAGCAAGGCATCAAGTCATGGGTTCGGTCTGCTGCGCGCGGCTGATCCACGCGTCGATCTCGGCCCAGTTGTCGTGCAACCAGCGCAGCCGCGCGTCCTCCTCGACGGGAACGCGTTCGGCCGGGATCGTCCACCAGGTCACCTCGACCGGATGTGTCAGCGGCACGCCGCACCACGCCTGGTGCACCGACTGCATGTGATCCAGGCCGGTGTGCGCGACGAAGACCAGATCGGCGTGCGGAGCCGCGTCGATCGCGGCGAAGACCCCGGCCGGCTGCGGAGGCAGCAGGTTGCGCAGGTGATGCGCCCGGGTGCTCGCGCGCGACAGACCCCTGCGACGTAGGCTGGCGATCGCGCGCAACCGGCGGCGCGGCGTGAAGTTTCCGCCCTCTGGGAACACCAGCAGCGCATCGGCCGCGCCCATCGTGCTCGTGATCCGCCCGATTTGCTCCTTGGCCCGCTCGCCGCCGTCCGCACCCGGACTGACGAAGCAGTGCGGCAGCCGGCCGAGCAACACGTCGATGAACGGATCGAAGACCAGCGCCTCCTTGAGCACGATACGAGGTCTGCGATGCACGAGGGTGAGCAGCGCGTGCACGAGGAGGAAGGAGTCGCCGGGACCCGCGTGCCGGCTGAGCACGATCAGCGGACGTCCGGGCGTCGGCGGCAGCGTCGGCGAGGCGTCGCTGTGCGGCGTGACCGTCGCCGGAGGGCTGATCCGGACGTCGAAGAGGGTGCTGCCGATCCGGTAGAGCCGGCCCAGTAGCGTCGCGAGCAGCGAGTAGTGCGCCTCCTGCATGCGCGGCGAGCCGAGCCGCCGGCCGAAACCGGCGCGCAGCCACAGCCAGGCGGCATAACCCAGCCCGGCGAGCTGCGCGCTCAGATAACAGAACGCGAACACAGCGATCCGGGCCGGCCGGCCGTGCCCACCGGGCCGCAACGCCAGCAGTCCGCAGACGAGTGCGAGGAGCGGTGTCAGCACCGCGAACAGCATCCACAGCAGCAGCACCGTCGCAATGGTCAGCGGCCGCCGCAGCACGGTATGCCGCAGCAGCAAGCGCCTCATTGCCCGGTCCGGTTCTGCTGGGCTCGTTCGAGGTACTCGCAGGACGCCGTGTATGCCCGCCTGATCCGGTTGCGGGTTTCGTCGAAGGAGCGATAGCGCACGTACTGCGACCAGGTCGCGGCCCGGTTGGTGTCCGCGCCCGTCGGCAGCAGGTGCACCGTGATGCCGTGCGGCAGGTCGGCCATGTCGCGGGCGAACCGATGCCGCCGCGCGATCTCGAAGGCCACCGCGGCGACCTCCCATGCCCGGCGCGGCGGCCGCAACGGCTGTTCGAGCCGTCCGACGTGCAGCACGTAGATCGTCCGCGCGCCCAACGCCACCGCGCGGCCGACCGGAACGCTGTTGACCAGCCCGCCGTCCAGGTAGTGCTCGCCTTCGATGGCCACCGGCGGCAGCAGTCCGGGCACCGCGCACGACGCGAGGACCGCGTCCGCGATCGGTCCCTCGGCGAACCAGTGCTCGGCGGCTCGTTCGATCGACGCGGCCACACACTGGAACGGCACCGTCAGATCCTCGATCCGCGAGACCGGCAGATCCGATTCGAGCATCCGGCGCAGCACCGCGTTGGAGTACATATGCGTGCGTGTGCGCGCGGCCGTGCCAAGCCTGGTGAACAGATTCGCCTCGAAGATCCCGCCGCTGCTCAGCCCGGTCCACAGCTCGGCCAGCCGGGCCACCGACTTCTCGGTCGGATCGGCCGCGAGCACCGAGCCGTTGATCGCGCCGACCGAGGTGCCCAGCACCAGATCCGGCTTTATGCCCGCCTCCAGCAGGGCGCGCAGCATGCCGACCTCGTACGCGCCCAGGTGCCCGCCTCCTCCCAGCACGAACGCGGTCTCGTAGGTCGGCGTCGTGCCTGACCGGGTTGCCGCAGCCATGCCTGGAGTATGCCCCGATCGATCACAGACACGCGTCACGTCCTGGCGCGCGCCGCTGGCCTGCGGCGACGCGCCGGGACGGCGGTGTTTCAGCCGTGCGGTCTCATCCGTGCCAGAGCGCGATGTTCTTGAAATGGGTCTCGGACTTGCTGCCGCTCAGGTTGTACACGCCGTTCTTGAAGTAGAACGCGGTGCCGGAGGGCTTGGTGTAGTGCGTCGAGAGGGCCAGGTTGCCGTCGACCCAGATCTGCACCAGGTGGTTGCTCGGGTTGTACGCCGCGGCCAGGTGGAACCACTTGCCGACCATGTTCTTGGCCAGCAGCGTGTTCACGCTGTTGTACAGGTTGCCGTTCTTGGTCTGGACGTAGATCGCCTCGCCTGGGCCGTTCACGTGGACCTGCATGATGCAGGTGCCGGTGGTGCCCGGGTCGATCAGGACGTCGGCCTCCCACAGGTGCTCGCCGCTGGACCAGTTCGTGACCCAGCGCATCTCCGTGCGCGCGCCGGTGGAGGTGCCGGAGGTGAACCCCTTGTCGCCCTTGAGGATCCAGAGGTTGTACTCGCCGCCGGTCACCGAGAACCGAGCCGACTGCGGCAGGTTGTACGGGTGCTGCACCTTGTAGCTGTCGGTGTACTTGGTAAGCCCGGAGGTCGGGTCGGCGGCGGACGCGGCCGCCGTGTGCGGCGCGGGCGGGGTCGCCTGGGCGCTCGTCGCGACGGCGATGGCGGTCACCGCGGCGGCGACAGCGGCGCTCGCGCCCAGCAGAATGCGTTTCAAGGTCCTACTTCCTTCTTCCGTCCCCCTTGTTGCGGACAGGGTGAACCGGTCACTTGCCCAGCGGGATGACTCGGAACAGCAGCGAGGCGTGTGGGGCGAGGGTCGCGGTGTATCCGCCACGGATGAGGCCGAGGTTCTTGTGCTGCCACAGGTCGCGCACCATCGCCGTCTTGGCGCCGCCGGAGCCGAGATCGCTCCAGGTCGCGGTTACTGGGGCCGCGCTGTCGCCGAGGTTGAACAGCGCGACGGTGTAGCTGTGGTCAGGGTTGGCCGCGATCCACACCTGCTGCGCGGTGGCCTGCGAGACCGGGTGCGCCGGGTGCCCCGCCTGGTCCACGGCGATGACCTCGGGGTTGGTGATCAGCGCGAGGTCGGCGGGGTCGAGCTTGCTCAGGTCGGTGCCCAGCAGCAGCGGCGCGGATTCGATGGACCAGAGGGTGACCATGGACTGCCGCTCGTCCGGCGTGAGCCCGTCCGCGGCGCCGTTGCCCACCTCCACCGAGTCCAGGTCGTTCCAGTGCCCGGGCCCCGCGAAGGCAATCCACTGCGGCGCGTCGGTGAAACGCTTGGACACGCGCACGGACCAGTTGGTCAGCCCGGGGCAGTGCGAGTAGCACTCGACGTCGCCCTCGATCCGCCAGCCGTTGCTGTACTTCGCCCAGATCGCGGCGTTGGCGAGGCTGAGCGAGTTGGACAGCTCCAGGTGGATCGCGCGCCCGGTGCGCGCGAGCGCGGCGTGCCAGTGCTCGATGTCGGCGCGGTTGTCCGCCGCCACCTTGCCGCCGCCGGGCCCGACGAAGTCCATCTTGATGTAGTCCACGCCCCAGGAGGCCAGCAGATCGGCCTGTGACTGCACGTAGGCGGCCGCGCCCGGCTTGGCGTAGTCGATCGCGGCTGAACCGTCCGCGGCAGTGTTGCCCGGCTTGGTGATGTCCGCGATGTCAGCGACGTGCAGAGCGGTCCCGGCGATCTGCGAGTTGGCGGTCAGCGCTGCCTTCGGGATGCCGGGGACGAGGTAGATGCCGAACTTGAGTCCGAGGGAGTGCACGAACTTGGCCACCGCCGGGATCCCGTCCGGGAACTTGGTCGCGTTCCAGGCGTCGCGGCCGTACTGGTCCACGTGATCCGACCAGCCGGCGTCGATGTTGACGTATCGGTAGCCGTACTTCTGCAGCGTGTTGTGCATCGCCGTGGCTTGAGCCTCGATCAGCGATTCGCTGATCCCGCCGTGGAAGGAGCTCCAGCTGCTCCAGCCCATCGGCGGCCGCAGGTCCTGGTGCGCCGCGAAGCTTGGCGCGCCGGACGGCGAGGTGTTTCCCAGCGCCCCTGCGGACGCCGTGCCTTGGACGACTCCCGCGCACAGCGCCGCCGCCGCGAGCGGGCCGAGGAGCTTCGCGGTTGTCCTGGATCGCCGCATCATCGAGTGCCGCCTCCCTGCTGGTATAGACCTCGCCGTATACACGGCGACTTCTTACACCGGAGCCGAGGCGCGGTCAACAAATCATCGGATGAGTGAGTTCGTCAATGGGGAACTCGCCCAGCTCACGACGGATGCTCCGCTGAAACAACAATGAAACATCCTATGACTGCACGATCCTCGTACTACGGCAGCCGGTCCAGCTCGGCGGTGAGGCTGGCGATTGCCGGCACCGCGTGCCAGACGTCGAGTTTGCGCAGCTCCTCGACCACCAGCGTGGAGGAGGTGCCGGTGCCCATCTCAAGGGCCTGAGTTCCGATCGCCGCCGCCCGGTCGGGCTCGCCGACCAGCGCGTAGGCGCGGGCCAGGCGCGCGACATGCACCGCCTGCTCCCAGCGGCACAGGTGCTCGCGGCTGTCGGCGTGGTCCTCGTAGAACGCGATCGCGTCACGGACCCGACCTAGCTCCAGCAGGCAAGACGCGTGCTGGATCTTCAAGTGGTTCGCGTCGAAGTAATAACCGACCCGGTAGCGGTCACTCCACGGCGCCGAATCCGGCAGATCGAGGTCGCGCGCCTCGTCGAGCTTGCTCAAGCAGGCCGCGGCGTTCCCGGCGATGGCGTGGCCGCGCGCCTCCTGTTGCAACGCCAGAGCGCGCACCTGCGCGCAGATCCCGGGTTCACGCAAGGCGGCGCGCGACAGGCCGATCACCCGGTCGTCGTCGCGGTCCGCCTCGGCCAGCTGTGCCTTGCGCACATACGCGTAAGCGACCAGTTCTCGGTCATCAGCGGCCTGAGCCTGTTGCAGCGAACGCTCGGTCCACTCGCCGGCGCCGCGCAGGTCGCCGACCTCCTGCCGCAGCCAGCCGTAGAACTCCGCGTACAGCGCGGTCACGTCCAGCAGCCATTGCCGCATCCCGCCGCTGGCCGCCCGGCGCATCAGATCGATCAGCCGGTAGAGCTCGGCGACCGCTGGCGCGAGGCCGTCCGCGCCGATCCACGAGTCGGCGTCGTTCACCAGGCGGCGCACCACGAGCAGCCGGTGCACCGTCTGCGGGTCGGCGACGCGGCCGTCGTCCACCAGCCGCCAGGCCTCCTGAGTCGGCGCGCCGACGACCGCGGCGATGCAGGCGTCCAGCAGGGTCCTGCGATCCACCGCCGTGCCCGGCAGCGCCGAGGCGCTCTCGGTCGCCAGTTCCTCCAGCCGCGCCACGATCGGCAGCCGGACCGATTCCAGCGCTGCGGGCGGGCTGTCGTCGGCCAGCCCGAGCAGCCGCGGCGGCACGCCGAGCAGCCGGCCCAGCGATCTGAGCACTCTGATGTCGTAGCCCAGATTCCCGCCGGTCTCCAGCCGCGAGATCGCGGACTGGGAGAATCCGGCCAGCGTGCCCAGCTCGGCCTGGCTCAAGCCGTGCGCCTGCCGGGTGAGCGCGATGACCGCGCCCGGTGCGTTGCCCGCCACCGCGCGGGCCACGTCCCATGATCTCCAGAACTGCGCCGGCAGCGGGCTGAGCCCGGCGGCCGCGGGGCGGTACCCGGCGCGCGGCGCCGCGGCGATCTGTTGCTGTGGCCGCGTCTGATGGCCGTCAGTTATCGACCTGTGCATCGGTCTCCCCGCGGGGCTGGAATCCGTGAGCTCACGCTAACTCACCGGGGTGGGCTCGCCGTGTGATCGCGTATGCCGATTCCGCATAAGAGCATGCGGGAGGCGCATCGGGCCGACCATCGTATCTCATACACCATCAGCATTCGAGGTAGAGCGCAGCTGGCCGCGCACTCGCCGACCGCGCTGACATGCACGCTGACCTGCGATATTGGAGACTCGGTTGATCATCGGCCCCGGTCTGCGCCCAGCGCCCGCGCCCGCGCTGCACACCGCGCACTGCCTCTTGATCGGCGGCTGGACCGTGCTTGAGCTGTCGGGGGAGATCGACTGCGCGGCGGCCGGCAGTGTGGAGTGGAAGCTTTCCGGGGCGATCGGCCCGCACTGCGCCGACCTGGTCGTGGATCTATCCGAGGTGGCCTTCCTCGACGCCGCGGGCCTGCACGTGCTGGAGCGCGCGCACGCCCGGGCCCGCGCGCTCGGCGGCGGCTTGCGGCTGGTGTGCCCGGCGGGGCCAATGCGCGACCGCATCAGGGTTCTGACTGGCGAGCGCAGGATGCCGATCTTCGCCGATCTGGGATCCGCCATGACTGCCGGGGCTCCTCCGCATGGGAGCCCCGGTCTAAGGAGGAAGGCGTGAAAGCGCCGTACAGGTTCGCGTCGCAGCCCGCTGAGGGTGAGGTGGACCTCGGCGAGGCGTTGGTGCGGTCCTGGCGCACCCAGGGTGCCTTCCAGGTCGCCGCCGACGAAGTGCGGGCGGAATTGCGGCCCGCTTTCGCGGCCAGCGAACGCTTCTTCGCCCGGCCCGCCACGGCCAAGGCCCGCTATATCAGCAATCTCACCTACGCCGGCTACGCGGCTGCGGGGGAGGAGGCGGACGCGACCGAGGCGGACCGGTGCGAGGCGTTCACCGTGTGCCAGGACATTGCACCGCACGATCCGCGAGTAAGGGAGTTCTGGCCCTGCCACGGCCCGGTACCCTGGCCGGACGCGCAGTACCGCCGCGCCATGCTCGCTCTTTCCGACCGGCTCGGCGAGGTCGCCGATCGGGTGTTGCGGCTCGTGGCGCTCGGCTTGGCCGCCGATGACCCGGATGTGTTCGCGAGGCTTACCTGGGGCGGCTGGCATTCGCTGCGCGCGCTGCATTTCGAGCCGAAGTTCGCGCAGGCGGCCCGGCCGGAGGCGAGCGCCGCAGCGGCTGCGCGCATCGACGACGGCCTGCTGGTCGTCGTCGTGCGGCGTGACGATACCGAGCCGCTGACTGTCTTTCCCGGGGTGCTGATGCAATACATGACCTGCGGCCTGCTGCCGTCCGCGCCGCGCGAACTGTGGCCGCAGGCAGTCGATCGGTACGCCATGGTCTACTTCCACGCACCGAACTTCCAGAGCTGCGTCCGGCCGCTGCAGGAGCCGTCCGGTGACGATTTCCTGCACGGTGACGATTTCCTGCACGGTGACGACTTTCTGCATTACGGCACGCACTTCACCACGACGTATCTGCGCCGCTTCCCGGCGCGGGCCACCACGCTGCGGATCCTGGCCGAGAACCGGCTTTCCGTGCTCACCGGCCTGCGCCGGCAGGCGGCCCGCGCCAGCGTCGGCTAGCCGATCGTCAGGCCCTGGAAGTCGACCTCGCCGATCGCCCCCGTGTTGTGCGCGGTGGCGAAGACCCCGACGTCCTGCGTCGCGGCCGCGGTCGGCACCGAGATGGTGTCGATCAGGGTCCAGCTGACGTCGTCGGTCGAGTAGTAGCCGGTGAAGCTGGTGCCGCTGCGCACCAGCTTGAGCCAGCTTGGATACGCGGCCGTGCCGAGCCCCTGGTTGTTGGGCGCGCTGTTGGAATCGAGCTGGCCGTCGCCGTTGGCGTCCCACTGCATGACATATCCGTGGCCGGGCGCCTCGGCGAGAATGAGGAAGCCGGGGGAGGCGTTGGCGTTCGTGATGTCGTTACGGACCATGATCCCCGCCTTGGCCCACGCGTTCGTGTTCGCCTGAGCGGTGATCTCGACTGTCGCCACGGTGCCGTCCTGCTCGCCGCCGTGCACATACGCAGCGCCGTACTGATTCGTTCCGCCGTACACGTCGCCGCCGCCGGCCTGGATCCCGAGCCGGTCGCCCAGCTGCGCGAAGTTCGCCGTGGTCGAGGAAAAGGTCTGATACGGCGCCTGGACCGGCGCGCCGAGCGTCACCGATTCGGCGAGCGAGGCGCTGCCTGGGAACAGCAGATGCCAGCGGTATTCGGCGCTCGCGGTGACCGTGTCGGTCTCGAAGAGCGCGGTGGGTGTTGACGGTACGACTTGATACGCGGTCTGCACGCTCTGACCGGCTTGCACGATTGCGAACCGGCTACCCGAGGTCGCGCTCGCGGTCCATCCCGCGGGTGTCGCAAGGCTCAGCTGCGCGAGTTCGATCGGCTCGATCCCGTTGTTCGTCAACGTTTCGGTGACCGAGGCGGGCTGTCCAGCGGACGCACTCGTCAGAGCGCTGACGTCGACAGTGACGTCCGGTGGCGCGAGGTACGGGAATTTGGTCGCCGTGACGCGCAACAGCGCTACGCCGTGCGACGGGACGTCCGCGGCGATCGTGCCCGTCGTCTCGGTCGTCCGATGCGTCCAGAGGTTGTCGAGCAGATACGCCTTCGCGGAAGGCAGGCCGAGCGCCGAGGACGCGGTGGACACGACTGCGGCGCTCGACCCGGTGTTGAAGAGCCCGACGATGACGTCGCCGTTCTTCTCGGTCTTGGCGAAGACTTGCCAGGTGGCGGACTGCGCGATCCGGGCCGCGTCGATCGAGTCCTGATCCACCGACAGCACCGCGCGGTTCTTCAGCAGCTTGAGATCCGCCGCGTCGAGGTTTGTGAGGTCGGTGCCCAGGATCAGCGGAGAAGAGGCCAGGGCCCATAGGCTCAGCTGCGTCTCGCGCTCGTCGGGGGTGAGTCCATCGTTCGCGCCGTTGCCGACCTCGATGGAATCGTAGTCGTTGAAGGCGCCCGGACCGCCGTAGGGCTGCCAGTTCGCGACCTGGTTGAACCGGGACTGCACATGCGACCAGTCAGTCAGCGGGTAGCTGTTGCCGCCGCTCTCGCAGCCATAGCACTCGACGTCCCCGCCGGTGCGCCAGCCGTTCGAGTACTGCGCCCAGGTAGCCGCGCCGCTGATCGCCAGGCTGTTGGACAGCTCCAGGTGGATAGGCCGCCCGGTCTGCTGCAACGCCGCCGACCAGGCCTGGATGTCCGCCACGTCACTGAGGCCGACGCCGTCGATCTTCACATAGTCCACGCCCCAGGACGCGAACTGGTCGGCCCACGAGTTGATGAACTCCTGTGCGCCGGGCTTGGTGTAGTCGATCCCTACCATGCCTTTGCAGTTGTAGTTCTTCTCAGCGGCCGTGGTCGCTATGTCGCTGGCGTGGTAAGGCGTGCCGAGGATCTGCGTGTTCTGCGTCACCGCCTGCTTCGAGATGCCAGGCGTGACGTAGAGGCCGAACTTGAGTCCGTCGGCGTGCACGTGATCGGCGACCGCGGCGACGCCGTCTTCGGACCCGTTCGGCGGAAACTTCGATTGATCGGTGACCCAGCGGCCGTACGCGTCGACATTCGGGCCCTGACTGCCTGGACACTGGTACCAGAAGTCGTCCACGTTGACGTACTGGTAGCCCGCCGCGGCCAAGCCGCTGCTCTTCATGGCGTCCGCCTGTGCGTCGATCTTCGCGGCGGTCGGATCATGCCGGATGAAGCTCCAGCTGCTCCAGCCCAACGCGGGAGCGGATCCCACGCCGTTGTCCTCGGCGAACGCGGGCGAGGACACGAGGTTCGCGTATCCCACGCTCGAAGTGATCAGCGCGAAGGCGACCAGCGCCGCGCGCCTCTTACGACCTGTTTGACCGGTCAGTCGGTGCATTTACCGCTCCAGACCTCTCAGCTTCCGCTGGCGACTCAACACGTGCGAACACAATTCGTAAGGGAACGAAACTTATTCGCACCGGAGTAAACGACCCAGCCCGGAAGCTGTCAAGGTGTGCGGCGGCGCAGCAGTGGTGCGGCGGCAGCCGGCGCTGCATGGCGCGCCGGCCGGGAGCCGAACGGAAATCAGACGACTGGTTCGCTCACGCCTCGCTGACGGCCGGTCGGGTCGCGCCGGACCTGCCGCGCAGCCGCGCCAGCGCCGCGTCGGCGGACCACGGTCCGGCGCCGAGGATGGCGATCATCAGGAAGCCCCAGCAGAACAGCGCGGCCGGCTCGCCGCCGTTCTGGATCGGCAGCAGCGCGTGCTTCTGGTGCACCGAGAAGTACGCGTAGGCCATCGCACCGGACAGCAGCACGGCGGCCGGCCTGGTGGCCAGGCCTACCAGGACCAGCAGTCCGCAGACCAGCTGGATCAGGGCCGCGGTGCCGCCAGGCCACTGGGTCGGGGAGACCGTCTTGCCGGTGCCGAGGGAGCCGCCGAAGAAGCCGAAGAGCGTCGAAGCGCCATGGCAAGAGATCAGAAGGCCGAGCACGATGCGGTACACGGAGGTCAGGTGCTGGTTGAGGGACAGGGCGTTGCGCATCTGTTCACCGTCTCGAGGTGGGTACGCCGGCGAGCGCCGGATCACGCGCGAAACGGTTCTCAGGCCCGAGTAGTTCAGAACCCTGTGAAACTTGCCCTCGTTGCCGACATAAACCTGTGTGCGTCCTAATTTCCGGTTAATTCGGGCGCACGGCCGCGGGCGGATCAGGCCCCTGCGGCAGTCACGATCGCGTCGGTGATGAAGCCGAGGAACACCCCGAGCAGCAGACCCCAGGTGGTCAGCTCCTTGCGGCCGATCTTGCGCGCGACCGCGAGCAGCTCGATCACGACGTAGAGGACCGAGCCGGCCGCCAGGGTCAGGAAGCCGATCGAAAGCGTGTCGTTGACCACGTGCTGGCCGACCAGGGTGCCCAGGAAGGTCGGCCCGCCGCCGATGAGCCCGAGCAGGCCGAGCCGCGCCCAGGTCGGCATCCGCCCCTCGGCGGCCATCGGGGCCACGATGCCGAAGCCCTCGGTGGCGTTGTGCAACCCGAAGCCGATGATCAGCAGGACGGCGAGCTGAAGCTGTCCAGTCGCGGCCGAGTTGCCGATGGCCAAGCCCTCGGCGAAGTTGTGCAGGCCGATGCCGACCGCGATCATCATCGCCAGGTCGAAGAACCGGGTGAACGCGGCCGAGCCGGTGCGCGGGTTCAACTCGTCGACCGCCGCCGCGCCCGGCCCGAAGCTGCGCGATCGCGTGGCCCGGCGGGCGACGTAGCGGTCGAAGTACACCAGCGCGACCAGGCCGAGGCCGAAGCAGGCGAAGAACACCGCGCCGTTGCCGGCCGCGGAGCCGTAGCGGTGGTCGGAGAGCGCCGAGTCGATCGGGTCCCAGGCGTGCGTGAGCACATCCCACAGCAGGAAGATCAGGATGCCGGTGGCGACCGCGTTGAGCAGCGCGCGCAGTGTCGGCGCGGGGGAGCGCAGCCGCCCGATCGGCAGGCCCAGATAGATGGTGAAGCCGGCCACCGCCCCCAGCAGCGTTATCTGCGACGACGACATCCGGATTCCTCCACGGCGGATCAGGCGCGCTGGACGGCGCGTGCGCGGTACCTTCGCCGCCCGACATTTCGGGGCGACCAGTCGGCAAGGCTAACCTAACTTAGGATTGCCTAACAAATCGATCCGCGCAATCCGCCGAATTAAGCAATGATCTCAACCGCGTTCCGCGTGCCCAGATCTCCAGCCGTCACACCTCAACGGCGCAGTCACACACGCAACGGTCCGGTGCTGTCGCGCACCACGAGTTGTGTCGGCAACTCGAAGCGCAGGCTCTCGATCCGCTCGCCCCCGGCCAGCCGCAGCAGCGTGCGCGCGGCCAGCGCACCCATGTCGCTGAGCGGCTGGCGCACCGTGGTCAGCGGCGGCGAGGACCAGCGCACCTCGGGCAGGTCGTCGAAGCCGATGATGCTCAGGTCGTCCGGCACCCGCAGCCCGCGCTGGCGCACCGCCTCGTAGCCGCCGAGCGCCATCTGGTCGCTGGAGGCGAAGATCGCGGTGGGCGCATTGGCGAGCGAGAGCAGTTCCGCGGCGCCCTTGAAACCGGACTCGTGGTAGAAATCGCCCTGCACGATCAGCTGCGGGTCCACCGCTATCTCAGCAGCCTCCAACGCGGCCCGGTACCCGTCGAGACGGGTTCGGCTGCACACCAGCGTGCGCGGCCCGGCGATGAAGCCGATGCGCCGATGGCCCAGCGAGATCAGGTGCTCGGTCGCGGCCAGCGCCCCCGACCAGTTCGCCGCACCCACCGTCGGCACCTCGTGTCCGGGCACGCCCGCCGGGTCGACCACGACCGTGGGTACGTTGATGCGGCGCAACTCGGCATGCAGCGGGGACTGCACGTCGGAGGTCACCAGGATCACGCCGTCGGTGTTGCGCGCCTGCACGTTGCGCAGCCACTGCCGGGTCGCGGTCGGGCGGCGGTGGATCGCCGAGACCACCGTGCCCACGCAGGCGGCATGCCCGACGTCCTCCACGCCGCGGATGATTTCCACCGCCCAGGGGCTGTCTAGGTCGTTGAAGACCAGGTCGATCAGCCCGGCCGGCTCCTGCGTGCGATTGACCCTGCGCCGATAGCCATGCCGGCGCAACAGCTCCTCGACGCGCTCGCGGGTGTCCGGCGCCACATCTGAGCGGCCGTTGAGCACGCGGGAGACCGTGGGCACCGAGACCCCCGCCTCGCGGGCGATACTGGTCATGGTGATTCTGGGCCCATCTTGCGCAGACACCACGGCTCCTCCCCTTCGTGACCGCGGCCGCGGCGCGGCGGCGCCCGGATTTCCGGAGCAGCCGGCGCTGTTGCAGCCCGTACCTGGCGCTTTCCGGCCAGGCTAGCATCGGCGAAGCCGGCCCGGGCGCGAAACCTCCGAGCTGAAAGGGGCGGAAAATCAGCCGGGTGACTTCCGAAATGTCACGGATAGCGCTGCGCGGCGCGCCGCCTCGTTCCACGAAGCCGACCGATCCAGCCGCCCCGACACAACTGCTGCGTTACGCAAGCGAGTCCAGTTGCTGCAGATCGCGACCCGAGTACGCTGATCCCCATGCGCAAGGCGGCAGGTAGGACGGGGTTGCGGGGGGCGGGCCGGCTGCTCGGCAACCTGCTGATATTCATCGTGATCAGCGCGCTCGGCGGGATCCTGCTCGCCGGGTTGAGCCTCCCCGTGGTCGGCAGCGCCGGCTTGGCAGCCAAGGCAGCCTCCGATCATTTCGAGGACCTGCCCAGCGATTTCGAGACGCCGGTACTGCCGCAACGTTCGACGATACTCGCTGACGACGGCAGCCTGATCGCGTACACCTGGAGCGACGACCTGCACGGCAACCGGGTCGTAGTGCCGATGTCGCAGATAAGCCCGAGCATGCCGCAGGCGCTGGTCGCCATTGAGGACGTGCGTTACTACCAGCACGGCGGCATCGACATAAAAGGCACCCTGCGCGCGCTCGTGCACAATTCCAACGGCGGCAATCTGCAGGGCGGCTCGACCATCGCGCAGCAGTTGGTGAAGAACGTGCTCATCCTCGAGGCGGGCACGGACAAAACCAAGCAGCAGGCCGCCATCGCCGACACCTTCACCCGGAAGGTCACCGAACTCAAATACGCCGTGGCGGTCGAGAAATCGCTCACCAAGGAGCAGATACTCGAGCGCTACCTCAACCTGGTGTACTTCGGCAACGGAGCCTACGGCGTGGAGGCGGCGGCTGAGCGCTACTTCTCCACCACCTCCGCGAAGCTGACCGTCCCGCAGTCCGCCCTGCTGGCCGCGCTCGTCAACAGCCCGAGCGACTATGACCCGCTGCTGCACCCGGCCGCCGCGTTGGCCCGCCGCAACATCGTCCTGCAGGACATGGCCAGCCCGGTGCTCAACTATCTGACGAACCAGCAGGTCGCCGAGCTGCAGAAGACCCCGCTCGGCCTGAAGCCGACCCCGCCGAAGCACGGTTGCATCGTCGCGCAGGCCTCGGCCGCGTTCTTCTGCAACTACGTGTACCAGACGTTCATCAACGACCCGGACTACGGACCGACCAAGGCGGCCCGGATCCAGCTGTGGAACATGGGCGGCCTGACCATCCACACCACCATGAGCGCGAAGGACGAGTCGGCGGCCGACAAGGCGATCTCCAGCCACACCTACGCCACCGACAAGGTCGCCTCCGCGCTGGCGATGATCCAGCCGGGCACCGGGCAGATCAAGGCGATGGCGCAGTCCAAACCGATGGGCAGTAACCTCGGCGACACCTACCTGAACCTGGCCGGCGACCCCGCGCACGAGGGCAGCGGTGGCTACCAGGCCGGTTCATCGTTCAAGATCTTCGTCGGGCTCGCGGCGCTCGAGGGCGGCCACGATCCCAGCCAAGTAATGAGTGTGCCGAGTCCGATGGACGACGCCGGAACGCGCATCGCCGCCTGTCCGGGCAACGGCCAGCACTCGGTGCTCTGGACGCCCGATTACCATCCGATGAACGACGACGGGAACCCCTTCTCCGGGCCGCTCGACCAGGCCTTCTGGTTCTCCGTCAACACCTACTTCCTGACCCTGGAAGAGCAGACGGGCCTGTGTCAGCCCGCGCAGATCGCGCAGTCCATGGGCGTGACTCAGGACAATGACAGCGGTAACGGTCATCCGCTGGACCAGTTCCCGTCCTTCACCCTCGGCACGAACCTGATCACCCCGGTCGAGATGGCCGGCGCCTACGCGACGATCGCGGCGCAAGGCACCTACTGCAAGCCGTATGTCATCACCGCGGTCACCGACGGCGCTGGCCGCAAGCTCGCGGCGCAGCACCCGAACTGCCGCGCCGTGCTCGACCCGAACCTCGCCAACGAGCTGACGGCGCTGCTGCGCGGCGTGCTCGACCAGCCGGGCGCGACCGCGGACGGGCTCGGCCTCGACCGCCCGGCCGCGGGCAAGACCGGAACGACCACAAGCTCCATCGCCACCTGGTTCGACGGCTACACGCCGCAGTTGGCCGCCGCCGTGTGGACCGGCTTCATCCGCCCCGACACGCTCAAGGGCGACTTCATGGGCAACATGTCGGTCGGCGGCCAGTACTACTCCGGACAGATCTTCGGCGCGACGATTTCCGCGCCGATCTGGCATGAGGCGATGACCCGGGCCTTGTCCGGCGTGCCCGTCCAGGACTTCACCCCGCCGCACGGTTTTCCGCCCGAACCGCAATAGCCCGAACCGCAGTCGCCACCGCGGCGTGTCTCCGGTCGACCGGCCTGTCGCCGGGCGACAACCGATGCGCGCAAGATTGGCAACCCGCGTACTTCCGTTGACCGCCGGGCTCCTCGACACTGCCGGGATACCTACGGCGCGAAGGATGAACGATGGCGGCGGGACGAGGCGGGCGGCTACGGCTGCGGGGCAGGACGACGGCGACGGCCCTGGCGATCGGCTTGGCCGCGGCCGCCGGTGCGGCGACGGGCGCGGGCGGCGGGGCGGCCGACGCCGCGACGACCGGCACGCAGTGGTTCGACAACACCACGAGCGCCACGCTCACCGTCACGCCGAGCGGCTTCGTCGACGGCTACGGCCGCCAGGTCGTGCTGCGCGGATTCAATATCTCTGGCGAGGCGAAGCTGGCTGAAAACAGCGGCCTGCCGTTCGCCAGCGTGGCCGACGCGCGCACGTCAGCCGCCGCGATGCGCCAGCAGACCGGAGCGAACGCGATCAGGTTCCTGCTCACCTGGGCGTATATCGAGCCGCAACCGAACCAGATCAACTACACCTACCTGGCGAACGTCACGGCGCAGATGCAGCCGTTCCTCGACGACGGCATCAACGTGCTCGTCGACTTCCATCAAGACCTCTTCTCCCGCTATCTGTTCAACTCCGGCAGTTGGTACACCGGCGACGGCGCGCCGCAATGGCTGATCAACGCGGGCAGCTACCCGCAGGAGAGCTGCGGCATCTGCTTCAACTGGGGCCAGAACATCACCCAGAACGCCGCCGTGCAGGACGCCACCTACGACTTCTGGCACAACAGGGTGCTGACAACCTCGGCCGGTCAGATCGCGGAGCAGGACGCTTATCTCGGACAGGCGCAGGCGGCGCTCACGTACCTGCGCGGTCATCTCAGCTCCGACGAGTTCACCCGGGTTCTCGGCGCCGACCCGTACAACGAGCCCTTCGCCGGCAAGTACGACTCCGGGCAGACCAGCCAGACCTGGGAGCGCGACCAGCTCTGGCCGTTCTTCCAGAAGTTCCGCACCGCGATGGACGGCGCCGGCTGGTCTGGCAAGCCCGCGTTCGTGGAGCCCAACCTGTTCTGGAACGCGAACCTCTCCTTCGAGCAGCAGCCCGGCGGGCTCGCCAACGTCGGCGCGATCGGCACGCGGTACGTCTTCAACACGCACTTCTACGACGAGGCGGCGCTTTCGGGCGTGTTCATGCCCGGCAAGGCCGGGGACGGCCAGTACACCTCGAACTTCGACACCATCCGCCAGCGCGGTTCAAGCCTCGGCACCTCGGCGCTGGTCAGCGAGTTCGGCAGCCCGGAGAGCGGCTACACCTCGGACAAGACCCCGACCGTGCTCAAGGCGATGTATCAGGGCTTGGATTCAGGAGTGTCCGGTGCGAACTGGTGGACCCAGGCTGCGCAGTCCGGCGGCGTGCTCAGCAGCACCGAGTGGCAGTGGGACATCTACAGCGGCCGGCACAACGAGCTGATGAACGGCAACTCGAGCAAGGTGGAGACGAGCGGCGACGCCTGGAACGGTGAGGACTTCTCGGTGGTCGACACCGACTCGACCGGTGCGGTCCAGCTGCGCCAGGACGTGCGGGTGCTCGACCGGCTCTACCCGCTCGCCGTCGCGGGCCACACCCTGGCCTTCACCTATGAGGATCGCGCGCGTGACGGTTCGACCACGCTGACCTGGAACCCGGTTCCGTCCAGCCTGCCGAACACGACCGCGCTGGTCGGCTCGGGCCAGTACGGCGTGCTGGTCTGGCGCTCCACCGGCTCGGCCGCGCCGACTGAACTGCACCTTCCGGCCGCCTTCACACCCGCAGGCACCACCGTGGTGTCCGACCTTGGCGCGGTCACGGGCCTTCCCGCTTATGCGGCCAACGGTCAGACGACGAGCACGCCGATCGCGTACGCGGCGCTGCCGGGCGCGACCGGAGCCAACCGGCTGCTGCTCTCGGACAGCTCGGCTGCCGGAACCCTCCACTTCGCGCTGATCACGAATGGCTCGTCGAGCGCGACCGCGGCGCAGCGCGCGGCGGCGCAATCCGAACTCGCCGCCTGGGCCGCGGCCGCCGGGTTCCCATCAGGGTCCTGAGCTGCTAACAGATACCTTACGTCGGCGAGCCGTGTCCGTGCGCGTGAGCATGCGAGTGCTGATGCGCACCGACACGGCGCAATGATTCGCGCAGCGCGTGCGAGGACCACCATGGCCTCGCACGCGTCGTCGTGCCTTGGATGACGACGCCTTCGAGCGCGAGGGATTGCGCCTGTGACGTCGACTCGGCAGCAGAGTCCTGACCCTGGTTGCCGCTCGCCGCGTCGCCCGTCGCGAAGCTGCATATACGAGCCCAGACACACTAGCGCCGGGCGCCAGCGACGAGAGGCAGCTCGTCGCCAGCGCCCGGCACCCGGAGGGGATGCGCCGCGCTTCGTGCCCCGGCTACCGAGGCACCGTTCCTACCAACACCGGCGCGGCGCTGACCGGTCAGCCGTTAGGGCCGGCCGGGGTCGTGGTGACGGTGTAGCCCTCCGCCTTGTTGGCGGCGATCGCGTAGTCGTTGGTGAACGTGGCGGACAGGTTCACCGAGGAGGTCGCCGAGCCGATCAGCTCCTCCATCGCCAGCACCGTCTTCGGGCCACCGGCGGGCATGATGCCGTCCGGCAGGAACTGACCCTTGTCCTGCGTCAGCGCCGCGATGTAGTCGGCCTTGCTGACCAGGCTGTTCTGCACGTACGACTGCGGCAGCTTGTTGGCGATGTCCGCGGCCGAGTGCGTGTTGATCCAGTGCATCGTGTCAACCAGCGCGTCCACGACCTTCTGCACCGTGGCCTTGTTCGCGTTGGCCCAATCGGTCGTCGTCAGCACGCCCGCGGCCGGCCAGGCGCCGCCGAGCGCCTGCGTGGCGCCGGTCGTCGTGGCCAGGTCGATCGCCGAGTACGCGATGCCCTTCTGCTGCATCGCGGTGACCGTCGGCTGCGTGGTCATGACGCACGCTGCGGATCCGCTCTGCACGGCGGCGATCGCCGTGGAGCCCGCGCCGACCGCGAGCCGGTGGATCTGCGAGGACTTGATGCCCTTCTGCGCGGCCAGGAACTTGGTCAGCGAGTCGGTGCCCGAGCCGAGGTCCGTCACGCCGAGAGTCTTGCCGGCGAAGTCAGCCGCCGAGTGCACGCCGCTGTTCTTGCCGCACATCTCCCGCTCGCCCGGCGCGCCGGACAGCTGCACGACGTCGATGACGTTCTTGCCCTTGGTCTGGAAGTCGATGGTGTGGTTGTACCAGGCGCCGGCCATGTTGACCTGCCCGGAGGCCATCGCGTCCTCGGCGCCGACGCCGCCGTCCACCTCGGTGCTCAGCTGCATGTTGACGCCGTACTTCTTGTAGTAGCCCAGCTGCTGGGCCAGCTCGTACGGCAGATAGATCTGCTTGTCGATGCCGCCGACCATCATCGTCACGGTCGGCATGGGGGCGTTGCCACCGGCAGCGCTTTGCCCGCTGTTGCCGCCGCTGCTTCCACACGCGGCGGCCGCGGCGAGGGCGAGAGTGCCGGCCAGGGAAAGCGCGAGAGTCCGCTTGATCATGACTCGGGTCCTTTCGTCATTGAGGGAGTGAGCCTGGGGCGATGAATTGACTGGATGTGCGGGGTGTGGATGGTGCGGTGGTGCGTGCGCGGCGCGGGGGCCGCGCGCTCCTCGGGGGCTGGTCCGGCTAGATCGCGATGGCCTCTGAGGGAGATGGCGGGCGCCAGGAGAGCAGCCGGCGCTCGACGAAGGTGAGTAGGAACTCCGCGATCAGCGTGATCACCGAAATCACCAGCATTCCGGCGAACACCCCGTCGGGGTCGAGGTTGCCCTGGGCGGTCTTGATGACCAGGCCGACGCCGTGTTCGGCGCCGAGCACCTCGCCGACCAGCGCGCCGACGATGGCGAATCCGAAGGCGGTGTGCAGGCTGGCGATGATCCAGGTGAGCGCGGAGGGCAGGGTGACGTGCCGGATTACTTGGAACTGCGAGGCTCCGAGCACCTTGACGTTCGCCAGGATGTTGCGGTCCACCTCGCGCACGCCCTGGAAGGCGTTGAAGAAGACCACGAAGAACACCAGCACCGCGGACAGCAGTACCTTCGGGGTGATCCCGATGCCGAAGGCGACCACGAAGATCACGCCGAGCACGATCCGGGGGATCGCGTTGACGATCTTGATGTACGGGCTGAGCACGTCGGACAGGAAGCGGTTCTGGCCGAGCGCGAGGCCGAACACGATGCCCGCCGCGGCGCCGAGGCCGAAGCCGAAGACGGCTTCCTTGATCGTGGTGAAGATGTCGGTCCAGAACGAGCCGAACTCGGTGCCGTGCTCGAACAGGTCGATCGTGCGCTTCCAGATGCCGGAGGGCTGGCCGTAGAAGAACGGGTCGACGATCTTGAGCGCGGTGAACAGCTGCCAGCCGCCGATCACGATGACGGCGAAGGCGAGGCGCGCGGACCACAGCAGGAACATGCGCTTGCGCCGGGCGCGACGGCCCGCCTCGCTGGCGGATCGGTTGGCTGTGTCCGAGGCCGGGGGCGCTGGATTCGGGCTCACCGGCTCGGTTGCTGGGGATGTGATGCTCATGCGTTGACTCCCGCGGTGCGTGCGTAGGCGCGCTCGACCTCTTCGCGCAGCGACGCCCAGATCTGGTGCTGGATCTCGAGGAAGCGCGACTCGTACCGGATCTCCTGCACCGAGCCGCGCGGACGCGGCAGATCCACGTCGTAGATCGCCTTGACCGAGCCGGGGCCCGAGGTCATCACGACGACGCGGTCAGCCAGCGCGACGGCCTCGTCCAGGTCGTGCGTGATGAACAGCACCGAGGGCCGCAACTGCTCCCACAGCCCCAGCAGCTCGGTCTGCATGATCGCCTTGGTCTGCACGTCCAGCGCGCCGAAGGGCTCGTCCATCAGCAGGATCTGCGGCTCGTTGATCAGCGCCGCGGCCATTCCCACGCGCTTGCGCATGCCGCCGGAGAGCTGGTGCGGGTGGTGGTCCTCGAAGCCGGCCAGGCCGACCCGGCGCAGCCAGTCGCGGGCCAGCTCGCGGGCGTCCCGCTTGCCGACGCCGCGGAAGAGCGGGCCCATCTCGACGTTGCCGACCACGGTTTTCCACGGCAGCAGCGCGTCCTGCTGGAACATGAAGCTGATGCCCTGGGTGATCCCGGTTACCTCGCGGCCGCCGACCTTCACTGAGCCCTCGCTGGGCCGGTCGAGTCCGGAGACCATGCTCAGAGTCGTGGACTTGCCGCAGCCGGTCGGGCCGACCACCGCGCAGAACTGTCCGGGCTCCACGGTGAAGGTCACGTCGCGCAGCGCGGTGAACGCGTCCCCCTTCGGGGTCAGGAACCGCTTAGTGAGGCCGGTCACCTCGACCCGGGAGGCGTCCCGGGCGAAACCGTCGGCGATCGGTTTGCTCGCGAGTTGGTTGCGTGAAGCCATCTGTCCGTTCCCTCTGTGTTACGGCCGGGTGGATTGGTCAGACGCTAGATCGCGCGCCGGGTTACGTCGCTGTTTCGCGCACATCCCGCGTTAGTCGCGTTAACCGCGGTTTTGCGCGTTCTGCTCACGGAAAACCGCTGATCAAGCGGATGCGCGCGTAACAACACCATCACGTTTGGGCCTGCGTCTCCCGGCCTCTTGTCGGGCCGTGCGGTTTCTCGTCACAATCGGGCAAATGCGGCGTTCACCGATGCGCAGGCTCTCCACCCAGATCCTCGTCAGCCAGATCGCGATCCTGGTGGCGGTGGTGCTGGGCGGCTTCGCGCTGTTCGCCTATCAGCAGCGCGGGCAGCTCGATGCCCAGACCGAGCAGCGGGCGGTGGACATCGCGGGCACGGTCGCCGGGATTCCCGAGGTCGGCGCCTGTCTCGAAACCGAGGGCGGGGCTTGCGGGGACAGCATCCAGCAGATCGCCAACCGGGTGATGAAAACGACCGACGCTTCCTATGTGGTCGTGATCGACATGAACCGCGTGCGTCATTCGCATCCTGACCCGGCGCTGATCGGCAAGCAGGTCGAAGAGTCGATCATTACGGTCGACCGCAAGGTCCACGTGCGGATGGATAACGGCGCGACCGGCCGATCCGCGAACGGGAGAGTGCCGCTCTACGGACCCGATGGCGTAATGGTGGGCGAAGTCTCCGCAGGCATCCGGGAAAGCACGATCACCAGCGCGCTCTGGCAGGAACTGCCCGTCGACGCGGGTTGGTTCGCCATCGCGCTCGCGGGTGGCTCCGTCGTGTCCTGGTTGCTTGCCTGGCGGCTCAAGCGGCGCACGTTCGGGCTCGAACTCGACGAGATCACGACTCTGCTGCAGGAGCGGGAGGCCACGCTGCACGGCATCCGCGAGGGGGTGATCGCCTTCGACCGCCTCGGCCGGGTGACCATGGTCAACGACGAGGCGCGACGGCTGCTCAGCCTCGGTACCGCAGCGATAGGGGGCCGGCTCGAGTACCTGGTGCCGGCCGGGCGGCTGCGTGACGTGCTCTCTGGGGAGATCGAAGGTCAGGACCAAGTGGTGCTCACTGACGACTACCTCCTTACGGTCAACCGGATGCCGGTCACGCTGGCCGGTCGCTCGCACGGCGCCGTGGTCACACTAAGAGATCGCACCGAGTTGTCCGGACTGCTGCGCGAACTCGACAGTGTTAGAGGCCTGACAGACGCGTTGCGTGCCCAACAGCATGAGTTCTCCAACCGCATGCATACCGTTGCCGGGCTGCTCGAACTCGGCGAATCCGACGAGGCTCTGCACTACCTGACGGACCTGGGCGGCGCCGAGGCCGAGTTCGCCGAATCAGTGCGCTCACGCGTCGCGTCCCCGCTCATCGTGGGGCTCATCCTCGGCAAGGCCGCCGTCGCGAGCGAACGCGGCGTCGATCTGGTGTTGAGTGACGATACGTTGCTCGGGCACGCCCCGGAAAAGGCGCAGGCGCTCACCACGATCCTCGGCAACCTCATCGACAACGCCTTTGACGCCCTCTGCGGAAACGGCGCGGCAGGCGGCGGGCCGGCTCCGGGAACCTTTGGCCGGGTCGAGGTGACAATCGTCGAGGACGAAAGCGAGATCACCGTTCGAGTGGCAGACGACGGCCCCGGCATCCCGCCCGGCGCCACCGACTCGATCTTCGTGGACGGATACACCACCAAGCCCGAGGCCGGCTCTCAGCGCCGTGGTCTCGGCCTGGCCCTGGTCCACCGGCTGGTGCAGCGACTAGGCGGCCAGATCAGCGTTTCCGAGGGACCAGGCGCGGTGTTCACGGTCCGGCTGCCGAAGCCCGCGCACAACGCCACGCCGGTCCTGGCGAAGGTGGCTGTCCCATGAACTCGACGGCCGCACCAATCAGAACGCTGATCGTGGACGACGACTACCGGGTCGCGAAGATCCATGCCGCATATGTGGCCCGGACCGAAGGCTTCGATACCGTCGGCCTCGCGCATTCAGCCGCCGAGGCGCTCGCGGCGGTGGAGGCCCTGCGTCCCGATCTAGTGCTCATGGACGTCTACCTCCCAGACGGCGACGGCCTCGGCGTGGTGCGCAAGCTGATGGAACGGGACGAGCACCCCGACTGCGTCGTCATCACCGCGGCGCGCGATGTCGACACCGTGCGCACCGCGATGCAGCTCGGCGCGGTGCACTACCTCGTCAAGCCGTTCGGGTTCAACACCCTGAACGACAAGCTCACCGCGTATCGCAGCATGCGACTACGGATGGAGGCGCTCAAAGATCAGGCCGATCAGTCCGATGTGGACGCGCTGTTCGGCCTGCTGCGGGGGCCCGCCACGCTGCCCTCCGTGCCGGTGAAGGGGCACTCCGCGCCGACGCTGGAGCTGATCCGCGACGCGGTGCGCTCCGCTCCCGGCCCGATCTCAGCGGCCGAAGTCGCCGAGCAGGTCGGCGTGAGCAGAGCCACCGCGCAGAGGTATCTCAGCTATCTGACCCAGCACGGAATCGTGCGGCTCCAGTTGCGCTACGGCGTAACGGGCCGCCCCGAGCACCTCTACACGGCCGCGGGGCAGTGATCAGCGCAATCGCACGTGTCCGGAACCGGACGTGATCAGCATTTGGCTGAGCAAGGCTGTCCCCTGACAGTTCGAACCCGTGGCGTCCACCTCATCCAGCTTGATGGTCAGGTCGAACTGGCCGCTCGCGCCTTGGTAGGCGCCAGTACCCGAGCCCGCCACGATCGGCACCGCGTGGGACGCGGAAACGCTGCCCGAACAGTTGGTCATGTTCGCCGGGAACTGCGTGGCCATGACCTCGACGAAGGTGCGATCCAGTGCCGCTACGTCGAGCCTGAGGGTGCCGCGGCTCAGCTGAAGTTCCAGTTGACTGTTGTGCTCCGGATTGACCGAGCCGTCCGGGTTGACGCTGACCGCTTTGCCAAAATCGGCGATCGCGCCAGTGAGGATCACTGCCGAGTCCGGCCCGTCATTGTCGGTGTAATCCACCAGGTGAACGGTATCGCCGCCGCGGAAAACCGCAGCGGGTCGCACCACGGCCGCCGCGGCGTTCTGAGCGCGCGGCGCGGCTGCGCAACTGCTCAGCGCCAGGGCACCGGCCGCCGCAGCGAGAATTCCAAGTGAAAGTACGAGGTCGGTGCCGGGTCCCCGTCGTCGTCCGGGCATCGCAATGTCCTCTCTTCGAGCGTGACCTCCACCCTCCTCACGATCAGACCCTCGCGCATCGGGGTTAGCCCCGGTAGGACCCTGATCGACCCCTGAGCCCAGCCCGAGGCAATCAGACGTCTTACTGTCCCGTTCAACTGGACAGCCTGCTTTTTCCCACCCACTTACCGCCGGCCGCCGTCCCGCTTTTCCCCCAATAAACCCCCGCGATGACATCTCCGCTACGCGGCTGGAGTACAGCGGCGAGTCTCGTTCACAACGGTTCTCGAGCACAGACGCCCTTGCGCGCTGGGTGTCTCGCGATAGCTTCGCCGACGGCGGTTGCGGGTAACGCGGGACACGCGTGCACGGATTTTTCAGAAAGGCGGGTACCAGCGGACCCGCCGGTTCTCCCGTGTCATGCCGCATAGGGTTCCGCTCGCGTGAGGTAGCGGTGTCCGGTCGGTGCGCTCCACACCACCTCACCCTCACTGCCACGCACGACTTTCCATGTTCCCGCGGTCTTGAGCCGGTGGTGCCTGCGGCACAGCGCGTGCAGGTTCTCCGGCACCGTCGCGCCGCCTGCTTCGGGCCTGTGGTGGTCGAACGGTGCGATGTGGTCCAGATCGCAGCGCGCCGCGGGCATCGCGCAGCCGGGAAAGGTGCAGTGCCGGTCCCGCAGCCGCACGAGGCGCTGCACGCTGGCGGTCGGCTTGTAGGTGTGCGGGTCGGTGTGCAGCAGTTCCCCGTCCGGGGCGGTCAGCAGCCGCCGCCAGGTCGCATCGCGCCCGTACGCGATCTCCCGGGCCTGCCCTGCGGTGATCGGCCCGACACCGCGCAACTGCGCGGGTTCCTCGCTCGCGCCGAGCAGGGTGTCGATGCCGACCACCACGTGCACCAGGGCCGGAACCTGGGTGCTGTCCTGCCGTGTCCCGCTGGACGGGACACCCACCGAGCCGAGCACGAGGTGGGTGAGGGTGTCTGCGCGTCGCTGATCCAGGGTGCGGGTGTCGTCTTGGGTGCGTGGTTTGGCGTGCACGTCCAGGGCGGCCATGACGGCGGCTGCGGTTTGTGCGGGGGTGTAGAGGGCGAGGGTGGCCATGCCGTCCGGTTCGGGGCATAGGGTCACGCGGCGTTTCCTGGTTTCCAGCAGGTGGCGTTGGTGCGCGGCCTGCGGGTCCACGGCCAGGACCGCGCGGTGCAGGGCTTTGCGGGTGGCGGCGACGCTCTGGTGGGGTAGGCGGGGGAGGATGCGTGCCTGTGCGGCGCGGGCGGTGTCGGGGTCGAGTCCTGTGGTGATCTCCACCAGGGCGTTGGCCTGGGCGTGGGAGATCTGGCCGGCGGCCATCAACGCCAGGGTTTCGGGGAAGCGGGTGGCCAGGGTGTGCGCGGTGTGCAGGCGGGTGCGGGTGGTGGTGGGGGACCAGCGCAGCGCGGCGGTGATCTCCTCTTCCGTGCAGTCCAAGGGATCCGCGCCGCGCGAGGCGGCGAGGGTGGCGAGCAGGCGGATCTGTGCCGCTTGGAGTTGCGCGAGGCTTCTTTCGGTATCGGTGAGTGCGTCGATCAGGTCGGCGCGGTCGTCGGTGGTGTGCATGGTTCTTTTCCCCGGGAAATAGAATGGCGGGAGGGTGTTTTCCCCTGTGTCTATTTTCTGGGGTTTCGGGGTTGTGTGGCGGGTGTTTTCGGTGTTTCACCCGTTTGCGCGTGGCCGGGTGAAAAACCTGTGCACGCGTGTCC
>NZ_DATNGK010000240.1:0-12603 GCF_035605935.1 Actinocrinis sp. | reverse complement strand
CGATGAATGGCGCAGGTCCGCAAAGGCTCACAGTAGAAATCTCAGCGCGGAAGCGTTGCCTTCCAAAGCGGTTACGTGATCGGTGAGATCGAGTCGATCACCGAGCGATCCCACCCGCGCCCCGGGCTGATCCTTGCCCCGCCGGGAGACGCGTGAATCAGAGCGATTCGATCCTTCACGTCGGAGGCATCGGCAGGTCCTCGGACCAGTGTCCTTCTGGAGCCGGTCGTCCGCTGAGGACGGCGATATAGGCTTGTGTGTCCCGTGGTTGGGGGTGGTCGTCCCCGCGGATGAACTGTTGCTCTGGCAGGATCTGCTGAACGATACGCAGACCATAGACGCTTCAAGCAACCAGCTCCATCACCCGGCTGGCCGGCGTGCCGCTGGTGACTGAGCACGCGGGCAGCTTCGTGCCCCCGGTCTTCGAGCGCGGCCTGCTGCCGGCGCCGAGCACGCCGGTGCTGGTGAACCTGCCGCGTTTCCTGGCCGCGCCGGTCGCCAATCGATCCGTGCCCTGGCTGCGCTGGTTCACCGGCGGGCTGCGGCGGGTGGCGAAGGAGCTGGGCGTGCCGCCGGTGCCCGGTCTCGCAGCGATGCTGCTCGGCGACCTGACCCTGGTCCCCGAAATCCCCGAAGTGCTCGGGATCCCCGCGGCACAATTGGAGGCCTGGCGCCCGAACGGGCACTACTGGCCAACGACCCGGCTGCGCTACACCGGTCCGCTGTTCGCGCACTTCCCGCTGCCGGTACCCGAGCAGGTCGACCGATTCCTGACCGGCCCCGGACCGATCGTCTATGTCGCCCTATGCTCCACGAGCGCCGGCATGGTGCGCACGGTAGTAACCGCCCTCTCGAGCCTCGACGCGCGGATCCTGGTGACCGCGACCGTCCACGACCTCACCGACCTCAACAGCCCGCGGGTCCTGGTGTCCCCGACGCTCCCGAGCCACCTGATCATGCCGCGCGTGGACCTCGCCGTGATCACCGGCGGACAGGGCAGCGTCCAAACGGCGCTGGCGGCCGGCACGCCCTTCGTCGGAGTGCCGCTGCAACTGGAGCAAGACCTCAACGTCGCACTCGTCGAGCGCTTGGGTGCGGCACGACTGCTCTCCCGACGCGACGCGCAGACGCCCCTGATCGCCGCAGCGGCGCGCCAGATGCTTAGCTCCCCGTGCTACCGGCACGAAGCCAGAAGGATCCAAGAGCTCTACAACTGCGTGGACGGTCCCCGCAACGCCGCCGAGGCGATCATCGAGATAACCGAGCGCCAAGGCCAAACCGTCAAGATCCAGTGAGTCAGTCGTCCCCTCGCGTGTGCCATAGATAAACGTTCCGGCCGGTGTGTAAATATGACTTTGGATCACTCGTCCGTATTGGCTATTCCTCGCAAGCGTCCGTAGCCCGATCTTGCTGACCCGCGTTCTACAGCGTGATGGTTCCTAGCAGGATGTCTTGGAGGAAAAGAAATGCTGAAGAAGACCCTCTGTGTCGTCGGACTGGGCGCCGCGGCGTGCGCGGTGTCCACAGCGCCGGCGAGCGCCGACACGGGCGCGTTCGGCGGATCGAGCGTGGTGGCTCCGGATCAGAGCGGCTTGATCATCGTCGACGCCCCGCTGATCGACCTGCGCTGCGCCGCCCCCTGGTTCGGCAGTGCTGTGCTCGGCGGCTCGCTGCCGATCGGCATGCAGTCAGTGGTCTGCGACGACGTCAAGGCGCCGGTCTCGTTGTCCCACACGGGGAATGACGGCCTGCTCTAAAGCTTTATCGCACGCCTCGGGGCGAGGATTCGTCCTTTCTGAGTCCTCGTCCCAGCCTTCCCTTTAATGGGTGCTTGCTGCGCGGGCGTGAGCCTCGGCAGCATGAACCGGCGGAGAACGTATTGGGCTGGATGGGTGAAAGAGGCATTCGTCCGTAACCCGCAGTCGAATAGGCCGGTTGGGTACCCACGAAGAGTTTTTTCGTTCACCGAGGAGAGTTCCATGCCCAAGAAGTTCATCGCCGTCGCCGGTGCTGCGGTCGGCCTGATGCTCGCAACCGCCGGTGCCGCGGCTGCCTCCCAGTCGGCGCCCGCAGACGACTCCGGCGCATTCAACAACCCGCCGCTGTCGTTCCTCGGCGACCAGACCGGTGTGCTTAACGCCGATGCCCCGCTGGTGGACCTGCGCTGCGCGACCCCGTGGTACGGCAGCGCCGTGTTGGGTGGCAGCACCCCGCTGCACACGCAGAACGTGGTGTGCAATGACGTCGACGCGCCCATCGAGCTGAGCCAGAACGGCCCGCAGGGCGGCCTGCTCTTCTAAGGCGTCCGCACGCGCCTCCTCCAGAGCCTTGATGCGGACCGGCATGGCCCGGTGCCCCGGAAAGCGACCGGCACCGGGCCGAGTCGAACCCACATCACGCAGCCGAAGCGTCGCCCACGCCATGAGAGTCAAGATCCTTCAATGCCTACCACGGCCCGCCTGACCGTACTCGCGATCGCTGCGCTCGGCGCCGTTTCCGGCGCCGCACCCGCGTTCGCCGACGCCCACCCGTCTCTGATCGAGGCACCGATCATCGGTCCGTTGGAAACAGTGGGGGCCTACGCTCTCGTAGGCCAAACTCAGCAGAACCTCGCCGAAAGCCTGGGTGCGGTACTCCCGACCCCCGCCGGTTCGCAACTCGCTCCGGCTGCCTTGCTGGGCACCAGCTCGCCACTGCTCAACCTGGAGCCCAAGCCCACCGGCGTCACCGTCGGAGACGCTTTGCCGTAAGTACGCCGACGGAGGCGCCAGCAGCAGGGTGCCGTGATGAACCGCTACCGCCGGCCGACCTTGCGGCAGCCCGTCGCCGGAGCAGCCCCATGGATCCCAAGACACTCCCAGCACCTCTGGGCCGCGACGACCGCGGCAGGGCTTAATGAGATACCTTTGCTAAGTCCCCGTCCGCCCCGGGACCGTGTGGTCGACCGGCTGCTGAGGGAGAGGCTGCATGACGAGCGGCCCGGTCGCGGCCAGCAGGGCGAAGACTCGCGGCGTCGTGCTCGACCTCATCCGCGCCGCGCACACCGTCAGCCGGGTGGAACTGGCGGCGAACTCCGGGCTGACCCCTCCCACGATCACTCAGGTCGTGCGCGAGCTGATGGAGCACGGCCTGGTCGTGGAGGTCGGGCGCGGAACCTCCACAGGCGGCAAGCCGCCCACACTCCTGCAGCTCAACCCGCGGGCCCGCTACAGCATCGGAGTTCTGTTCGAGCGCAACATCTGCGTCGTGGTCATTACCGACCTGGCCGGTCGGCCGGTGGCCAGAACCTCGTTCCACGGGACCGAGCTGCTGCCACCCGAACTTGCGCTGCCGTTGGTCGCCTCCCGCGTGGAGGCACTGCTGGGCACCGTCGGCGTCGAGCGCGGGAAGGTGCTGGGGGTGGGGCTGGTCAGCTACGGCCCGCAGGACCAGAAGGCGGGCGTGCTGTTGACCCCGCAGCCCACCGCCGAATGGTTCGGCTACCCGATCGCGCACGAACTGTCCGAACTGCTCGGTCTGCCCGTCCTGCTCGACAACGACGCGGCGGCGGCCGCGATCGGCGAGTACTGGCTCGGCGCGGTGGAGCAGAACAGCACCTATGGCTGCATCTACATGGCCACCGGCATCGGCGGAGCCGTCGTCAGCGCTGGCGAGGTGTACCGCGGAAGCTCCTCGAACAGCGTGGAGATCGGCCACATCAGCATCGACCCGGACGGCGAGGAGTGCGACTGCGGCAACTACGGCTGTCTGGAGAACTACGCCGGACCGGGCGCAGTCGTCAGGCAGGCGCTCGCGACCGAGGGGCTAGTCGCGCATCTGGGACTCGATCCGCTGGGGATCGACTCCCTCGCCGACTTCGCGCTCATCGCCACCGCCGCGGCCGGCGACGATCCGGCGGCGCGCGGGCTGATCGAGCGCTCCGCCCGCCACCTGGCAGTCGGCGCGGTGACGATGGCGACCTTGTTCGACCTCGATCTGATCGTGCTGGCCGGTCCCAGCTTCGCCGCGGCCGGCCCCATCTTCCGGTCGCTGATCGAGCGGGAAGTGCAGCGGCGCTGTTTCGCCAAGCGGGCGCACCCGGTGACGGTGGTCCAGTCGGTCAGCGGCTCGGACGCCGCGGCGATCGGCGGGGCCGTGCTGGTCCTGCAAAGCGAACTGGCCATCGTCGACCTGCCCCAACCTGTCTGACCCGCCTGACCGGCCCGCGTTCGGCTCGAGCGCCGCTGCTCGCAGCCAGCCCGCCGCGACACAGCGCTGTGGCCCGCCGTACAACGGCGGGCCACAGGCTGTATCGGTCGGTCTACGGGGTCTGGGTGAGCAGGTGAGCCTGCACGCCCTGCCCGTAGGTGACGGTCGGCGTGCCGCTCCAGTCCTGGATCAGAACGCTGCCGCCGGAGCAGCCCCAGGGATCCCATGTCCAGGCCTGGTACCCGACGCCGTGGCTGTCGGCCCACGCCATGACGGAATCGGTGTAGTCGTGGGCGCAGGAGTTCTGGCCGATCTCACCGGTGTCGACGGGCACTTGCGCGGCCACCGGCGCCACCTGGCTGTCCCAGCAGCTGGTATTCGAGCAGCCGTTGAAGTTGTAGGAGTGCCACGACGCGATCAGGTTCCCACTCGAGTCGGTCGGCTCGTACTGCAGCCAGTGGCTCAGGTCGTTCGACCACTGGATGCCGCCGGCCATGACCACGTTGGTGGCGCCGGTCGAGCGGACCGCGTTGATAAGGCTCTGCATGCCGGCGACCTGGTAGCTGATGCCGGTGCAGGTGCCTCCATCACGCCAACACGTCCACGAGTCCGCAGGGACGTAGCTGGCGGGCGCGTCGGGGTACGGCTCGTTGAACAGGTCGAAGACCACTGCGTTGTTGCCCTTGAAGGCGGTGGCCACCTGCGACCAGAACGTCGGCGCGTACTGCGCGTCGGGCATCGGCTTCTGGCAGGTCGCGTGCGCGTCCGAGCAGGCGGTTCCCGGCCCGGTGTACGCACCGTAGGTCCAGTGCAGGTCCAGGATCGGGTTGATGCCGTTGGACACCAGCAGTTTCACGTAGTCCTCGACGGCCTGCTGGTAGGTCGCGCCGCTGGGTGTTCCGTTGAGGCCCAGCCAGCATTCCTCGTTCAGCGGTATACGCAGTGCATGTATGTTCCATGCCTTCATCGCATCGACCGACGCCTGATCCACCGGGCCGCTGTCCCACATTCCCTTGCCTTGTACGCACGCGTACTCACCGCTGGAACGGTCCACGCCCAGCAGCCGGTACGTGGCGCCCGCCGCGGTCACGAGGTGGTTGCCTGCCACGTGCAGCGCGGGAGCCGGTCCGTTGTAGCCGCCCCCGCCGGACGAGGACGCCGATGGGCTGGGACTGGCGGACGCGCTAGCGCTGGCAGAGGCGCTGGCCGATGCGCTCGCGGAAGCAGTCGCGCTGGCAGACGGGCTCGGGGTGCCACTCGACACGCCGCCAGTGCACGCGACCCCGTTGACGCTGAACGAAGTGGGCACGGGGTTGGCTCCGCTCCACGCCCCGACGAAGCCGATCGACACCGAGCCGTTGGTGGGCACGGCGGCGTTCCAGCTCAGATTCGCCGCGGTCACGTGCGCGCCGGACTGTGTCCAGGTGGCGCTCCAGCCCTGGGTGACCTTCTGGTTCGCATTCGGGAAGTCGAAAGCCAGCGTCCAGTACGTCAGCGGGCTGCCCAGGTTGGTCAGCGTTACCGCGCCTTGGAATCCACCCGGCCACTGGCTTGAGATCGTGTAACCGACCGAGCATCCGCTGGCTGCCGCCGTGGCGGTCGCCGTCGCGACCGCGGTGCCGCCGGCCGTGATCAGGCCGACCACCGTAGCGGTCGCAAGGGCGATACGTTTCTTCACCGCTTCCTCCTCTGACAGGTAATCGATCCCGACGGCCACGCCTACTTAGTTAGACCCGGCTATGAAAGACGTCGCCGGTTGCATGGCCGACTCGGGATCGGGGCGAGGTCTTTCCTGCTGAGCCGACGTCGCTCCGGAGTTCAGGTGGCGCGGACAGAGCCGTGACCTGCTACGAATCAGCGCTGAGGAATATTTCGCAGGGGAGGTCAGGGTTCACAACCGGACGCGGGGCTCGCGTGAAGCAAATCTTCCACCCGGCTGCCTGTCAAGCTTTGTGAAATTCATTTCTTAAGCGGCGGCCGATAGCGGCCGCCGAGCTTGTGTTCCTCGTGTCCCGCGGTGGTGGATGATGATCCATCCGGTCATTGTGGGTGAAACTTTCGCAAACCTGCGCAGCCGCCGTGGCCGCCGACGGCAACGCTCTTCTTCCCCTGATAGTGCTTCCAGTGGAGCCAAAGAGGCATTGCGCCGGTAATACAGACTGTTGACCTGCCTTAGATCCGGGTTTACCGTAACCCGGCGGACATCCCATGTCTCGTCCTTCGTGGGCGGGGCCCGGTGATTACGCGTCCTGCCACAACCGGGAGCGAGCTATGGGCCGAGCAGCGCCACGGCGATGTTAGCGCTAACAATTCCCGGTGCCACAACGCGTGCCACACCCGGTCGACGAAAGGAAGAGATCCCAGTGTTCGAACTAGTACGTCACGCTTGCCGCGCTGGCAAGAGGGCCGTGCGGTCGGCGGACCGAGCACGCGACGACGGGGCCGCTGGCAGACATCCGCAGGCAATGACGAGGTTCCGCCGTCACAAGCTTCTCGGCCGACTGACCTCGGCGACCATCCTCGTGGCCTCAGTACTGGTGCCGATCACGGCAAGCCTGTCGGCGACGCCGTCAGCGCAAGCGGCGGTCTCGCTCCCGTGCGACATCTATGCGACGGGCGGCACGCCGTGCGTAGCCGCGTACAGCACGACCCGCGCCCTGTTCGCCGCGTATAGCGGGCCGCTCTACCAGATTCAGCGCTCTTCGGACAAGACTTATCTCGACGTGGGCGTCTTGGCGGCCGGTGGCTACGCCAACTCTGCCGCGCAGGTCTCGTTCTGTTCCGGGGCGACGTGCACGATAACCAAGCTCTACGACCAGAGCTCGAAGCACAACGACCTGCCAATCTCCTGGATTCAGTCGGACGTCGGTGCCGACGCCATGGCTCTGCCGGTGACCGTGAACGGCAACGCTGTCTACGGAGTGAAGGTTCTCAACACCTCCGCCGGTGCTGTCGGCTACCGCAACTTCAACACCCAGGGGGTGCCGACCGGTTCTCAGCCGGAAGGGATCTATGAGGTCACGTCGACCGCGCTCTACAACAGCAGCTGCTGCTTTGACTTCGGCAGCGCCGAAAACGGCTGGCGGGACGACGGCGATGGCACCATGAACGCGATCGAGTTCGGCAGCGCGTGCTGGTTCGGCGGCTGCACCGGACCTGGGCCGTGGGTCGAAGCCGACCTCGAGCAGGGCATGTACAGCTCCATTACCGGGCCGAACAACGCTTCCAACCCGGGCATCACGTACCCGTTCGTCACGGCGTGGGAGAAGAACAACGGCACGAGCAACTTCACCCTGAAGTACGGCAATGCTGATAGTGGCAGCCTCACCACCACTTACTCAGGGGCGCTGCCAAGCGGTGGCTATTCACCGATGCGCCTGGAGAATTCCGTGCTGCTGGGCACCGGTGGCGGCAACGACCACGGTGACACGGGCGAGTTCTTCGAGGGAGCCGTCACCGCCGGCTTCCCGTCAGACGCGACCGAGAACGCCGTCCAGTCCGAACTGACCTCAGTCGGCTATGCGGCAGTGTCCGCACCCCCGCAGGGTTTCCCAAGTGGTTACCATCGGCTGGTCGTGGGCAATGACGGCCTGTGCCTGGACTCCTACGGCAACACCTCCAACGCGGGCGCGGCGATCGACCAGTACACCTGCAACGGCCAGACCAACCAGCAGCTCCAGTTCGTGCCGACTTCTGGCGGCTATGGCGAGCTGCAAGTGGAGAACTCCGGGCAGGACGTGACCGTGGCGAACAGCTCGACCTCCCAGGGAGTGGTCGACATCGTCCAGGAACCGGTCAACGGCAACGCCGCCAGCCAGTGGCTGCCCGCGCAGCAGTCGGACGGCTCGTGGCAGTTCAAGAACAAGAACAGCGGACTGTGCCTCGACGTCTACGGGGCTCGGTCCAGCAACGGCCAGCAACTGGACCAGTGGCCGTGCAAGAACGCTCCTGGCACCAACCAGGACTTCACACCCCGTTGATCACCAACCGTGACCTGGGCCAGCGTCCGAGCTGGCCCAGGTCCGGAAGTCGGCACCTCGCTTCACATCCCGTCCGCCGGGAACGGCCGCGCCGCACCATTCGGCGGGCGAGCCGCAATCCGCTGCCCGCGCTGGTGCTCGCGTTGTTCGCGGTCTTCTTCGTGCTTCCGGTGCTCTGGCTGGTGCTGGCCGCCACCAAGACCGGCGACCAGCTCGAATACGGCAGTCCACTTTCCTTCGGATCCTGGCACGCGCTGCGAGCCAACTGGGACGCGCTCACGAGGTATGAAGGCGACGCGATCTTCCTGTGGCTGCGCAACAGCGCGCTCTACTCGTTCCTGGCCCTCGCGATCACCCTGGCGGTGGTCATCCCGGCCGGCTACGCGCTGGCCATGACCGAGTTCCGCGGTCGGCGCGCGCTGCTGATCGCCACTCTCGTGGTGATGGTGATGCCCAACACCACCCTGGTGGTGCCGCTGTTCCTGGAGATCAACGCCGCCCATCTGATCGGCTCCATGTGGTCGATCATCCTGCCCTACGCGTTCTACCCTTTCGGGGTTTACCTGGCCTACATCTACTTCAGCACCACGCTGCCTAAAGCACTGCTGGAGGCGGCGCGACTCGACGGGTGCAGCGAGTTCGGTACATTCCGCCGCGTTGCCCTCCCGCTGGCGGCCCCGATCGTCGCGCTGATCGGGTTCTTCAGCTTCGTGGCCAACTGGACCAACTACTACCTGCCCTACGTGCTGCTGCCTGAGAGCAACCAGTTTCCCGTACAGGTGGGCTTGGGCATCCTCGCCGTGCCGAGGCCCGAACTGGCGCTGGCCACGCTCCTGGCGATCACGCCGGTGCTCGTCGTCTTCCTGTTCTGCCAACGCTTTCTGGTCTCTGGCGTGCTCGCCGGCGTCAACTAGAGCGGAAGCTGTGAACCAACGCATGGGCTGGTCACGCAGACGGCGATGTCAGGGATCGTGGATGGGAGCCCATGCTCAATCCTTGACCCAAGACAGCGGTGCACCGCGGGGTTGACCGCGGTGCACCGGTAACTCGCCAGCCTTGTGCTATCGGGATGGGCCAACGCTTGCCGGAGCGATCAGCGTGCCCTGTTGTTCCCGCGCGGCTCGAGGCAACGCCGCGGCGCGGGCGGCCAAGCCGGCCGTACGCGTCAGCAGCATGACGACCGCCATGAAGATCAGGCCATCGGTGATGGCCGCGCCGGTGACCTGATGACCCAGGCACCACTGCGCCAGCTGGTTCGGAAACCAATGCGAGGAGCCGTAGGAGAACGCGGCGCGAGCGCCGATGACCACGGTCCACAGCAGCGCGTAGCCCCACGTCGCGTGCGTAACCGGTTTTCCGGTCTTCGGGCTGCGATACACCCGGGTTAGGGCCAGCGCGGCCAGCCCGCCGAGCAGACCGGCGGCTACACCGGCCAACTCGACCGCGAGGCCGGCCCCATGGGTGACTAGCGGGTCGATGAAAAGCGGGACGACCGATGCAGCGACGAGGGCCGGGCGCAGGATGCGCATCGGGCCGATTTTGCGGTGCGCACCGAGATCGCTGTGCAGGGTGGCGATCAGGACGGCACCGTTGACGATCTCGGCCTGAGTCAGTTCGGAGAACATGGCTTGCTCCTCGGGATGCGGCTTGGTGTTGACGCATTCCACGCTCGCCGGTGACGGCCCTCGGCGGATCGGTCCGCGGTTTGACCTTCGGCATGACCCGTGTGCACCGGTCTGGTTCCAGCCGGTACTACATGTGGCGCGCGAATCTCATACCGCGTCATACCGCGGCTCGACCCTTGGGCCGACGTGCCCATACCGCTCCGGAACCTAGCGTCGCTGATGTCGGCCCACCGGCCGTCCCGCCAATGGGCGGGGGCGAATACGAAGGGAGCGCGCCGTGTCCGCGCTGGAAATCCTCGCCGTGATAGGCGTCGTCGGGTTAGTCATCTTCCGGCAGGTTAGAGGCGAGCCGCTGCGCGGCAAGCGCACGGTCGTGCTGCCGGCGATCCTCACCGTGATCGGGTTCAGCGACTTGCATGGCAACGCCGGGCATCTGCAGCCTGCCGACGTGACCTGTCTCGTGATCGCAACGATCGGGTCAGCCCTCATCGGTGTCGGCTTCGGGACGATGATGCGGCTTGAAGCACGCAACGGTTACCTGTGGGCGCAACTGCCGGTGCGCGGTCTGTGGCTGTGGGTTGCGCTGGCCGCTTGGCGCGTCGCGGCAATGGCACTGGCCGGCGCCATGCACGCGCACGTCGCGGCCTCCTCGTCCACACTGCTGTTCAGCCTCGGCATCAATCGTCTGGCACAAGCCGCTGTGATCATGCTGCGCGCGCTCGCTGTGGGCGTGCCGTTCGCGCCTGAGAAGGACGGAACTTCGTTCATGGCGTCAGCGTTCGAGCGCAATCGCTCCGGGTCGCGCGGCGCGGTTCCGTCAACGAGCGCCGCGTTCAACCACGTCCGCTCGGCCTGGCAGGGCGAGAGCGACCGCAGCGACTGGTCCGCTGGCGACTCCCAGCAGTCAGCACCCGATGACGAGCGCTTCCAGCCGTGGCAACGGTCCTGAACCGGACGGATCGGTTGAGTAGGGATACTGGGCTCATGTTGAGTGCCGCCGCGTGGCTGGTCCGCACGATCGGACTCGTGATCGTGGGTGTGCTGACCTTTCGCAGCCCGCCCGCCCAGCCCGGCGCGCTGCCCACGCAGGCCATTGCCTTCGCGTTGGTTTGCGTCGCCGCGGCGGTGTGGGCGCTGGTGGAGCTTCGTCCCGCCGCGGCGGCGCGGCTCGGTGGCAGAGTCCTGACTGCGGCCCTCGCTCTGATGGCCGCCGCGGCGGCGCTGGGAGCGTCCGCCGGAGGCGCCGGCGACAGTGTGATTGCTTTCGCCGCCGTGGCCCTGCTCGCCGCGGGCAGCGAGCTGAGTCTGATTGCGGCTCTCGTTCTCGGCGCGCTCGCGCTGCTTGCTTTCGAGATCGGCGGGATCGTCTTCAACGACGGCATCGGCCCTTTGCTCGGCTACCCGCTGCTCGTCGTCGTCGGACTGTTGTTCGGGCGCAACCGCGCCGCTTACCGCATCCAGGCCGAACAGTCCGCGATGCTGCTGGCCCAGCATCAGCAACTTCGCGCCGAGCAGCGGCGTGCGGACGTGCTCGACGAGCGTGCCCGCATCGCCCGTGAGATCCATGACGTGCTCGCCCACTCGCTGGGCGCGTTGAGTATTCAGATCCAAGCCGCACGCGCCCTGCTCACTGATCAACACGACGAACAGCGCGCGCTCGAAACCCTGGCCACCGCTCAACGGATGGCCTCAGACGGCTTGGTGGAAACCCGTCGCGCGGTGCACGCCCTGCGCGCTGACACGCTGCCGCTGCACGAGGAGTTGGCCCGCGCCGCACAAGCGCACGCCGCGCGATACGGGGTCCGCACCAGCTTCACCACGGCGGGCACGCCGAGCACACTGCCGCCGGATGCGACCGTCGCCCTTCTGCGAACCGCGCAGGAGGCCCTGATGAACGCGGCCAAACACGCTCCCGGCCACCCCATCGAGATGCATCTTGACTACGCTGACCAGCACATACGACTGACCGTCGGCAACGACTTGGTCCACGGCGCACCAGTGGCAGCCGCTCCCCGCGCGCCGCAGACCGTCGACGGCGGCTATGGTCTGACCGGAATGCGGGAACGGCTGCGGCTGCTGCGCGGTTCACTGGAGGCGGGGCCGCGGCAGAAGCGGTGGATCGTGACCGCGCACCTGCCGCTGGACACCGCCCACCCGCAGAAAGCAGCCCGATGACCGGCCCACGACCGAACGTCGCGCGCTCATGACCGGCACGGCCGCCGCACCTCTTCGCATCGTCGTCGCCGACGACCAGGCCAGTGTCCGAGAAGGCCTCGTCCTCCTGCTCGGCGCGTTACCAGACATCGAGGTCGTCGCGTCCGCCGCGGACGGGCAGCAGGCGCTCGACCAGGTCGCCGAACACGGGCCTGACGCGATCCTGCTCGACCTGCACATGCCTGTGCTCGACGGCATCGAGACAACGCGCCGGCTCACGAGTGAGCACCCTGACGTCGCCGTCGTCGTATTGACCACATACCTCGACGACACCTCGGTTCTCGACGCGTTGCGCGCGGGAGCACGCAGCTACCTGACCAAGGACGCCGACCGCACCGAGATCGCGCACGCACTACGCGCGGCCGCCGGCGGTCTGGCCGTCTTCGACCCTCGTGCCCACGCGGCGCTGATGGCCGCCGCGGTCGCGCCGCCGCCCGACGCGTCGTCCGGCACCACGGGTCAGGCGAGCCACAACCGGCCAGCGGCGGAAGGTGAAACGCTGCCTGATGGGCTGACCCAGCGCGAGGCGGAGATACTGACGTTGATTGCGAAAGGGCTGACCAACCCCGAGATCGCCGCCCAGCTGTTCCTGAGCA
>NZ_DATNGK010000239.1:0-6389 GCF_035605935.1 Actinocrinis sp. | reverse complement strand
CAAGTCAGTCAAGGCTGCTGCGGTGAAGGTGCGGCGGCGACGATCTGCCGGCGGCGGGGCGTTAGTCGGCAGATGCAACGGGCTGGCCGGGGAGAGTGAGGGGAGCGGCGAGCGGAGCGGCCCGGAGGGTCAGCGAAACGTTCAGCGCGGAGCGCGTGCGCGGCAGCGCCCCGGTTCGCGTAGCGGCCGAGCGCCAGCGAGGACGCGGAGCAGGGTGGGCGGGCGGGTGCAGTTCAGTGCGGAGCGCGCCAGCCGTAGGCGTTACCGCTCTCTTCCGGCACGTGCATTCTCGTGTGCACAAGCCACTTGCTACCAGGCGCGCTATGCGCTGCGCAGCTTCTACATGACGTAGAGCGGCAAATCAAATTCCCTGTCCGCATTCTGGGCGACGATTGGACACTCCGAATCGCCCGTCGCGTGTACGGACGATCACTCTGCGGGGCGGTGTCGCGTGGCTGTGTGAAGATCGTCACAATCGTGTCTCATCAGCCTCCGGACTTGTCCAAAGCGCCCTGACCTGGGCGTGATGGAGATCACACAGCGCTGCGTACCGAGTAAGGACTAGGTTACGGATCAGCGGGTCGCCGAAGGGGTGACCCGTGGCGAGGATCACATCTGCTAGGCCGTAGGATTGCCGTCAATCGGCAAGGCTTGCGGCCGATTTCGCCCCCGGCTTGTGAACGGCTTCACGAGCAGGCCGGGCCACGGGGGCGGGTGCCACCCGTCGACGACGACGCCGGCGGACTACGACTAGCGGCGGAAAGGTGGCGGCGCGTGTGGACACGTACGTGCCGATCCTGGCCCTCGGCCTGATCGCGGGCGGATTCGCGGTCTTCTCGGTGGTCATCGGCTCGCTTACCGGTCCGAAACGGTACAACCGAGCTAAATACGACAGCTACGAGTGCGGCATCGAGCCGACTCCGCAGCCGGTCGGTGGCGGCCGGTTCCCGGTCAAGTACTACCTGACCGCGATGCTGTTCATCGTCTTCGACATCGAGATCGTCTTCCTCTACCCGTGGGCCGTCGCTTTCGACGCGCTCGGCTGGTTCGGGCTCGCGGAGATGGTCCTGTTCGTCCTCACCGTCCTGGTCGCTTACGCCTACGTCTGGCGGCGCGGCGGCCTGGACTGGGACTGAGAGGTACGGGTTCTGCGATGGGCCTTGAGGAGAAGCTTCCCAGCGGGTTCCTGCTCTCCACGGTCGAGGGACTGGCCGGGTACATGCGCAAGGGCTCGCTCTGGCCGGCCACCTTCGGGCTGGCCTGCTGTGCGATCGAGATGATGGCCACCGGGGCGGGGCGTTACGACCTGGCCCGCTTCGGCATGGAGGTGTTCCGGGCCTCGCCGCGCCAGGCGGACCTGATGATCGTGGCCGGCCGGGTCAGCCAGAAGATGGCCCCGGTGCTGCGCCAGATCTACGACCAGATGCCCAACCCCAAGTGGGTGCTGTCGATGGGCGTGTGCGCCTCTTCCGGCGGCATGTTCAACAACTACGCGATCGTGCAGGGCGTGGACCACATCGTGCCGGTCGACATCTACCTGCCCGGCTGCCCGCCCAGGCCGGAAATGCTGATGGACGCGATCCTCAAGCTGCACGCCGAGATCCAGGCCGCGCCGCTCGGCGTGAACCGGGAGAAGGCGGCCCGCGCGGCCGAGGAGGCGGCGCTCAAGGCGCTGCCCACCATCGAGATGAAGGGACTGCTGGCGTGAGCGGCGAGGAGTCCCGCCCATCCTCCGGTTCTCCCGGCGCGGTGTCCGCGTCGGGCGAGATCGAGCAGCCGAAGCCACAGCCGCTGGCGGTGCAGGAGGCTGAGATCGTCGCCGTGCGGCGCGGGATGTTCCCGACCGCGGGCGGCGGCAGCGACACCTCCGGTTACGGCCGGCTGGTGCGCAAGATCGAGCTGCCGGGGCAGTCCCCGCGGCCGTACGGCGGCTATTTCGACGAGGTCGAGAACGAACTGTTCGGCGCGCTCGACGAGCAGGGCCTCGCGCCCGAACTCGCGATCGAGCGGGTCGTGGTGTACCGCGGGCAGATCACCTTCCAGGTCCGGCGCGAGCACCTGGTTCAGGTCGCGAAGACCCTGCGTGATGACCCGGCGCTTCGATTCGAGCTATGCCTCGGCGTGTCAGGGGTGCACTTCCTGCACGAGACCGGGCGCGAGCTGCACGTGCTGGTGCCGCTGATGTCGGTCACGCACAACCGGCGCATCCAGCTGGAGATCACGTGCCCTGACAGCGACCCGCACATGCCTTCGCTCTACGGCGTCTACCCGGCCGTGGACTGGCATGAGCGTGAGACCTGGGACATGTTCGGGATCATCTTCGACGGCCACCCCTCGCTGACCAGGATCCTGATGCCGGACGACTGGCCCGGGCACCCGCAGCGCAAGGACTACCCGCTCGGCGGCATCCCGGTCGAGTTCAAGGGCGCGCAGATCCCGGCGCCCGACCAGCGGAGGTCCTACCAGTGACCATTCAAGCGGAGAGGGCGGCCGACGACATGTCAGACGCCGCGGCCAACGCGAGGACGGGTACGCCGCCCGCGGCCGAGGAACTGCACGGCGACCCGTACGGCAGTGGCGACGAGGCGGCCGGCGGCCGGATCTTCACCATCACCGGCGGAGACTGGGACGAGATCGCCGACTCGCTCGGCGAGGCCCCCGAAGAGCGCATCGTGGTCAACATGGGACCGCAGCACCCTTCCACACACGGCGTGCTGCGGCTCATTCTGGAGCTTGAGGGCGAGACGGTTACCGAGACCCGAGTCGGGATCGGTTACCTGCACACCGGAATTGAGAAGAACCTCGAGTTCCGCAACTGGACGCAGGGTTCGACGTTCGTCACGCGGATGGACTACCTGACCCCCTTCTTCCAGGAGGTCGCGTACTGCCTCGCGGTGGAGAAGCTGCTCGACATCGAGGAGCAGGTTCCGGACCGGGCCAGCGTCATCAGGGTCCTGCTGATGGAGCTGAACCGGATCTCCTCACACCTGGTGTGCATCGCCACCGGCGGCATGGAGATGGGCGCCCTCTCGGCGATGATCTTCGGCTTCCGGGAGCGGGAGCTGGTGCTCGACATCTTCGAGATGATCACCGGCCTGCGGATGAACCACGCCTACGTCAGGCCCGGCGGCCTGGCGCAGGACCTGCCGCCCGGCGCGGTGGACAAGGTGCGCGAGTTCCTGGCGCTGATGCCCAAGCGGATGAAGGACATCGAGGCGCTCTGCAACGAGAACGCGATCTTCAAGGGGCGGACCGAGGGGGTGGGTTACCTCGATCTGACCGGATGCATGGCGCTCGGAATCACGGGCCCGATCCTGCGGTCCACCGGCCTTCCGCACGACCTGCGCAAGTCGCAGCCGTACTGCGGATATGAGAACTATGACTTCGACGTCTGCACGTGGAACACGTCCGACGCGTATGGCCGCTACCGGCTGCGCATGGACGAGATGCGTGAGTCGCTGAAGATCGTCGAACAGTGCCTTGACAAGCTCAAGCCGGGCCCGGTCATGGTCGAGGACAAGAAGATCGCCTGGCCCGCGCAGCTGGCCCTCGGCGGCGACGGCATGGGCAACTCGCTGGACCACATCCGGCACATCATGGGCGAGTCCATGGAGGCCCTGATTCACCACTTCAAGCTGGTGACCGAGGGCTTCCACGTCCCGGCGGGACAGGTTTACGTCGCGGTCGAATCCGCGAAGGGCGAACTGGGCTGCCACGCGGTCTCGGACGGCGGCACCAGGCCGTACCGGGTGCACTTCAGGGATCCCTCGTTCAACAACTTGCAGGCCGCGGCCGCGATGTGTGAGGGCTCGATGGTCGCGGACGTCATCGTGGCCGTCGCCTCGATCGACCCCGTCATGGGAGGGGTGGACCGGTGACGGACGTCTTCATCGGCCGGAATCCGAACCTGCCCGGCGCGAACACCACCGCGCCGGCGAATCAGACTTCGTACGCAGACGCGGCGGAGGTGCGTGAGCGCTTGGTCAAGGACGCCCAAGCGCTCATCGCGCGCTACCCGCAGCCGCGCTCCGCGCTCCTGCCGCTGCTGCACCTCGTGCAGTCGGAGGAGGGCTACGTCACCGGCGACGGCGTGCAGTTCTGCGCGGAGATGCTGGGACTCTCCACCGCCGAGGTCTCGGCGGTATCAACGTTCTACTCCATGTACAAGAACAAGCCGGTCGGCGACTACCACGTCGGGGTGTGCACGAACACGCTGTGCGCGGTGATGGGCGGCGATGAGATCTTCGCGACGCTCAAGGGCCACCTCGCGATCGGCAACGACGAGCGCACCTCGGACAGCCAGGGCGAGCGGACGCTGACACTGGAGCACATCGAGTGCAACGCGGCCTGCGACTTCGCCCCGGTCGTGATGGTCAACTGGGAGTTCTTCGACAACATGACCCCGACCACCGCGGTCAAGCTGGTCGACGACCTGCTGGCCGGGCGCGAGGTCACCCCCAGCCGCGGTCCGGCGCTGTGCCGGTTCCGCGAGACTGAGCGCATCCTCGCAGGGTTCGAAGACGAGCGTCCCGACGTGGTGCACGCGGGCGGGCCGGCCGGTCCGGCCACGCTCGAAGGACTGCGACTGGCGCGGCAGGAAGAGCTGGACCAAAAGGATCAGGGCACGAACGGGCGCGGGGCGGAGGCATAGTCGATGAGCAAACTCTCCCCGGTGCTTTCGCGTGCGTGGGACGATCCGGGTTCTTACACGCTCGAGGGTTACCGCAGGCACGACGGCTATCAGGCTATTCACAAGGCCCTGGCCATGCCGCCGGACGACGTGATCAAGCTGGTCAAGGACTCCGGTCTGCGCGGCCGCGGCGGCGCCGGCTTCCCCACCGGGATGAAGTGGTCTTTCATTCCGCAGGGCGACAACAAGCCGCATTACCTCGTGGTCAACGCGGACGAGTCCGAGCCGGGCACGTGTAAGGACATCCCCTTCCTGCTCGCGAACCCGCACGAGCTGATCGAAGGCATCATCATCGCGGCCTACGCGATCCGCGCGAGCCACGCCTTCATCTATCTGCGCGGCGAGGTCGTGCACGTGCTGCGTCGTCTCCAGGCGGCCGTGCGCGAGGCACGCGAGGCCGGATTCGTCGGCGAGAACATCCTCGGATCAGGGTTCGACCTTGAGATCGTGGTGCACGCCGGAGCCGGCGCGTACATCTGCGGCGAGGAGACCGCGCTGCTCGACTCGCTGGAGGGGTACCGCGGCCAGCCCCGGCTGCGCCCGCCGTTCCCCGCGGTCGAGGGCCTCTACGCGAGCCCGACCGTGGTCAACAACGTCGAGTCGATCGCCTCGGTGCCCGCGATCCTGCGCCACGGCGTCGACTGGTTCCGCGGCTTCGGCACCGAGAAGTCACCCGGATTCGTGCTCTACTCGCTCTCCGGGCACGTGACCCGGCCCGGCCAGTACGAGGGTCCGCTCGGCGTCACGCTGCGTGAACTGCTCGACCTGGCCGGCGGCGTGCGCAGTGGGCACCGGCTGAAGTTCTGGACGCCCGGCGGCTCCTCCACGCCACTGCTGACCGAGGAACACCTCGACGTCCCGCTCGACTACGAGAACGTCGGGGCGGCCGGCTCCATGCTCGGCACCCGCGCGCTGCAGATCTTCGACGAGACCGTGTGCGTCGTGCGGGCGGTGCTGCGCTGGACCGAGTTCTACGCGCACGAGTCCTGCGGCAAGTGCACTCCCTGCCGCGAGGGCACCTACTGGCTGGTCCAGGTGCTCAAGCGGCTGGAGGCCGGGCAGGGCAGCGAGGAAGACCTCGAGAAGCTGCTCGACCTGTCCGACAACATCCTCGGCCGGGCCTTCTGCGCCCTCGGGGACGGCGCCACCTCGCCGATCACCTCCTCCATCCAGTACTTCCGGGACGAGTACCTGGAGCACCTGCGCAGCGGCAGCTGCCCCTTCGACCCGGCGCTGTCCACCGCGTGGGCGCCCGCCCTGACCACGACCGGAGCACGCGCATGACCGTGACCACGAGCGGTGTTCCAAACCAGCACAGTCCCGCGCAGGGCGGGAGCGCTGATGACAAGGCGCCCGCGGTGCCGGAGGGCTACGTATCGCTGACTGTTGACGGCGTCGCGACGATCGCGCCGAAGGGCGAGTTGATCATCCGCACCGCCGAGCGGCTCGGCATCGCCATCCCAAGGTTCTGCGACCATCCGCTGCTCGACCCGGTCGGGGCCTGTCGGCAGTGCCTGGTCGAGGTGGAAGGCCAGCGCAAGCCGATGGCCTCGTGCACCACGACCGTCAGCGACGGCATGGTGGTCAAGACCCAGCACGCCTCCCCAGTCGCCGATAAGGCGCAGCAGGGCGTGATGGAGCTGCTGCTCATCAACCACCCGCTGGACTGCCCGGTCTGCGACAAGGGTGGCGAGTGCCC
>NZ_DATNGK010000238.1:0-10165 GCF_035605935.1 Actinocrinis sp. | reverse complement strand
GCGATCGCCACGGCGTGCGCCACGCCGAACAATCGCAGGCCACCGCCGCGCGCCGAGGTGCCGGCCCGATCCGCCATGGCCCTTCCGCCTCTCATTCGCCGTGCCGTTCAAGCCACCGTGCCGGGTCCCCCTGTAGCCCCGCTGTCGGGCCGGTTTTTGTAAGAGTTCCGACAAGAAACCTACCCAAACGCACCGCACTGCGGGGCGTGAACTGCGCCACGTTCCGGTGAAAAGTCGCGCGAGGGCGCGCGGGACTGGCCTCAAGCGCCGTGGCTGATGGGGTTTGAGAGGCTGATCTACCTGTCGAAGGCGCTCGTCAGGGGCGGGCGAGCCCCCTGGCGATCACCCGGCGCTGGATCTGGTTGGTGCCCTCGACGATCTGCAGCACCTTCGCCTCACGCATATACCGCTCTACCGGGAAGTCGGCCGTATAGCCGTAGCCGCCGAGCACCTGTACCGCATCGATCGTGGTCTGCATCGCCGCGTCAGTGCAGAACAGCTTGGCCGCCGCGGCCTGCTGAGTGAACGGCAGCCCGCGGTCACGCAACCGGGCGGCGGCCAGGTAGCCGGCTCGGCCGACTTCGAGCCTGGTAGCCATGTCGGCGAGCAGGAACCCGACACCGTCGTGCTCGATGATCGGCTTGCCGAACTGGACCCGATCGCGCGCATAAGTCACCGCGGCGTCGAGCGCGGCCTGCGCCAAGCCGATCGCGCACGCGGCAATGCCGAGGCGTCCGGCGTCCAGGGCGTCCATCGCGATCGCGAAGCCCTGGCCCTCGGCGCCCAAGAGGCGCGTGGCCGCGACCCGCGCGCCCTCGAACCGCACCTGCGCGGTAGTGGATGAACGCAGTCCCATCTTGCGTTCCGGCGGCGCGGCGCTCAGGCCGGGGGTGTCCGCATCGGCGAGCAGCACGCTGATGCCGTGGGCACCGGCCTCGCCCGTACGCACCAGCACGGTGTAGAAGTCAGCCTCGCCACCATGAGTGATCCATGCCTTTGTGCCGTCGACGACGTACTCGTCGCCGTCCAGGGTCGCGCGGGTGATCAGGTGCGCTGCGTCGGAGCCGTGCGACGGCTCGGAAAGGCAGTAGGCGCCGAGCAAGTCGCCACCGATCATGTCCGGCAACCAGCGCTCCTTCTGCTGCTCGTCGCCGTAGTGGGCCAGCGCGTGGCAGGAGAGGGTGTGCACGGAGACGCCGATACCGACGGCCAGCCAGTGCCGGGCCAGTTCCTCGACCACCTGGAGGTAGACCTCGTACGGTTGCGCACCGCCGCCGTACTCTTCCGGATAAGGCAGGCCGAGCAGGCCGGAACGGCCTAGGACGCGGAAGATCTCACGCGGGAAATGGTGCGCCTCTTCATACTCGTTGACGCGGGGCGCGAGCTCCTTCTCGGCGAGCTCGGTGGTGAGTTCGAGGAGCGCTACGGCTTCCTCGGTGGGCAGCAGCGCTCGGCGCGCGGCGTCCATGACGGCCTCCGGCAGGGTGGTGGGAGGTCGGTGGCGCACGGCGCGATCTTGTGAACCTTTCCGGACGCGCCACCGGCGTGCCGGGATGGTATCCGGCACGCCGTCACTTTAGCGCTCGGTTCGGATCTTCGGCACGCGCAACGCGTGGCAGCTCCAGTGGGCCGCGCTGGCCAAGGCTGGTGCGGACGGCAGGCGCTTAGGAGGTGGTTGAGTTCGAGTCGCCGCCGCCGCTCTCGATCTTGGTGACGTCCGCGGTGACCGTGTTGGCCGGGATCGCGAAGCCCAGGCCGACCGAGCCGGAGCTGGACGAGGCACCGGAGGAGGAGTAGATCGCCGAGTTCATGCCGATCACCTGGCCCGAGGAGTTCAGCAGCGGGCCACCGGAGTTGCCGGGGTTGATCGAGGCGTCGGTCTGGATGGCGTTGTAGGTGACCGTGGTGGTCGAGCCGAAGCCGCGCCAGCCGAAGCCCGGGAAGCCGCCGCCGTTGTCGGTGGACTCGGTGATTGACACCTTGCGGTTGAGCGCGGAGACGATGCCGCTGGTGACGGTGTTCTGCAGCTGGTCGGGTGAGCCGATGGCGACGGTCTCGTCGCCGACCTGGACCTTCGAGGAGTCGGCGAAGGTCACCGGGGTCAGCCCGGAAACGCCCTCGGCCTGGATGACCGCGATGTCGTCGGCGGCGATGTACCCGATCACCTTCGCGTTGTAGGTCTTGCCGTTATAGAGGGTGACGCTCAACTGCCCGCCGTTGGCAACGTAGTCGGCGATGACATGGTCATTGGTGACGATCTTCCCGTCGGACGAGATGACCATTCCGGAGCCGACCCCGGAGGCCGCTTGGGTTGTCTCGTTGACCTGCACCACGCTGGGCAGGACGGCGGCGGCCACCTTGCCGACGTTGGTGGTGGCGGTCGAGGCGTTCGCGCCGGTGATCGAGGTGACCACGCTGGCGGAGGTGCCGTTGTGCGAGCCGAAGTAGGCGCCCGCCACCCCGCCGACCCCGGCGGAGGCGATGACGAAGGCGGCGACGACGCCGAGGCCGAACTTCATCGGCGAGCGGCGGCGTGGCTCGGCCGCGTGACCGGGTCCTGGCGGTGAACCGGGGCCTGGGCCGAACGGACCTATCGGCGCGGTTGGCTCCGGCTGACCGTATGGCGGTGGGGATGACTGACCGGCGCCGCGCCAGGCGTACTCACCTTCACCGGCCTGGAGCGTGCTCGAAGCCGCCCATTGCGGCTGGGACTGCTGCGGCGCCTGCGGGTACGACTGCTGCGCTTGGTGGTTGGGCTGCGCAGTGCGCGGGTCGTGCTGCGTCTCGGTCATGCTTCGACAGTGCCCGCGTTCCTTGAAAGACATCTGAGACTACGGTCAGACCATCTCAAGAATGCAGCCGCGAATTCGTTAAGCCGGACCGCTGCTTCGCCTGCGCCCGCCCGGCGATACTGCTTACACCCGGCCTAGATCCAACCGCCGAGCGCGCGGACTCAACCGTCCGGCGCACGATATCCACAGTTCCGGGAAACCCGCCGGGCGAGCCGCCACCCCGGAGTGATCGTCACCGTAGTATCAGCCCCGACAGGCAGGGCGTTTCGGGGTGACGTCCGTGCCCGGTTCGGTTCAGCCGGATCCGGCACGGGTAGACGGCCCCGGCGGACTGGCGGGCCGAAAGGGCGGTACAGCGTCGTATGGACAGCTTGATCGAGAGCGGAGATCTGAGCGGGCGCGACGAGCCCCGCGGCGGCGGGCCGGACCTGGCCGCGCTGATCCGCGCGCGCACCGGCGAGGGCCACGACCTGCAGGCGCGGATGCTCAATCCGCAGCTGCCGCGGATGCTGCACGCCATCGGTTTCGACCGGACCTATGTGCGCGCGCAGGGCGCTTACTTCTACGACGATCAGGGCAACGACTACCTCGACTTCCTCTCCGGCTTCGGGGTCTTCGCGGCCGGCCGCAACCACCCCGCGATCCGGGCCGCGCTGCACCAGGTGCTCGACGCGGATCTGGCCGACCTGGTCCAGTTCGACTCGCCACTGCTGGCCGGACTGCTCGCGGAGAAGCTGCTGGCGTACGCGCCACACCTGGATCGGGTGTACTTCGGCAACAGCGGGACCGAGGCGGTAGAGGCGGCGCTCAAGTTCGCCCGCTACGCCACCGGCCGCAGCCGCATTCTGTACGTCGACCACGCCTTCCACGGCCTGACCACCGGATCGCTCTCGGTCAACGGCGCCGATGAGTTCCGTCGCGGCTTCGACCCGCTGCTGCCGGACACCCCGCTGCCGCTCGGCGACCTGGACGCGCTGGAGCGCGAACTGGCCCGCGGCGACGTGGCCGCGCTGCTGCTCGAACCGATCCAGGGCAAGGGCGTGAACATCCCGCAGCCCGGTTTCCTGAAGGCGGCTCAGGAGCGGCTGCGCGCCCACGGCGCACTGCTGATCTGCGACGAGGTGCAGACCGGCGTCGGGCGCACCGGCAAGTTCTTCGCCTACGAACACGAAGAGGGCGTCGAACCGGACATCGTGACCGTGGCCAAGGCGCTGTCCGGCGGCTTCGTGCCGGTCGGCGCGACCCTGGCGAAGGGCTGGATCTTCGAGAAGGTCTACTCCTCGATGGACCGCGTGCTGGTGCACGACTCGACCTTTGGCTCCAACGCGATGGCGATGGCCGCGGGGCTGGCCGCGCTCCAGGTGGTCGAGGACGAGAAGTTGGTGCAGAACGCGGAGCGGATAGGCGAGCTGCTCAAGTCCCGGCTGGCCGAGCGGATGGAACGCTACGAGCTGCTCAGCGACGTGCGCGGGCGCGGTCTGATGATCGGGTTCGAGTTCGGCAAGCCCTCCTCGCTCAAGCTCAAGGCCGGCTGGAACACCCTGCAGGCGGCCAGGCACGGCCTGTTCGCGCAGATGGTCGTCGTGCCGCTGTTCCAGCGGCACCGGATCCTGACTCAGGTGGCCGGCGACCACATGGACGTCATCAAGCTGCTGCCGCCGCTGAACATCACCGAGACCGAGGTGGACCGCTTCATCGAGGCCTTCGACGACGTGATGCGGGACGCGCACCGGGGCACCGGCCTGATGTGGGACTTCGGCCGGACCCTGGTCAAGCAGGCGATGCAGCGGCGGTGAGCGAGGAAACGACGGCGGCGGGCGACGACGAGGCAGTCGAGGCGCGGGCCGCGGTAGACGAGACGGTGGTCGAGGGCGGCGCTGCGGCGCCCGCCCCGGCGGGTATGCCTGAAGGCGTGCCGGACGAGGTTGTCAGTCCGGACCGAGCGGTGATCGCGGCGAAGGAGCAGGCGGAGAATTTCCCGGTCGCGCTGCGCTTCCTCCCCCGCAGCGTGCGCGGCGAGCTGGCCGCGTTCTACACGTTCGCCCGGTACGTCGATGACCTCGGCGACGAGTTCGCAGGCGACCGGATCGCGGCGCTCAAAGACGTGGACGCGGACCTTGACCGGCTGGCCTCCGGCGGCACTCCCATGCTGGAGCCGGTGCGCGGTCTGCTGCAGATGGTCGGCGACGGCCGTGTGCCCATCGAGCCGTTCCACGACCTGGTCGCGGCGAATCTGATGGATCAGCACAAGCTGCGGTACGCCACGTTCGCCGAGCTGGTGCACTACTGCAAACTGTCGGCGAACCCGGTCGGGCGCGTGGTGCTGTATCTGGCCGGGCAGGCCACGGATCAGAACATCGCCGACTCCGACGCGGTATGCACCGGGCTCCAGGTGATCGAGCATCTGCAGGACGTGGCCGAGGACTACCAGGCCGGACGCATTTACCTGCCCCGGGAGGACCTGACCGCGTTCGGGGTGATCGAGACCGCACTCACCGAGCAGCGCGCCGACGAGGACGTAAAGGCCCTGCTGCGCTGGGAGGCGGGCCGGGCCGCGGTGATGCTCAGCCGCGGCGTGCCGCTGACCCGGCGGCTGCGCGGTTGGGCCAAGCCCGCGGTGATCGGCTATGTGGCCGGCGGCCGGGCGACCCTCGCCGCGCTACGCCGCTGCGACTACGACGTACTGGCCGCCACGCCCAAGCCCACCACCGGCGCGACACTGCGCGCGGCGGCCGGTGTGCTTCTGGGCCGACGACGCTGACCTCGGATTAGGTTGATCACGTGCAGACCAGCGATGAGAACCGGCCCCCGGCGGCCGCAGCCCCCCAGCCCGCAGACCTAGCCGCGGCGTACGCGGAGTGCGAACGCATCGTCGGCGTGGAGGCACGCAACTTCTCCTACGGCATCAGGTTGCTGCCGCGCCCCAAGCGCCAAGCCCTGTCCGCCGTCTACGCGTTCGCCCGCCGGGTGGACGACATCGGTGACGGTGACCTGCCGATCGCGGAGAAGACGGTCGCCCTCGACCATGCCCGCAAGCAGGCCGCCGCGCCCGGCGACTTCCCGGACGACCCGGTACTCGTGGCGCTCGCCGACTCGGCCGCGCGCTACCCGCTCGACCTCGGCGCGTTCGGCGAGCTGATCGACGGCTGCGAGATGGACCAGCGCGGCACGGCGTACCGCACCTGGGACGACCTCGCGGTGTACTGCCGCTGCGTGGCCGGATCGATCGGGCGGCTCTCGCTCGGCGTGTTCGATCCACCCTCGCTGCGCACCGAGCCTTCGGTGCCCAACGCGCTCGCCGACACGCTCGGGCTGGCGCTGCAGCTCACCAACATCCTGCGCGACCTGCGCGAGGATCTGACGAACGGTCGGATCTACCTCCCGCAGGAGGATCTCGCGGCGCACGGCTGCACGTTGGTGCTGAACCCCGAGGGGAATCTCGATCCGCAGGGCGGCAAACTGGCCGGGCTGATCCGGGCGGAGGCGGACCGCGCCGAGAAGCTGTACGCCGAGGGACTTGGCCTGCTGTCGCTGTTGGATCGGCGCTCACGCGCGTGTTGCGGCGCGCTGTCCGGGATCTATCACGCGCTGCTGCGCCGGATCGCGGCTGAACCTGAGGCGGTCCTGTCCACCCGGGTCTCGGTGCCGACACCGCAAAAGCTCTCCGTCGCGCTCGGCGCCCTGCTGCTCCCGGCGCCCCGCTCATGAACGCCGACCCGAGCGAACCAGGCGGCGGCCAACGCGCGGTCGTCGTCGGCGGCGGGCTGGCCGGGATCACCACGGCGCTCGTGCTCGCCGAACGAGGCTGGAGCGTGACGCTCGTCGAGGCGCGCCCTCGGCTCGGCGGCCGGGCCACCTCGTACCGGCGCGGCGAGCTGATCGTCGACAACGGCCAGCACGTCTTCCTGCGCTGCTGCACCGCCTACCGAGGGCTGCTCGACCGGCTCGGCGCCGGGCCGGACACCGGCCTGACGCACCTTCAGGACCAGCTCGACATCCCGCTGAAGTCGGCGTCTGACGCGAAGACCGCGCGACTGCGGCGTACCGCACTGCCCGCGCCGCTGCACCTGGCCGTCGCGCTCGGCGGCTACGGACTGCTGCCGCTGCGCGATCGCGCGAAGCTGGGCGGCCCGGCGTTCGCGCTGCGCCGCACCGATCCGGCGAGCCTCGATGTGGACGAGCAGGGCTTCGGGCACTTCCTGCGGCAGAAGGGCCAGTCTCAGGCGGCGATCGACCGGCTGTGGTCGGTCATCTCGACCGCGACGCTGAACATCGCGCCTGACGACGCCTCACTCGCGTTGGCCGCGAAGGTGTTCCGCACCGGGCTGCTGGAGACGAACGACGGCGCGGACCTCGGCTATGCGATGGTCCCGCTCGGCCGGATTCACGACGAGCTGGCCCGAAAGGCACTGGCCGCGGCAGGCGTGACCGTCCTGGACTCGACCAAGGCCGAACCGCTGGCGGATGGCGCCCGATCGATCACCATCGTCGACCGATCGGGTCAGCGCAGTGACCTGGCCGCGGACGCGATCGTGCTCGCGGTGCCGCACGACGTGGCCGCGACGCTGCTGCCCGCACCGCACCACCCGACCGCGTTCGGGAAGCTGGGCCACAGCCCGATCCTCAACATCCACTTGCGTTACGACCGGCCCGTCCTGGACGGTCCGTTCCTCGCCGCGGTCGACACCCCGGCCCAGTGGATCTTCGATCGCACCGCCGCCAGTGGCCTCGACGGCCCGCCTGGGCGCTACCTCGCGGTGACGGTCTCCGCTGCCGATGCCCTGGCCGAAACCCCGACGCGCGAGCTGGCCGTGCTGTTCGAGGCCGAGCTGGCGCGGCTGCTGCCCAAGACGAAGGACGCGCGCCTGGAAGAGGTGTTCGTGACCCGGGAGCAGCACGCGACGTTCCGTCAGGAGCGCGGTTCGGCGCCGCTGCGGCCGGGCCCGGCGACCAGCATGCCAGGGGTTTACCTTGCGGGCGCGTGGACCGCCACCGGCTGGCCGGACACCATGGAAAGTGCGGTGCGCAGCGGAATCAATGCTGCAAGACTGGTAGTTGATCACACGACGGGAGAGGGCTGATGCACCGACAGGCGCCGGATATTCTCGCCGCGATGAAAGCACTCGTCGACCCGGTGCTACAGCGGCACGTCGACGGGCTGCACCCGCTGATGCGCGAGATCTCCCGATTCCACTTCGGCTGGGACACCAAGGGCGGCTCGGGCAAGTCGCTGCGCCCGGCTTTGGCCGTGCTCGGCGCCCAGGCGGTCGGCGCGAACGGCGACGAGCCCGAGGTGCTCGACGCGGCCTGCGCGGTCGAGCTGATCCACAACTTCTCCCTGGTGCACGACGACATCATGGACGAGGACCGCACCCGGCATCACCGGCCGACCGCGTGGACCGTCTACGGCGTGAACCAGTCGCTGCTGGCCGGCTGCGCGCTGCACACCCTGGCCTTCGAGGTGCTGGCCAGGCGCGGCGCGGTGGCGGCTCAGGAGGCGCTCACCGCGTCGGTGCAGGTGCTGATCGCCGGGCAGTCGGACGACCTGTACCTGGCGGACCGTCAGGACGCCACGCTCGAGCAGTGCATCGCGATGGAGGCCGGGAAGACCGCCTCGCTGCTGTCCGCCTCCGCCTCGCTCGGCGCGATCGCCTGGTACGGCGCGCGCGGCGAACTGATCCCGGGTGAATCGGCACAGGGTTCCGAGGCGGCGGCGCGTACTGCGCTGCTGGCCGAGTACGGCCATCACGTCGGTATGGCATTCCAGCTGGTCGACGACATGCTCGGCATCTGGGGCGACGAGGGGCGCACCGGCAAGCCGGTGGCGGCGGACCTACGTGCCCGCAAGCGCTCCGCGCCGGTGGTCGCCGCGCTCACCTCCGGCACCCGCGAGGGCGAGCGGCTGGCCGCGCTGATGGCGACGCCGGGCGAGCTGCCGGAGGAGGATGTCGCGCTCGCCGCCAAGCTCGTGGAGGAGTCCGGCGGCCGCGCCTGGTGCCAAGAGCGCGCCGACCTGCACACCAACGAGGCGCTTACCCGGCTCGACCGCTTGGCGGCGCGGCCTGAGACCTTCGGCGATCTCACCGAGGTGACCAGGTTTCTGCTGCGGCGGGAGTGGTAGGGGCGGGCACGAGGAGGACCTGGAGATGACGGCAATCGCGGATCGGCCCACCCCCACGGGCGCCGAGTCCGGACAGCTGGCGGCGGTGCGGCGCGCGAGCGAGCGGGCGCGCGGGCATCTGCTCGGCTTGCAGGACCCGGCCGGCTGGTGGAAGGGCGAGCTGGCGACCAACGTCACCATGGACGCCGAGGATCTGCTGCTGCGTGAGTTCCTCGGCATCCGTCAGGCGGCCGAGAGCTGGGCCGCGGCCCGGTGGATCCGCTCGCAGCAACGGGAGGATGGCACCTGGGGCACGTTCCACGGCGGTCCGCCCGAGCTGTCCACGACCGTGGAGGCGTACGTCGCACTCAAGTTGTGCGGCGACGATCCGGACGCGCCGCACATGAAGCTCGCGGTGGACTGGATCCAGGCGAACGGCGGCGTCGAGCGCGCACGGGTGTTCACGCGGATCTGGCTGGCACTGTTCGGCCTGTGGGACTGGGAACGGCTTCCGGTGATGCCGCCGGAGCTGATCTACCTGCCGCCGCAGGTGCCGCTGAACATCTACGACTGGGGCTGCTGGGCACGCCAGACCGTGGTGCCGCTCACCGTGGTCTCACACTTCCGGCCCAGCCGTCCGCTGCCTTTCGGAATCGACGAACTGCGCACCGGCGCCGGCGATCCGCCGCTGGCCTCCGCGCTGAGCACCGCAGGCTTCTTCCAGCGCGCGGACAAGGTGCTGCACCGCTATGAGCGGCTGCGGCACAAGCCGATGCGCAAGGCCGCGCTCAAGCGGGCGGTCGAGTGGATCGTGGCGCGGCAGGAGGCCGACGGCTGCTGGGGCGGCATCCAGCCGCCGTGGGTGTACTCGATCATGGCGCTGCACCTCATGGGCTATGCACTTGACCACCCGGTGATCCAGGCCGGACTCGAGGGCCTGGAAGGCTTCCTGGTTTGGGAGGAGACACCTGAGGGCCCGGTGCGGCGGCTTGAGGCGTGCCAGTCCCCGGTGTGGGACACCGCGCTGGCGGTGGTGGCGCTGACCGACGCCGGCGTTCCCAGCGATGATCCGGCGGTGGTCAGGGCGGCCGACTGGCTGCTGAACGAGGAGATCACGGTGCGCGGCGACTGGGCCGTGCGCCGCCCGGACCTGGCCCCCGGCGGCTGGGCGTTCGAGTTCGAGAACGACAACTACCCCGACGTCGACGACACCGCCGAGGTGGTGATCGCGCTGCGCAGGGTCGACCACCCCGATCGCGCGCGCGTGGACGCG
>NZ_DATNGK010000237.1:0-20106 GCF_035605935.1 Actinocrinis sp. | reverse complement strand
CGTCGATCAGGTCGGTGCGGGAGTGGTCGTCGGTAATGTGCATGGTGGGCCCCGGAAAAAGGTAAGTGGAATGGTTTCCCTATCTCTATTTTCTGGGGTTTCGGGGTTGTATGGCGGGTGTTTTCGGTGTTTCACCCGTTTGCGCATGGCCAGGTGAAAAACCTGTGCACGCGTGTCCCGCGTTACCCTCGTCCGCCGTCGGCGAAGCTATCGCGGGACTCCCAGCGCGCAAGGGCGTCTGCGGTCAAGCAAGGCTGTAAACGAGACTCGCCGCTCCCATCAAGCCGCGTAGCGGAGATGTCATCGCGGGGTTTTATTGGGGAAAAGCAGGACGGCGGGCGGCGGTAAGTGGGTGGGGAAAGGCGGGTTGTCCAGTTGAGCGGGACACGGGCCGCCGTCGACTCGTCAGCGCTCGGCGTCGCGGCCGAAGATCGAACCGAGCGCGGATGCTCCGCCTCGTTCGTCATGGTCGCGGCCCGCGTCATCGGCTAGCAACGTCCAGGCATCCACCGCGTTGAGGGCGATGCGCCACACGCCGGAAGACTCGCCGCGCAGGTGCGCGTATCCGCCGGACGACTTATCCAGGTCCTTGCCGTCAGAGCCACCCACTGCTTCCGCGCCCAGAGCGCCGAGCAGCGCGCCGCCAGACGCCAGCTGCGCGAAATACGCTTCCTGAGATATCAGTTCGCCGCGCAGTTGTGTGCCCCGCACGCTGACCGCGACTGGCACTGTCGCCGCCGACGTCTGCTCCACTGCGTGTAGGAGACGCTCCAGCACCGGATCCGCATGCCGCTTGGCCATTTCGCGCACCTCCAGAGTCCGCTGGTTGACACCCGCAGGTTTGCCGGTGGTCAAGAACGGATGTCCGTTCCCGCCGCCGGCAAACCGGCATACGTGCCGCTGGTCAGGGTTGAATCCAGTGCTCGTGATCGGCGTGAAGATGGTCTGCACGCCGCTGGTCTCGGCTTGCGCGGACCCGGGGAGCGCCAGCAGCGCGGCAGCCGTGAGCGTTACGATGCGTTCTCCTGTCGAGTGGTACATGTCCCGGCGTTCGCGCCGGACGAATCAAGTGGTGAAGAACACGCGCACGTCCCAGGCGCCGAGGTTCAACGCCGCGCCCGCGGGGATCGAAGTCCCCTCTAGGGCATCGGTAAGGCGGAACGGAGCCTTCACGTTGGGCGGCAGCCAGCTCCAGTTGTGCACGATGTGCACGCGCCGCCCGTCCGGTGTGGTGCTGGTGGTGGCGGTGACCGTTGCTGGCAAGCCCGTCCATCCGCTGCGCGGGCTGGGAGCCAGCCACGCGGCCAGAGCCTGAGCCAGGCCACGTCCGGGAACGGTGCCCACGTAAGTGACGCGGCCTGCGCCGTGGCGGCGCGTGGTGACCGCAGGCCAGCGGCCGAAGTGCGGATGGTTGTACTCAGCCAGCACATCCGCGTCGTCGACGTTGAGCGCATCCACCCAACGGGTCGCGGTGGCGTTCGGCGGCAGATTCAGCGGGCTGCCAGCCGACGCGCGCAGCGGGATGTCGCGGGAGAGATTGCTGAATTCGTCGTAGCTGACGCCCGCGGCCGCCGCCAGGCGTCCGGGAGCGGGTTCGTATCGCGCACGGGCCTCAAGATCGGCGTATCCGGTGCGCGGCCCGATCACGAGATGACCGCCCGCCTGCGCGTACTGCGCGAACCAGTCGAGAGTCGTGTCGTCGGCGAGGTAGAACCCCGGGACGACGAGCACGGGATGGCGCTGCGCCGCGACCTCAGGCGCGACACCCTCGCGTTCTCCGCGCGGATCGTGCAGCTGACGGGCGTGCACGATCCGCACCTGGCGGCCGGCGTCGAACGCGCCCCGGTAGAAGGGGTCGAAGATGCGGTGGTACGCGGCGGGATCGGGGCCGCCGTCCGGGGTGCTGAGCGGCGGGTATTTCTGCATCAGCCACTTGCTCGGCGTCGAGTACATCATGGTGATGTCCGCGTCGGGTTCGAGCCCGGCGACCAGCTCTCCGGCGGTGTCGAACTCGGCTCCGAGCCTGGCCAGCTCGCGGTAGGTACGGCCGGGGCGCTCGCTGTGCGGCAGGATTCCGCCCCAGTAGGTCTCCGCGCCGAAGTGCAGCGAGTGCCAGTGCCAATACTCGATCATCCGTGCGCCGCGGCCCACCAGCGCCCAGGCGGCCTGGCGCCACTGCCCGTCGAAGGCCGGCCGGTTGTCCCAGTGCGTGCCGATGCTGCTCGCGTTGGTCTCGGTGACTAGAAACGGCTCCTGGCGCGAGGAGAACATCCAGTCAGCTGTCTGATACAGCGCCCATACGCCGCTGGTCTTCCACTTCTGCTCCACGTGGTCGCCGTGGGTGTCGGGCAGCGCGAGGCCGTCCTGCATGTCGTAGTACGGATTGCCCGTGGCGACATCGAGCGCGTCGGTCAGTTCGTCGTCCTCCACGGCCGGCCGGGTGTACGAGATGCAGGTGGTGACGAACTGCTCAGGCCGGGCGAATTCGCGCACGATATCGGCCTGCCAGGCGATGAACTGCGTGGTCTGTTTCGCCTGGAACGCCCGCCAGGCCACGTCGTACTGCGGCTGCGCGTTGCCGTCCGGGGTCCACAGGTCGGCCCAGGTGGACAGGCGGTGCGACCAGTAGACCAGGCCCCAGGCCCGATTGAGGCTTTCGACGTCCCCGTACTCGTCGCGCAAGTGGTCGACGAAGCGCTGGAAGACGCCGTGGTTGTGCAGGAGTTCGAGCCCGGGTTCGTTGTCCACCTGGAAGCCGATGACCGCGGGGTGTGTGGCGTACCTGGCCAGGATCTTGCGGATGATCCGCTCGGCGTGGAAGCGGAAGGCCGGGTGGGTGAAGTCCACCTCCTGGCGCGCGCCCCAGCCGATGCGCTCCCCAGTGGACCGCTCCCCTGTTATCTCAGGGTACTGCCGCGCCAGCCACGGCGGCACCGCGTAGGTCGGCGTGCCGAGGATGACCGAGATCCCGCGTTCGTGCGCGCCGTCCAGCACCGGCTGCAACCAGTCCAGGTCGAACCGGCCGTTCTGCGGCTCCCAGGTCGACCAGACCGACTCGCCGACCCGGATCACCGTGAACTTGGCGTCCGCCATCAGGTCCAGGTCAGTTTTGAGCCGCTCATAGGGCTGGTACTCGTGATAGTAAGCGGCGCCGAACAGGACGCGGGCGGGCAGGACCGCCATGCGGGGACCTCCGTACGGGTTCGTGGTGCGGGTGGGACTGGTGGCGGTCACTGCTTGACGGCGCCGGTGGCCAGGCCGCTCTGCCAGTAGCGCTGCAACAGCAGAAAGGCCACCACCAGCGGGATGATCGAGAGCAGCGAGCCGGTCACCACCAGCGGGAGCATGGTGCTGCTCGACCCGGCCCCACCGTTCTGCGCCTGCGCCGCCCAGGAGGAAAGACCCACCGTGACTGGGTACAGCCGTGGGTTGTTGAGCATGATCAGCGGCAGGAAGTAGTTGTTCCAGGTGGAGACGAGGGTGAATAGCAGCACGGTGACCAGGCCGGGGCCGAGCAGTCGCAGCGCGATGGTGAAGAAGATCCGCGCCTCCCCCGCCCCGTCGATGCGCGCCGCCTCGATCAGGCTGTCCGGCACCGCGTCCTGGGTGTAGATGCGCATCAGGTACAGCCCGAACGGGTTGATCAGCGAGGGCAGGATGACGGCCCACGGCGTGTCGACCAGGTGCACCTGCGCGAACAGCAGGTAGGTCGGAATCGCCAGCGCGGTCGCCGGAACCATGATGGTGCCGACCACCAGCCCGAACGCGGCGCCGTGGCCACGGAAGCGGTACTTGGCGAATCCGTACCCTGCGGCGGCGGCGAGGAAGGCCGCGCCGACGGCGCTGACCCCGGCGTACATGACCGTGTTGAGCAGCCATTGGACGAAAACGCCGTTGTCCTGGGTCAGAGTGTCGTGGATGTTGCCGAGTAGCTGCGGCGCGTGTGAGAACCAGAGCCCGAAGGTGTTGATCAGGTCCTGGGTGCTCTTGGTCGAGGAGACGACGAGCCAGAGGAGCGGCACCAGGAAGTACGCGAGTGCCGCGAGCATCGCGATCGTCAGCGGGGTGCTGCGCCGGTCGAGCCGGTTGCGGCGGCTTCCGGTCAGTCGGGTGCGCGGGCGGGAGGGCGCGTCCGCGCGGGGCGTCGCGGAGGTCGGGGTTGTGGTGGTCATGCGTTCCTCCGGCGGTTCGCGACGTACAGGAACACGTAGGAGACGATCACGATGACCAGCCCGAGTAGGAACGAGACCGCGGCCGCGTAGTTGACCTGCTGGCCGGTGAAGGCGAGGTTGTAGGCGTACAGGTTCGCGGTGTATCCGCTGTCGATGACGTCCGGCGCGATCTGCTGAAGCAGCTTCGGCTCGTTGAACAGCTGGAAGCTGCCGATCACCGAGAACAGCAGGGTGAGGGTGAGCGCGGGCCGCAGCGCCGGCAGTTTGATCGCGCGGGCGATCCGCCAGGGCCCGGCACCGTCCACGGCGGCCGCCTCGTACAGCTCGCGCGGGATCGTCTGCAGCGCGGCGTAGAGGATGATCATGTTGTAGCCGACGAACTCCCAAGTCACGATGTTCGCCAGGCTGCCGAGCATCCAGGAGTTGCCGAGGAAGTTCGGGGTCGAGACGTGGAAGTGCCGGCCCAGCTGGGCGATCGGGCCGAAGTTGGGTCCGTACAGGTAGCCCCACATCAGCGCCGCCACCACGCTCGGTACCGCATAGGGCACGAAGATCCCGAGCCTGATCACCTTGGCCAGCCGTAGCAGACCGCTGTCCAGGGCAAGCGCGAACAGCAACGCCAGCAGCAGCATCAGCGGCACCTGGATCAGGAAGAACAGCGCCACACGCCCGACGCCGTGCAGCAGCAGCGGGTCTTTCAGCGCGTTGACGTAGTTCTGCAGGCCCACGAAGGTGGTGCCGCCGACCAGCTTGTGCTGAAACAGGCTCAGGTACGCGGCGTAGCCGAGCGGGGTGAGGAAGAGCAGCAGGAAGAGCGCCAGGAACGGGGCGACGAACAGCGGCCCTGCAGCGCCGGTCCCTTGAGGGTCCGTGTTCTGGGCAGACATCGGTGTCCTTAGAAGGCTCAGGAGCCCTGGACGGTGAAGCCCTGGCCCTTGGCGTAGCTGACGATGCGCGACTGCCACTGCGCGAGCGAACCGACCACATCGCCCTTGCTGGACAGCGCCTTGCTGACCGTGTCGGTGAAGTCGGTGACCACCTGGTCTAGGAACGGCGGCCACTGGAACGAGGTGTTGACGGTCTGGCTGACGTCCGCGAAGACCTGGTTGACCTGCTGGCCGCCGTAGAACGCGGGTGTGGCGCCGACAAAGCTCTGGTCGGCCAGCAGCGTCTTGGTGGCCGGGAAGAAGAACTGCTTGGTGGCGAAAAGCTTCGCGCTGTCCGGATCGCTGTTGAGGAACTGCGCGAACTGCGCCGCCGCGATCGGGTTCTTGGTCGACTTGATCACCGCGGTGGTCGAGCCGCCCCAGTTCCCGGAGGCGGGAGCCGAGGCATCCCACTGCGGCAGCGGGGCCGCACGCCACTTGCCGGAGGTAGAGGCGGCCGAGCCGGACAGGAACGCGGGTCCCCAGGCGGCGGTCAGCCAGGTAGCGTACGTGCCCTTATTCAGTCCGGCGTACCAGGAGTCGGTGAAGTCGGGCTCGACGCCGACGACGCCTTCCTTGGCCAGTGCGCCCCAGTACGCGCCCAGCTTCTGCGAGATCTGGTCGTCGACATTGATGGCGACGGTGCTCTTGCCGGTGACCGTGTACGGCTTCGCGTTGGCCTGCCACAGCAGGCCGTGCCAGGCCGCGGCCTGGTTCGCGGCGAAGTTGGTCAGGTAGACGTTCGGGTCGGCGGCGTGCAGCTTGCGCGCCGCGGCGGCGAAGTCGTCCCAGGTCTTGGGTACCGCGATGCCGTACTTGTCGAAGATGTCCTTGCGGTACAACATGCCCATCGGGCCGGTGTCCTGCGGGATCGCGAACACCTCGCCGTTCGGGCCGCTGACTTGGCTCCAAGTCCAGTCCACAAACTTGCTCTTGAGCGCGGACGCGCCGTGCGGGCGCAGGTCGAGCAGGCTTTCGGTGATGGTGAACGTCGGGACGTACTGGTACTCGATCTGGCACAGGTCCGGCGCTCCGCTGCCGGCTTGCAGGGCGGTGCGCAGCTTCGTGTACTGCGGCGTGCCCTGACCCGCGTTGACGACGTTGACCTTGATCGCCGGGTACTTCGCCTCGAACAGCGCCACCTCGGACTGGATGTTCGGCACCCAGGTCCAGAAGGTCAGCGTCGTGGGCGTGGCCATCGCCTTGTCGATGTCGGCCTGGCTGACCGCGGCGCCGCCGGCGGAACCGGATCCGCCGCTGCCCCCGCTGCTGTTGCTACACGCGGCCAGCGCCGCGCTGAGGGAGACGGCGCCGGTGACGCCGAGGAAACGGCGACGGCTCATCGGTGACTCGATGCCGAAGGGGGATTTGGACATGGGTGGACTCCCGCCATTGGGAAGGTGAGGGTGACGCGCGCCGAGCGAGGCGTGCGGGAAAGACACGTGTGTGGTCTGAGACGAAACAGGGCTATGGATGCGAACAGGACCCGCGCGGCCTGTTTCGCGGTCGGCGGCAGACGGCTGTCGGCGGGCTGGCCCGCGAGCGCCGTCAGGCCTGGTAGCTGGTGGTGCTGCCCGACGGTTCCCGGGGTTTTCCGGGAGGCGGGCTGGTCGAGGCTCGCACGATCAGCTCGACCGGCGGGTCGATCGCCGGGGAAGGCTGCGCGAGCGGGTGCTCGATGGCGTGCACGAGCATTTCGAGTCCCTCTCTGGCCACGGCGTCGAAAGGCTGGCGCACCGTGGTCAAGGGAGGCGTTATGTACGCGGCGACCGGAACGTCGTCGAAGCCGACCACGCTTACCTCATCGGGTACGCGCCTGCCGGCCTCTGTCAGCGCTCTTATGAGGCCGATCGCCATGTCGTCGTTGGCTGCGAACACCGCGGTCAGCGCGGGGTTGGCGGCCAAGTCGCGACCTGCCGAGTAACCGGACGCGGCCGACCAATCGCCTTCGACGACCGGTGGCTGCGGCCTGCCTCGCGCCGCCAGCGCCGTGCGCCAGCCCGCGAGCCGGTCGCGCGCGGCGTACCAGCGCTGTGGACCGGCCAGGTGGTGCACGGTGTGGTGGCCGAGGTCCAGCAGGTGGTCGGTGGCCGCGCTGGCCAGCACGCCGGCGCCGACGCCCGCGGTGACGACGTGTGGCGCGGCGAACGGCGCGGGCGCGCCGATGACCAGTACCGGCACGTCGACGCGAACCGGAACCTCGCCCTCGTCGATGGGCTCGGATATGACGATGCCGTCCACGCCCTGTTCGAGCAGTGACTCGACAGCGCCGGCGATCCCGGCCGTGTCGCCTTCCATCGTGTTCACCACGCGCAGTGCGTACCCGGTGTCCCGTACCGCGCGCTCGACTCCCATGAGCAGCGAGGCCGGTCCGAACAGGGCGGTCCCGAGGGTGACCACGCCGATCGAGCGCGTCCGTCCCGAGGCCAGCGCGCGCGCGGCGCTGTTGAGCCGGTAGCCGAGTTGCTCAGCCGCTTCGAGCACACGCCTGCGCACTTCGTCGGAGACGTACGGTTCGTCGTTGAGCACGCGCGAGACCGTCTTCTGCGACACGCCGGCCACTTTGGCGACGTCCACGCTGCGCGGAAGCGCTGAGCTCACGCTCTGTCGCGCCGCACCGCTCATGGCGTCCCCTCCGTCGTTAGTTCGCTGCATCGTAGCGAGCCCGGGTTCTGACTACGCAGTCAGACTACGCAGTCATACAAAGGTCGTCAAGACCTTGGAACGCAGCTGAAATCTGGATGGCGGCTCGGCGCCGGCCGGCTTCCCGAGCGGCTATTGATGGGATCTCTTGACCGAGACAGGGTTTGTTTATGGGATCGCGTCGGTGTAACTTTCACACGCAATCGGCCGCATACTGTGCGTGTCGAGGATCGTCGAACTCTGTCGAACTGTGGCATTGGCCAGGGTAGTGAGGGCAGCCGCGCTCGGGACAGTGCGCTGGAGCGATCACCCTGGCTCTTGAGCTTTCGCGATGCGCTTGGCAGATTCACCCATCGATGCGGCACAGCTCGGGCAAGCACATCCCATGACGCTTCGCGAGAAGCGGGGATGCGCCATAGACCGCCCCACGTGGTTCGGCGAAGCATGGGTCGCCAAAACCGGGTGAGGCCGGCGGCCGCGTCAGTCAGCCGTCACTGACTGACGCGGCCGCCCTTGTGTCTCGACGTCAGCATCCTCGATATCAAGCTCGGCGCCGGCCACGTCGGCCAGGGCATCGGCCTCGGTGTCTTCGATCAGATACTTGCGCAGCCACTTCTCAGTCGTACTCACGTGCATAAGTGCCGCGGCGTGCGCCAATGCGGCGTCGCCGGTAGCGAGCGCCTGGTAGATCGCCTCATGCTCGGCCAGGGTGCGCTCCGCCGCTTTGCCGTCCACCATGCCGCGCCATACCCGGGCCCGCACGGTCCTGCTGGAGATGCCCTCCAGCAGGCTGGCCAGGGTGGCGTTGCCGGTCGCGGTGATGACCGCCCGGTGGAACGCGGCGTCGTGCCGGTTCAGCAGTTCCACGTCGTCCTGCGCCTCGCGCATCGCAGCGAGATGGCCCTCCACCTCCGCTAGTTCGCCAGCGGAGATGCGGCTGGCTGCCAGCCCGGTGGCCACCGGTTCGAACAGTCGGCGCACCTCGTTCAGCTCGAGCAGCGTGTCGCCGCGCAGCAGCTCGATCGCGGATCCGAGGCCTTCCAGCAGAACGCTGGGTTCCAGGCTGGTCACGTAGGTGCCGTCGCCGCGCCGGATCTCCAGCACCCGGGCGAGCACCAGTGCCTTGACCGCCTCGCGGGTGAGGTTGCGGGAGATGCCCAGCTGCGCGGAAAGCCGCGGCTCTGACGGTAACCGGGAGCCAGCCGGCAGCTCTCCCGACTGGATCAGTTCCCGAATACGGTCGATCGCCTTATCGGTCAGTGACATGTCTCGGCCTCATTCGGTGACCTGGTGCTGCGGCGCGGGGTGGAAAACATCCTACGTCCGAGCACGGCGCGGCCGGCACCCGCGGGAAAGTCGGCGGGTGCCCGGCTTGGCGCGGTCAGTCGGTCAGTCGCATGCGCTCCCGTTGAGGGTGAAGGCGGTGGGGCTGGTGTCGTTGCTCGTCCAGGTGCCTTGGAAGCCGAACTGAACGTTGCCGCCGGGGGCGATGGCGGCGTTGTAGCTGGCATTCGTGGCGCTGATGGCTTGTCCGGACTGCGTGACGGTGGCATTCCAGGCGTTAGTGACCTTCTGGTCGCCGGGGAAGCTCCACTTGAGCGTCCAACCATTGATCGCGGCCGTGCCGGTGTTGGTGACCGTCACGTTCGCGGTGAACCCGCCGCCCCACTCGTTCTTCACGTACGAGACCTGACACGCCCCGCCGGTCGCCTCAGTGCTGATCGTCCACGTGAACGACGCGGAACCGGCGACCGGGTAGGTGTCCGTCGCCTCCACCGTCACGTTGAACGTCCCCGGGGTCGTCGGCGTGCCGGAGATCAGGCCCGACGGGGAGATCGACAACCCCGGGGGCAGACCGGTCGCGCTGTACACCAGCGTCTGGCCGGACGCCGAATCGGTGGCCTGGATCTGCAGCGGGCTGATCGGCCTGCCGACGGTCGTGGTCTGATTGCCGGGATTGGTCACCGTCACCGTGTGACCGCTCGTCGAGCCGTTCGGTGTCAGGTAGACGGCGAACGCGTCGTGCGAGGCCTGGAACGTCAACGGAACCGTGAGCGAGCCGCTCGACACGTTGACGGTCTGGTTGAGGACGACCTGCGGTGCGCTCAGCGGCGCCTGGTCCGGAATCCGCTCCACGGTCACATTCACCGAGTCATTGCTGTCGAGCCAGGCCTGAGTCGACACGCCGTTGAAGGTCACCGAAGCCGCGCCGGTGTACCCGTTCGCGTCGCCGATGATCGCCACAGCCCGCTTGTTCGCAGAGTCCTCAGCGGCGGAGATGGCCGTGCTGTTGACCTGACCGGAGGTGTTGACCAGCGTCCCGGTCATGTCGGCGTAGGCGCGGAAAGCCCACCAGTTGCCGGTCGGCTGCCAGCTGCCGCCGCTGTTGGTCAACAGGCCGGTCAGGTTCGGCGTCTCGCAGCAGGCCCAGTTGCCGCGCATCGCGTTCGTGTAGCCCGACTGCGCGAAGCGAGCGAGGTACCACGCGGACACACCGGCGGTCTGGCGGTCTGAGGGCTGGAACTCGTTGGCTGACAAGGGGATCCGCGCGATTCCGTTGGCGGACAGCGCGTTGTTGAGGGACTGCGACACCGCGACCGGGTCGTCGACATCACCCTCGTCGTGATTGGTGATCATGTCCGGCAGCGTCGCAGCGGCCTTGGTGTGCGCCAGCCAGGTCTGCCACTCCCCCGGGTTGCCTTGCGGGGTGAAGGCGAGCGACGGGCCGACGATCTGCGCACCAGGGGCGATGCGCCGGATCTCCCGATAGGCGGTGTCCCACATCTGGAAGTACTGCGTGGTGTTCATCCCGCGCGTCCAGAAGACGGAGATGTCCGGCTCGTTGTAGATGTCGTAGGCGAACTTCAGGCCCGACGCCTGCAACGCGCCCACGGTGGCGTCGATGAAGCTGACCCAGTTCGAGCAGTTGCCGTTGTCGCACGGATACGTCGTGTTCGAGGGCTGACCGCCGTCGTTGCCGTAGACGTCGCTGAGGATCACCTGGTACTGCGCGTGATACGGCGCCTGGGTGAACCGCTTGCCCTGCGCGATGATCTCGGCGACGTCCGCCTTCGTGTTCGACCCGTAGGAGTAGTTGTCACCGACCCAGCCGCGGGACGCGTGCCCGCCGCCTCGGTAGGCCGTCATGCCCAAAGGGAGGATGTATTGGTCGGCCGGCAGCGAGGCGTCCTGGTTGACGCCGTAGAGGAAGCCCTCCCCGACTCCGGTGGCCGGTGCCCCCGGCGAGCCTAGATCGACGGTGAGCGATTCCGTGCCGGCCGCGTGCCCTGGAGCCGCGGCGAGCAGTGGGAACAACAGCGCTATGGCTCCGCCGGCCGCCAGCGCGAGGCGGGCGGTCCCGATTCTCGTCCTCATCGATTCTCCTTCTCAGTCAAGCGCTGCGGCGCCCTCGGTGGGTACGGACGTGCGGCAGCGTTGTCAGTACGACATGGGATGACTACACTTCGGCGCGCACCAGTCGGCTGCAAGGGAGCCCGATGAACATCGGCGAGGTCGCCCGCTACTGCGGGGTGTCGCGCAGCACCGTCTCGTACGCGCTCAGCGGCAAGCGCACGATCTCCCCGGAGACCAGGGACCGTATCCTCGCCGCCATCGACGAGCTCGGATATCACCCGGCCACCGCGTCGCAGACGCTCAAGCGCTCGCGTACCGGCGCGGTCGCGCTGGTCATCCCGCCGGCTGGGGAGCAGCTGACTGCGATGCAGCTGGACTTCGTCGGCGCGATCATGGAAGCCGCCGCGCGGGCGGACCTGGACGTGCTGCTTTCCCCCTCCGGAGACGACCACGGCAGCTCGTTCGAGCGGATCGTGTCCGGTCAGCACCTTGACGGGGTCATCTTGGCGGAGATCCGGCTCGATGACCCGCGCGTCGAACGGCTGCGCCGGGCGCGAATACCGTTCGTGATGATCGGGCGCCCCACCCGACCGGACGCGATGTCCTGGGTCGATTTGGACACCGCAGCATTGGTCAGCCGGTGCGTCGATCACCTTGTCGAGCTTGGGCACCAGCACATCGCGCTGATCAACCGCTCGGTCAGCCTGGTGATGGCGGGCTACGGTCCGGCGCATCGCGCGCGCGAAGGTTTCAGCCGGGCGACCGCGCGGCACGGCGTCGAGGGCGTCGAGTTCTGCTGCGCTGACAACACCAGGGCCGGAGAGAGCTGCATCGACACGATCCTGCGGGCGTATCCGCAGGTCACCGGGATCGTGACGGTCAACGAGGCGGCGCTGCCAGGGATCGAGCGGGCGCTGGAGCGCGCCGGGCTTGAGGTGCCGCGCAGCCTGTCGATCACCGGGATCGTGGCGCGCAAGTGGGCCGAGCAGTTCCATCCCAGCCTCACCGCGATCGACGTGCCGGCCGCGGCCTTGGGCTCGGCCGCGGTGGATTTCCTGCGGGAGCGCATCGCGAAGCCGGGGACCGCGCCCGCGCACGTGCTGCTGGCGCCGCCGATCGATCTTCGGTGCAGCACCGGCCCGGTCGGCGCGCGTGCGTGACAGTGTTCCGCGTCACGAGACCTCCCGGGACTCGGATGGGTGCGTCGCGTATCGCTGTGAGCGCTAACATGCTCGGCCCCCGGCGGAGGCCGGTACGCGACTGGAGACAGTGCCTCACGGCATCCGGAGTGTCAAGGTTCTGGAAAAGTCTTCGCGGGCTGATGAGCGCACCGGGTGTTGAGCCACCAATTCCGCACACGCCGCCTCCGCGTGGCGATGAAGCGTCTTGGCGTATAGCGGCGTTCAGCTCCTGCCGAGGCATTCGACATTTGTCGCGCGTTCGACATCGCGCACCATTTCCCACCGCAAACGCAACTTTCAAATGCATCTTGACGAGCATTCTGGCGTTGGGTTACCTACTCATCACGGCCATAGCGAACCCACCGCCGCTTTCGTGCCGCGCCCGCGACAGTGCCTTTCGCGTGCGCATTCACCTGCCACCACGACCGCGCGTTGACGCGCGCGAAAGGTTTTTGCCATGTCTTCTTCGGATTCCTCGCCCTTCCAGATCAGCCGGCGCAAGCTGCTCGCCGCGGCCGGGGCTGCCACCGCCTTCGGCCTGGTGCGCTTCGCCCCCGACGCCGAGGCGAACGCCGGCCCGCAGAGCTATACCGCCGCCTGGTCCTCCGTCGACCAGCACCCCCCGGCACCGGCCTGGTTCCAGGACGCCAAGTTCGGCATCTACTACCACTGGGGCGTCTTCAGCGTTCCCGCGTATGACAACGAGTGGTACCCGCGCAACATGTACATCAGCGGGTCGGCCGCGAACCAGCACCACATCGCCACCTACGGCGACCCGTCGGTGTGGCCGTACCAGAACTTCATCGACGGCGCGCGGGACAAGGCCGGCAACTTCGTGCAGTTCGCACCCAAGCTGACCAGCGCGGGCGGGAATTGGGATCCCAACGCGTGGGCGACGCTGTTCAAGAACGCCGGAGCGCGCTTCGCCGGTCCGGTCGCTGAGCACCACGACGGCTATTCGATGTGGAACAGCGCGTCCAATCCGTGGAACTCGGTCGCGCACGGCCCCAAGCTCGACCTGGTGGCGCAGCACGCACAGGCGATCCGCGGTCAGGGCCTGAAGTTTATGGCCTCCCTGCACCACGCCTACCACTTCAACGGCTACTACGACCACGTGCCCGCCCAGTCCGACCCGAATCTCAAGATCCTGTTCGGCCAGCAGGGCACTGCCGCCGAGAACCTGCTGTGGTACAACAAGCTGATCGAGGTCATCGACGGATACCAGCCGGACCTGATCTACCAGGACTTCGATCTCTCGCTCGTCGAGGAGAGCTACCGGCTGCAGTTCCTCGCGTACTACTACAACAAAGCCGTCGCGTGGAACAAGGACGTCGTCGCGACGTACAAGGACGGCTTCGACAACAAGGGCGAGGTCTTCGACTACGAGCGCGGCGGCCCCGGCGGTCTGCTGACCCCGTATTGGGAGACCGACGACGCGATCTCTTCCTCGTCCTGGTGCTACACGGTCGGGCTCGGCTACTACACGACGCAGGCGTTGCTGCACGCGCTGATCGACCGCGTTGCCAAGGGCGGCACGATGCTGCTGAACATCTCGCCGATGGCGGATGGGACGATCCCGTCGCAGCAGCAGACCATCCTGTTGGGTATGGGAGATTGGCTCGGCCGCTTCGGCGAGGCCATCTACGCCACCCGATCCTGGTCGTCATACGGCGAGGGACCGACGGCGATGGGCGGCGGCTCCTTCACCGGACCGCGCGCCGGCACGCCACAGGACATCCGCTTCACCCGCAGTCAGGACAACACGATCCTGTACGCCACCGCCCTTGGCTGGCAAGGCGGCACGATGACGGTCACCAGCCTCAACTCCAACCAGTTCAACATCAGCAGCCTGGTCTCCGCACAGCTGCTCGGCAACGCCGCGGGCAGCTACATCAACCTGCCCAAGCCCACCCAGGACAGCGGCGGCCTGCACTTCGCGATGCCCTCCTCCAGCGCGCCGTTCAGCGCGCTCGCGTACACGGTGAAGCTCACCTTCTCCGGCCAGATCCCCGCTCTGGGCAGCGGCACCGGCGGGGGCATCCCCACCGGTTGGACAAAGGTCGCGAACGTCACCAGCGGGCTCGTGCTGGACAGCGGCGGGAGCGTGGCATCGGGTTCGAACCTGAAGCAGTGGGGTTACAACGGCAGCACCAACCTGCAATGGCAGTTCATCAGCCTCGGCAACGGCTACTACCGCATCGTCAACAACACCAACGGCATGGTCGCCGACAGCTGGGGCAACACCGCCAACGGTGCGCCGGCCCGCCAGACGACGTGGAACGGCGGCAACAACCAGCAGTGGTCGCTCAACTCGGTAGGCAACGGCCGCTACCAGATCATCAACCGCGGCACGGGTACCGCGCTCGACGGCGCCGGCAGCACCACACAGGGCGCCACCACCGTGATGTGGACGCCGAACTCCAGCACCAACAATGAGTGGACCATCACAGCGGCCTGATCGCGTCGCAGGCTTCGGTTCACCGACGAGCGGCTCGGGGCATATCGCCCCGAGCCGCCGCTTTATTCAGCGATAATGACTTAGGCGAGTGCCACATTCGAACGTTCGATAGCAGCTGACGTTTTCAAACATCGCGACGCGTTTCCCCGGCACGCTCATGACCCGCTTCTGCGTTTGACGGCCGCGAGTCAGGTTCGTGAGAAAGTTTCGCGAACGGTCTCGCAACTCGCAACGGCCGGCATCTTCACCTGAGCCGGTGCGGCGCTGCTCAACGCCGGTGAAGCACTCGGCGTAAACGGACGACGCCAGTGGGCGTCAGGTTTTTCGGACCTTGCCGTTGCGGGCGATCGGCAACCTCTGCAAACTGCGCCTGTCGTCGTCCTCGCAGACCGTGTCGAATCGCGGTCACCGCGCCGCGGGCTTGCGGGCAACTCACTCGCGCCGATCCACGGCGGGCACTCGGCGACCCGAATGTTAGCGCTAACGCAGGAGGTTTCGATGCGCTCTCTCCGAAGGCGCGCGGCGGTCGCCACCGCCGTGGCCGCCGGATTGGTCACCATCGGCGGCACCTTGGTCGCGGTGACCGCGCAGGCGGCCACGAACGGCTGTTCGGTGTCTTATACGATCAGCTCGCAGTGGCCGGGTGGCTTCGGTGCAAACGTCGCCATCACCAATCTCGGCAGTGCGATCAGCAGCTGGAGCCTGAGCTGGTCGTTCGGTGCCGGGCAGAGCATCACGCAGCTGTGGAACGGTAGCTACACCCAGTCCGGCGCGAACGTGACCGTCACGAACGTGTCGTACAACGGATCCCTGGGCACCGGAGCGAGCACCAGCTTCGGGTTCAACGGCTCCTGGAACAACAGCTCCAATCCGATCCCGGCCTCGTTCAGCCTGAACGGCGTCGCGTGCACGGGCGTCGTCGGCACCGGCTCGCCGACCCCATCGCCGTCGAGCACGCCGAGTTCGTCGCCGTCCGCCTCGCCGTCGTCGTCTCCGTCCTCGTCGCCGACTCCCCCGCCGCCTGGCCAGGGCGTCTGTGACATCTTCGCGGCCGGCGGAACGCCGTGTGTGGCGGCGCACTCCACGACCCGCGCGCTGTATTCCGCGTACAGCGGCTCGCTGTACCAGGTGCGGCGTTCCTCGGACAACACGACGAAGAACATCGGCGTGGTCAGCGCGGGCGGAGTGGCGGACGCCGCTTCGCAGGACTCGTTCTGCGCCGGAACCTCGTGCGTGATCACGATCATCTACGACCAGTCCGGGCGCAACAACAACCTGACTCAGGCTCCGGCCGGCGGCGCGGCTGGCGGCCCGGACAACCTGGCCAACGCCACTGGTGCGCCGACCTCCCTCAATGGTCACAAGGCGTACGGCGTCTACATCCCGCCGGGCACCGGCTACCGGGACAACACCGCGACCGGCACCGCGACCGGCGACAACCCTGAGGGTGAATACGCCGTCTTCGATGGCACCCACTACAACGGCGGCTGCTGCTTCGACTACGGCAACGCCGAGAAGAACAGCAACGACGACGGCAACGGCACCATGGAAGCGATCTACTTCGGCAACATCCGGGTGTGGGGCTACGGATCCGGCAACGGCCCGTGGATCATGGCCGACCTGGAGAACGGCCTGTTCTCTGGCGTCAACCAGCACCTCAACAGCAACGACCCGACGATCACCGACCGCTACCTGACCGCCATGATCGACGGTGGACCCAACCATTGGGCCATCCTCGGCGGTAACGCGCAGTCCGGTTCGCTCTCCACGTTCTACGACGGCGTGCGGCCGAACGTCTCGGGCTACAACCCGATGCGCAAGCAGGGAGCCATCATCCTGGGCACCGGCGGTGACAACAGCAAGGGAGCGCAGGGCACCTTCTACGAGGGCGTCATGACCTCCGGCTACCCCTCCGCGTCGACCAACGCCGCAGTTCAGGCGAACATCGTCGCGGCCGGCTACGGCCGCTGAGCACCATCCGAGCCTGAAGGCTCACCCGCACAGATAGATCGGCGCCGCACCACTCCCGGGTGGTGCGGCGCCGACGTGTCTCGGTGTGTTGAGTCAGCGCTCTGACATCGGTCAGTCCGCCGATCCCAAGCGGATGACGTTCCAGGACAAGGGGGGCAGGGTCGCGCGCAGTACGCCATCGACAATCTCGGTGCCCTTAGCTGACTGCGGCGTGACGCGCTGCGGATCGGCGAGTGTGTTCTTCGCGTCCGGGTCGGCGTCGGTCAGCACCGAATGCTCCAGCACAGCGGTCAGCCCAAGTCCACGGAACTCGACTTGCAGCGGCAACGCCTCGGTCTGGCCGCGGTTGACCGCGAAGATCGTGACGTCGCCGGTCCCATCGTCGAGCACTGCGGTCGCGTGCAGCAGCGGCGCGGTTCCGTGTACCGAGGTGGAGTACGTCGGGCTGTCGGCGTGGACTTGCAGCACGCGTCCACGGCCGTAGCGGGAAGCCTGCGCGAAGGGATAGAAGGTGGTCTGCCGCCAGGCCGGACCACCTGGCTCGGTCATGATCGGCGCGATGACGTTGACCAGCTGCGCCAGGCAGGCGATCGCGACCCGGTCGGCGTGCCGCAGCAGCGAGATCAGCATCGAGCCGAAGACCACGGCGTCGGTGACCGAGTACACGTCCTCAAGCAGCCGCGGCGCTTCAGACCAGTCGCGCTCCCCCTCCGCGGAGGGCTTCGACATGTACCACACGTTCCACTCGTCGAAGGAGAGCTTGATCCGCTTTGCGGACTTCAGCCTCGCGCCGACGTGGTCGCAGGTGGCCACGACGCCCTCGATCAGCGCGTCCATGTCCACTGCCGAGGCGAGGAACGAGTCGCGATCGCCTTCGCGCTCCTCGTAGTAAGCGTGTACGGACACGTAGTTCGCCAGCTCGTAGGTGTGTGCCAGCACCTCGGCTTCCCACGCGCCGAAGGTGGGCATGCCGCGGCCCGAGCTGCCGCAGACCACGAACTCGGACTCCGGATCGACCATGCGCATCGCGTGCGCGGCCGACGCCGCGAGGCGTCCGTACTCCGTCGCGGTCTTGTGGCCGACCTGCCACGGGCCGTCCATCTCGTTGCCCAGCGCCCACAGCCGCACCCCGAACGGTGCCGCGTCGCCGTGCGCGATGCGCAGATCGGACAGAGCGGTGCCGGAAGGGTGGTTGGCGTACTCCATCACGTCGACCGCCTCGGCGACGCCGCGCGTGCCCAGATTGACCGCCAGCATCGGCTCACCGCCGGTCTTGCGCAGGTAACGCATGAACTCGGATAAGCCGAACCGGTTGGTCTCGATTGAGCGCCAGGCCAGGTCGAGTCGGCGCGGCCGCTGCTCGACCGGGCCGACGCCGTCCTCCCAACGGTACGCGGACACGAAGTTGCCGCCCGGATAACGCACCACGCTGACACCTAGCTCCCGGATCAGCTCCAGCACATCGGTGCGCAAGCCGTCCTCGTCCGCGGCCGGATGCTCAGGCTCGTAGACGCCGGTGTACACGCAGCGTCCCAGGTGCTCGATGAACGCGCCGAACAACCGGGGGTCGACCACCGCGACGTCGAACGCGGGATCGAGTACGAAGCGTGCGGGAGTGTGCTGCATGCTGCTCCAATCGGCTGCGCGGAGAGGCGAACAACAGGTTAATAACCCCGGCGGCGGCACCGCGAGCAGCTACGCTACGCCTCGTGATCACCGCCGCGAACATTCTGGTCGGCCTCATGGCCGCCCTGCACGCCTACATCCTGGTCCTGGAGATGTTCCTGTGGACCACCGATCGTGCGCGCGAGGCCTTCGGCACCACGCCCGAGTTCGCCGAAGAGACCCGCACCTTGGCCGCCAATCAGGGCCTTTACAACGGCTTCCTGGCGGCGGGCCTGATCTGGGGCCTGATCGCCTCGGACCCGACCGGGTTCGCGGCCAAGGTCTTCTTCCTCGGCTGCATCGCCGTGGCGGGCATCTACGGCGCGCTCACCGCGTCGCGCCGCATCCTGTTCGTGCAGACGGTGCCCGCGCTGGTGACCCTAGTTGTCGTCCTGCTCGCGCGATAAGGGCCCTAAGGCACCGCGGTCTGCGGTCCGCAGACCGCGGTGCCCGGTCCTGCCCGCCGGCTACTGGTATCCAGCAGCGGTGATGTTGGCCTGCACGGCGGCGTCGGTCGCGTCCGAGGGGTATCCGGCGACGATCGCGCCCTCGTAGAAAGTGCCGGCGCTCAGGTTGGTGTTGCGCGCGCAGCAGTCGCCGCCGCTGCCCAGGATGATGGCGCCCTGTTGCTTCATCGGGTCGTAGCCCGGCGGCAGGCTGCCGTTCCACAGCGTGGTCAGGCCACCGGACTGCGCGTTGCCGCCCTTCAGAGCCATCTGCGTGGTGCCGTTGTTCTTGAGCATCGCGGTGACGTACTTGTCCGGGAACGCCTGCTGGTTCGGGTTCCACTTGCTGCTGCCGCCGGGGAACAGGCCGTATTCGAGGTCTGCCTGCACCCACGGGCCGCTGCCGGTGCAGCCGCCGAACCAGCAGCTGGTACCGAAGTAGATGGCGTCCATCGCTCCGGCGCCGTCGGCACTGCGATCGGTTTCGCTGTTGCCGTAGTCGAAGCAGCAGCCGCTGTTCACGTGCGTGCCCGAGGTGACCATGTACGCACCCTGCGGCGCACTGCCGAGTGGCATGCCGGAGGCGGAGCCGTTGTGCCAATAGCTGTTGCCCGGGTTGATGTAGAGGTCATAGGCCTTGTGGCCGCCTGCCGTCAGGGTCTCGCGGGTCGCGCTCGACGGGGAATCGTTGCCACCCGCGCCGCCGGCACCCTGGTAGGCCACGTTGTTGCCGTGGCCGGACTGGTCATAGACGATCGTGATGACGCACGAGGTGCCTGCGCAGAACGAGTCCTGCGTCGCGGCGTTGGCGTACCCGCCGGCGGTCAGCACGCCGATGTCCTTCGTCGTGTTATCCGAGGAACGCCGCACCTGATAGAGCGCCCCGCTATACGCCCCGTAGAGCGCGCGAATCGTGCTGTGTGCCGCGACACACGGCGTGCCGCCCGCGGCGTAGATGTCACACGGGCCCCGCCCTGGCGGAGGCGGGGACGCCGACGCACTGGGCGATGAGGAAGGCGATGAACTCGGGGAGGAGGAAGGCGACAAGCTCGGTGTGCCCAGCGAGGTCGGCGATGCGGTCGGCGTCGGAGTACCGCTGCTCACGGTGCCGGTGCAGGTCGTCCCGTTGAGCGTGAACGACGCCGGGGTCGGGTTGGAGCTGCCATTCCAGGAGCCGTTGAACCCGAAGCTGGTGCTCGCTCCGGTACCCAGGGATCCGTTGTACGACACGTTCGTGACGGTCACGTTCGCGCCGGACTGGGTGTAGCTACCGTTCCACAGCTGCGTGAT
>NZ_DATNGK010000236.1:0-3973 GCF_035605935.1 Actinocrinis sp. | reverse complement strand
GCCGTCACCGCCGCGCGCATGGCACTGCGCGGCGACGGCCGCCATCACGTCTCGCTGGACAAGGTCATCAAGACCATGAAGGAGACCGGCGCCGACATGAAGGTCAAGTACAAGGAGACCGCGCGCGGCGGCCTCGCGGTCAACGTCATCGAGTGCTAGGCCAACGGCGCTGACTGGGTATTCGACTAGGTCGCCAAGACCACCGAGGGCTTCTGGGCTACGGCGGCCAGCAAGTTGTAACGGCTCACGTCGCCGCCGAGTGGGTCGTGATCGTCATCGGGCCGCCAGCGGATTACGTCGACAAGGCCCGGCTCAAGCAGTTCGTAGCCGCTCAGCAGCGCACCGATCTGCGCGCGGGAACGGAAGTTCATCCCGTGCGTCGCGCCGCTGTTGTAGACGCTCGCTGCCTCGCGCATGGTCTCCGGGTGGTAGTCGCTGGTGGCGTGCGAGACCACCAGGTGAGAGCCAGGCGCGCTCGCGTCGCGGTACGCGGCCACCAGGGCCGCCGGGTCGTCGGTGTCCGGCACGAAGTGCAGCATCGCGACCATCAGCACCCCGACCGGGCGACTCAGGTCCAGGCAGCGCGCCACTTCGGCGCTGTCAAGCACGGCCTGCGGCGCGCGCAGATCCGCGTGCAGGATCTCGACTCCGCTGGTCGTATCCAGCAGTGATCGTCCGAACTCGACGGTCACCGGGTCGACATCCACGTACACCACCCGTGCGCTCGGGTTGATCTTCCGCGCGGTCTCATGGGTGCAGCCTTGCGTCGGCAGGCCGGATCCCAGGTCGAGATACTGGTCAACGCCAGCCGCGGTGAGCGCTCGTACCGCCCGCACCAGGAATTTCCGGTTGGCCCGCGCGATCTCCGGCATGTCCGGCAGCACCTGCATGTACCGCTCGGCCAGTTCCCGGTCGGGGGCGAAGTTGTGGCTGCCCCCGAGGAAATAGTCGTACATGCGCGCAGGACTTGGCCGCTCGACGTCCGCGTCCTGCGGTGACCAGCCAGCGTCTTGAGCCACAACTTCCCCTTCGAAGACGGGCGAACGTACTCACCGTGCGCTGCCTATGATGGCGCGACTCGACTGAGCAGCGTAGGCGCGGCTGCGGCCGGCCTTGGAACTGTGACAGGGCTCGTACCGTCCTTACCACGGACGGCGGCGTACGGCCCGGCAACTGCTCGCCGCCACAGTTCGGCCCCGGATGTTCCGGGGACGCTTCAAAGCCAAGGGAGCACCATCACATGCGTAGAAAACTAGCGATCCGACTGACCGCGCTCGCGGCGGGCAGCGCTAGCGCAGTACTCATGGCTGTCACCCCGGCGCACGCCATCGCCGACGGAACCCCCGCTACCCCGGGTCAGTATCCGTTCGCCGCCAAGTTCACGATGACCCACATTCCCAGGCCGGACGGCACCTTCTACAACAGCGCCTGCTCCGGTGCGCTGGTCGCGCCGAACTTCGTGCTCACGGCCGGCCACTGCTTCCACGACGTCAACCGGGTGCGGGTCAGCGGCCCGCCGCAGTATGCGACGACGGTGACCGTGGGCACGGTGGATCTGTCTGCCAGCCCGGGCGAGACGCGCAACGTCGTCAACGTGTGGCAGTCGCCGGTCAACGACATCGCGCTGGTCAAGCTGGACGCGCCGATCCGGGACATCGCCCCGCTGGCGGTCTCCCCGATCGCGCCGCACGTTGGCGAGCAGCTGACGATGGCCGGGTGGGGCGCGACCTCGGACGTGAACGCGACGCCCGGTACGGTGCTCAACACCGGCGAGGTGGCGGTCGGCGAGGTGGACGCGGACACCATCGGCGTGCACGGGGTCTCTCCGTCGCCGGACACCAGCTCGTGCCTGTATGACTCGGGTATGCCGTACTTCATCCCGGCCGGCACGAAGACCGGGGTGCTGGTGTCGGTCGAAAGCACCGGCCCGAGCTGCCCGCACGACCAGCTGGAGACCACGGCCCGCGCCGACGTGGTCTTCCAGTGGATCTACCAGAACATCGCCCAGAACGCCGGCTAGGCGCGGCGCGGCGGCCCGTCTCGGCAGATGCCGGGGCGGGCCGCTCAGCATCGGGCTTCGCATATCCAACCAGGCTGCTGATTTAGGCACCGGCGGTCCGCCCGTCGCGCCGCCGCAGCCGCGCCGCGCCGCGCCGCAGACTGGCGGCAGAAGCTAGAGTCCCTGCATGACGCAGAGCACATGGACACTGCTGGACGAGTCACATCAGGCGTTTCGGACCGTGGTTGCGGGCGTGCCGGTGAGCGGATGGAACCTGCCGACTCCCTGCGAACAATGGAACGTGACGCAAGTCCTCCAGCACGCTGCGGGAGACCAGTTGGCGTACGCCGCGAAGCTCACCGGCGGCCCAGGGCCCGATGGCGATCCGTTCGCTCCCTCCGGTGCAATCAGCGCAGACCCGTCCGTACTCCTGGACTCCGCGCTGAGCACTGCGGCGAATGCGTTCGCAGCGATCGAGCCGGACGACGCAGAGGTGCCTGTCCCGCTGCCGCCCTTCAAACTGCCCGCACCCTCGGCGGTCGCTGCGGCCGCCCTGGACGCCGCGGTGCACGCATGGGACATCGCGGTCGCGACCGGCCAGCCCTCGCCGCTCACTGCGACCCTTGCCCAAGCGCTGCGGCCGACCGCGGACGCGCTCGTAGAACCGCTGCGCGGCTTCGCCTTTGGCCCGGCGGTGGAATCGGATGAGTCGGCGGCGGGCGCGGATGACGCTGTCGCGCTGCTCAACTTCCTCGGGCGCCGCGCGGACTGGACTGCCTAGCGCGAGGACGTACCGGACGCACTAGTACGACAGGGCCGGACCGGACTCCCTAGCGCGACGGGGACTGGGACGGCGTCGGCACCGGTGCCGGTGACGCCGAGCAGCCGGTCATGTACCGGGGCACGATGCCGCTTCCGGTCGCGAGCGCGGGCCCGCACGGTGCGGCCAGGCCGAAGAAGTCCTGGTCGATGTTGATTGTGACGGCTCCGTACGTCGCGTTCGCGCCGCCTTGGAACTGGTGCACTCGGTGTCCGCCCCAGTGGTCGGCCGGATCCGCACCCGGATCGTCGTCCGCCGTGCTGTTCCAGTTGGCGACGTCGATCACGTCCGGCTCGGTTACCGTGCCCCAGTCGGCGTTCAGCGCGCCGACCGCGCCGCTCTCGTTTCCGTAGACCGCTGCTCGGTAGTGCAGCGCGTGCAACTCGGCGGTCCAGGCGCCCAGGAACGTCTGCGCCGCAGCCGTCTGCGCGCTCGTGTAGTCACCGCCCTCCATGTCGTAGTACAGCACCGCGCCCTGACCGATCCCGAGTGAAGACGCCTGAATCGCGGCATCATCGGCGCTAGCTTTGCCCTGCGCCGCGGCGGCGTTTGTGACGTCGCCGTAGGCAATCTGCGGGCCGACATACAGCGGCAGCATCCGCCACCCCGCGCTCGCCTCGGCGCTCACCCACGACGCCGTCAAATTCGGCTGCGTACACGCCCGTTCGGCTCCACCGATATACACGCCTACCGCGCCGAACGGCGATCCGCCCCACGCGTTCATCTGCGCGGTGCTCGGAGCGGTGCAAGCATCGAAGCCAAGGCCCTTATAGGCCTGCGTCATCACGGCGACTCCACCCGGCGACACGCGGCCCTGAACCGGCGCGAGATTCGCCGCGATCCGCTGTGCGACCACGGCAGTGGAGGCCGAGTCGGCAGCACCGGACACGGTCGGCGCCGGCACACCGGCAGCCGAAAGGAGTGCCACGACGGATGACCGGTCGCTGTCAGTACCGTACGACGCGGTGATCTGCACGCCCCGCAGCGTGGCCGTGATCCGCTGGTCCACCGCGTCATCGACTGCGCTCGCCTTCGTCGCGCCGGACGATGGCGCGACAAGCACCGCACTGCGAACCGCGCCGCCGGTCGCGGTGCACCGCTGAGCGGCCGACGGGCTGCCGTAGTACACAGCGTGCACGTCGAACCGCACGCAC
>NZ_DATNGK010000235.1:0-2785 GCF_035605935.1 Actinocrinis sp. | reverse complement strand
GGTGGCGGTGCTGATGTCGCTGAACGAGTACGACGGCGCCGACGTGTACGCGCTGGAGCCGGGGCGAGAGCCGCGGCGGCGAACCGCCGCCGGCGACGCCTGGCTGGCGAGCAGGGCGCGCCCGGTGATGCAGGAGCTGATCGTGAAGGGCCCGGCCGGACCGATCCGCACGTTCGTGCTGTCGCCGGCCGGCGCGAGGAACCGGCCGATGCCGACCATCCTGCACATCCACGGCGGCCCCACCTGGGCGTGGCCCTATGCGGCCGACGCCACCGACCACATGCTGGTCGGCGCCGGATACCGGGTGGCGCGACCCAACATCCGGGGATCATGGGACCAGGGGCGCGAGTGGATCGCGGCACTGGACGGAGCCTGGGGAGACGCGGACGACGCCGACTGCCACGCCGTGCTCGACCACCTGGTCAAGGCCGGGTTGGCGGACCCCAAGCGGCTGGGCTGCTACGGGAACAGCTACGGCGGGTTCATGGTCAACTGGCTGGTCGGCACCTCCGACCGGTTCGCCGCGGCCGTCTCGTCCAACGGCGTCACCAACCAGATCTCTGCCTACGGGAACTGCGACGTCGGCTACATCTACAACCCCCAGGAGGGTCTGGGCGAGCCGCTCACGCCCGAGGGCGTCGAGTCGCTCTGGCGCCAGTCGCCGTTGCGGCACGTGTCGAACGTGCACACGCCGCTGATGATCCTGCAGGGCGAGAGCGACCTGCGCTGTCCGCCGGCCGACAACGAGCAGTTCTTCATTGCGCTGCGCCGCCTGGGCCGGGAGGTCGAGTACGTGCTGTACCCCGACAGCGACCACTCGATGGCCTCAAGCGCACGACCCGACCGTCGCGTCGACCGCATGGAGCGGATCGTGGCGTGGTTCGGCAAGCACCTATAGCAGGTGCCGGTTCTGCAACGACCCGTCACGGGCCTGTTCAGGACCTTCGTCGAGGGCCGATGCGGTGTTTGACTCCAATAATTCCCGGTTTGGCTCAACCAGGCGATTCTGCTGTAACGCCGCCCGTGACAGGCGTCAAGATCCGGTGCCGGAACGCCCCGGTCGTCGGGTCGGTGTTTGACACCGGCCCCCCGGCCTGAGACCAGCCTCTCGACGGCCGCTGTGGCCTAGACGTGCGCGTATGCCGTGACGGCGCGCTCGCGCGCTCGCGTGGCCCTGGCCAGGGCCGGGCGCATGCGCTCCAGGTGCGCCTCGGCCACGGCGTGGCGCGACAGCATGCTCATGTTCATCTGCGCCAGCGTGGCCGCCGAGCGCGCCGCCGCCTCGGCCAGCAGCGAACCCGCCAGCGCGTCGCCCTCCAGGTTCCTGTTGCCTGTCTCGGCGACATCCGCCGCCAGTGTCGCCACCTCCGAGGCCAGTTCCAGCACCTGCATGGGCACCGCGATCGCGCCGGACACCGCCTCGTCAAGGCACGCCGTGCGCTGGTCACCCTTCTCCATCCGCAGCGCCTCCAGCACCACGCCGTAGGCTCGGCCGTCGGCGTAGGCCAGCCCCGAGGCCTGCTCGCGGATCGCGTGCGCCCGGTCGCGCACCGCCTCCAGCCCCTGCGCCGAGGCGAACGAGGTCGCCATCTCGACCAGCGCCGCCGCCATCGCACAGGTCAGAGCCGCGGCCGCCCCGCCCCCCGGTGCGGGGGTGCGGGCGGCCAAATCGTCGAGCAGCTGCGCGACGCTTGCGCTCAGATACGGGTCGTCCCTGTGATCGCTAGAAGAGTCCGACCGTCTTCCCATCCTCGTCGATGTCCACGTTGAAGCCGGCCGGGGTCTTGCCCAGCCCCGGCATCTGCATGATGTCGCCGCACAGCGCCGTCAGGAACCCGGCGCCGGTGTACGGCCGGATGTCGCGCACGGGGATGCGGAAGCCGGTCGGCGCGTTGGCCAGGGCCGGGTCGGCCGATAGCGACAGGTGCGTCTTGGCCATGCAGATCGAGAGGCCGGTCAGCCCGTCGCGCGTGAACTGCTCGACCTTCTGCTGCGCGGCGGGCAGGAAGTCGACGCCATCCGCCCGGTAGATGCGCTTCGCGATCTTCTCGATCTTGACGCCGATCGGGTCGGAATCCTCGTACATGAAGTTGAACGTGTTCGGCTGGTCGCAGGCATCGGCCACGGCCTCGGCCATCTCGGCCGCACCGGCGCCGCCCTTGGAGAAGCCCTCGTTCAGCACCGCCGCGTGGGCCCCGTGGTCGAGCGCCAGCTTCTGCACCAGCGCCACCTCCTCGTCGGTATCGCCGGGGAAGCGGTTGGCGGCCACCACGCAGGGCACGCCGAACTCCTTCGCGTTGAGGATGTGGCGGGCCAGGTTCGCCGAGCCCTCCTCGATCGCGCGCAGGTTGTCGGCGGCCGAGTTGCGGGGATCGTCCTCCAGGCCGGCGTGGTGCTTGAGCGCCTTGGCGGTGGCGACGATCACGACCGCATTGGGCCCGAACCCGCCCGCGCGGCAGACGATGTCCATGAACTTCTCCATGCCCAGGTCGCTGCCGAAGCCGGCCTCCGTCACCAGGTAGTCGCCCAGCTTGCGGCCGGCCAGGTCGGCCACCACCGAACTGTTGCCGTGGGCGATGTTGCCGAACGGCCCGATGTGCATGAAGCAGGGCTGGCCCTCCAGCGTCTGGATCAGGTTCGGCTTCAGCGCGTCCTTCAGCAGCACGGTCATGGCGCCGTCGCAGCCCATCTGCTCGGCCGTGATCGGCGCTCCCTCGACGTCGTAGGCGACCGTGATCGAGCCGATCCGCTTGCGCAGATCCTGCAGCGAGGTGGCCATGCCCAT
>NZ_DATNGK010000234.1:0-10596 GCF_035605935.1 Actinocrinis sp. | reverse complement strand
GCCGGCGCGATCAAGCTGCACTTGGAGGCGGTGGCAGCAGCCGACATTTTGCCGCGCGCCCTCGACGAGGTTCCGGACGCCGCCGAACGAGTGAGCCTCGCCCCGGTGCCGCCGGCCGTGCCGCCCGCGCTCGCCGACGGCGCACTGCTCGAACGGGTCGTGGCCAACCTGGTCGGCAACGCGGTCAAGCACACCGCTTCACCGGTCACGGTCGCGGTATCCGCGCTCGGCCGCTGGGTCGAGATCCGGGTCATCGACCGCGGCCCGGGCATCCCGGCGGCGGACCGAGCCCTGGTGTTCCGGCCCTTCCAGCGGCTCGGCGACCGGGACAACACCGCGGGCGTCGGGCTCGGCCTGGCGCTGGCGCGGGGTTTGGTCGAAGCGATGGGCGGCACCTTGGCGCCTGAGGACACGCCCGGCGGCGGTGTCACGATGGTGGTGTCGCTGCCCGCCGCCGCGGCCGTCGCCACAGCCGGGATCGAAGAGCCGGAAGACGAAGACAGGGAGTTGCTGACGTGATCCGCGTGCTCGTGGTGGACGATGAGCCCCAGCTGCTGCGTGCCATGCGCATCAACCTCACCGCGCGCCGCTACGAGGTGGTGGTCGCGGCCGACGGCGCCGGCGCCCTCGACGCCGCGGCCAAGCACCTGCCCGACGTGGTCGTCCTCGACCTCGGCCTGCCCGACATGGACGGCACCGACGTGATCGCCGGCCTGCGCGGCTGGACCAAGGTGCCGATCCTGGTGCTCTCCGGCCGCGCGGACTCCGCCGACAAGGTGGACGCGCTCGACGCCGGCGCCGACGACTACGTCACCAAGCCGTTCTCCATGGACGAGCTGATGGCCCGACTGCGTGCCCTGATCCGCCGCAGCGAGACCGAGACCGCCGCCGAGCCCGCCGTGACGATCGGTCACTACACGGTGGATCTGGCCGCGAAGACGGTGCAGCGAAGCGCCGTGGCCCCCGAACAGACACCCGAACAGGTGCATCTGACAAAAACGGAATGGGCGGTGCTTGAGGTACTGGTCCGAAATCCCGGAAGGCTCGTCTCCGGCAAGCAACTGCTGCAACAGGTATGGGGTCCGGCGTATCAATCCGAGACCAACTACCTCCGGTTCTATCTGGCAAAGCTACGCCAGAAGCTTGAACCGGAGCCGTCTCACCCGCGACAACTGCTTACCGAGCCTGGCATGGGATATCGCTTCGAACCGTGAGAAAGGCCAACGTGCGATAGCGCACATCCAGCACCGAGTTCGGCGATTGGTCCGATTCGGCCCGGGGGCGGTGTTATCCTTAAAGCACGGTAAAGGCACGATGCGGCTGCGGCATGCATCTGCACTTGACTGAGGGCAGGTCCGGGGTGGATTCTTGCCCTGCTCATCGTATGGGTGTTCGGTGCCGATGACGCGCAGCGCGTGAAGCATCGCAGAGCCCATATACCGGCGGAGCGCTACGGCGCCACGGACGAGGGGAGGCGATGATGGAACCCAGTAGTCCCGGCCATAGTACGGGCCCTGTGAGAACGGGATCCGTCTACGCGCACACACGCCCTCATCCGATTCCGGCGTGCGCGGCGCGCTGAGCCGCTGACCTTCGAAAAGCCTCGCACTCGTACCGAACGTGCCCTGTCTAGAGCACGCTGGGTACGCGTTCGCGCGTTCCAAGGTCCATCGAGCCAGGCCCTGACGCACGCTGCCTGACCACACGTGCGTGCTCGCTCGTGCCAAGAAACCAACCTGGCGCGGACGTGTGCGTGGCGTGAGGAAGGACCGCGCACCATGACCGACCTCATCATCGCCCCGGCCAAGAGCGCTGTTTCGCACCACGCTGCTTCGACGAAGGCTGCGTCGGCTAACACGGTCTCGACGAAGAGCGCAGTACTCGACGACGCCCATGTCGGCGACATCCGCGGGGCGCTCGGCACGATCAAGCATGGCGACACCGCAGCCCGCCAGGGCCTGTCCGCCAAGTTCAAGACGCTGCTGGCGATCGTCGGCCCCGGGTTGATCGTGATGTGCGGCGACAATGACGCCGGCGCGTTCTCCACCTATGGCCAGAGCGGCCAGAACTACGGCACCCACCTGCTGTGGGTGCTGCTCTTGCTCGTCCCGGTGCTTTATGTCAACCAGGAGATGGTGGTACGCCTCGGCGCGGTCACCGGCGTCGGGCACGGCAAGCTGATCATGGAGCGGTTCGGCCGCTTCTGGGGTGCGTTCAGCGTCATCGACCTCTTTCTCCTCAATGCCCTGACCCTGGTGACCGAGTTCATCGGGATCACCCTCGCGGTCGGTTACCTCGGCCTGCCGAAGGCGCCGTCGGTGATCGCGGCCGGAGTGGTCGTCATCGCGGCCGCGTCCACCGGTTCGTTCCGCCGCTTCGAGCGGGTCGTGATCACGCTGTGCGCCGGCAGCCTGCTGCTGATCCCGATCGCGCTGATGCTGCACCCGACCGCAGGGCAGATGGCCCACGGCTTCCTGGTGCCGCAACTGCCGGGCGGCGGAGGTCAGGAAGCCGCCGTGATGCTGCTGATCATCGGCCTGGTCGGCACGACGGTCGCGCCCTGGCAGCTGTTCTTCCAGCAGTCCTACGTCATCGACAAGCGGATCACCCCGCGCTTCATCAAGTACGAGAAGGCCGACCTGTGGATCGGCATCGTCGTCGTGGTGATCGGCGCGGCGGCGATCATCGGCTTCGCCGCGGCCGCCGTCGCGAACACCGGACTCGCCGGACACTTCAGCGACGCGCAGGGACTCGCGCAGGCCATCTCCGCCAAGGCCGGACACGTGGCCGGAATCCTGTTCGCTATCGCGCTGCTGGACTCCTCGATCATCGGCGCCTTCGCCGTGTCCCTGTCCACCGCCTATGCGGCAGGCGACACGCTGGGCATCAACCACTCGCTGCACCGCGGCGTGAAGCAGGCCAAGGGCTTCTACGCGGTCTACGTCGGCCTCATCGGGATCGCCGCGACGATCGTGCTGATCCCCGGCTCGCCGCTCGGGCTGATCACCAACGGCGTGCAGGCCATGGCCGGCGTGCTGCTGCCCTCCGCCTCGGTCTACCTGCTGGTGCTGTGCAACGACAAGCAGGTGCTCGGCCCGTGGGTCAACGGACGCAAGACGAACCTGTTCACCGGATCGGTGCTGGCCGTCCTGGTCACCCTCTCGATCATCCTGACCCTGGCCGTGCTCGACCCGAATCTGACCGCCGGCCAGATCCTCGACATCATCGAGGCCTGCGGCGTGTTGAGTCTCGTGTTCGCGGGGTATGCGCTGCTGAGCCGACGCCGCCGCCCGGCCGAATCGATCGACCGAGCCAGCGCGCTGGACTGGCGGATGCCGCCGCTGTCCGTGATCGGGCGCGCCGCGATGCCGACGAGCCGCAAGGTCGGCATGTCGATCCTGCGCCTCTACCTCGCCCTCGCCTCGGTGCTCGTCGTCGTGAAGATCGTGCAGATGGCGCTGCACCAATAAATCAATACGGGCGGCAGCTGTGAGCCGTCACAGCGCCGGTGGCTCTGGCGTCTCCCGAGTCCCATCAGTTCGCCCAGAAGTATGGAGAAACCCTGAAAACGCTGGGCTGCCGCAGACCGGCTCGCTAAGCTCCCGCCGAACGGGGACCGGATGCACGTGCTGACGCGCCGTGCATCCGGTCGAGCGATCCAGCGTCAGGAGTCCCAACCGTGCCCACGCCGCCCGCACTCACGCCTACACCTACGTCTCCACCCACGCGATCGATCGAGGCCGTCGTCTTCGACGTAGGGGAGACCCTGGTTGACGAGACCGTCGAATACCACGCCTGGGCCGACTGGCTCGGCGTGCCGCGGCACACCTTCTCCGCCGTGTTCGGCGCGGTGATCGGGGCCGGCCGCGACCATCGCGAAGTATTCGATTACTTCCGTCCCGGCTTCGACCTGGAGGCCGAGCGGGAGCGGCGGGCCGAGGCGGGGCGGCCCGAGGGATACGGCGAGCGGGACCTCTACCCGGACGCCCGCCCGGCCATGGCCGCGCTGCGCCAGGCCGGATACCTGGTGATCATCGCGGCGAACCAGACCCGCCGCTCGCACCGGATCCTGGACTCGCTGCGCCTGCCGGTGGACCTGGTGACCACCTCGGACACCTGGGGCGTGGCCAAGCCGGACCCGCGCTTCTTCACCAAGGTCATCGAGGTCTGCCGCACCATGCGCCCGACCGCGAGCGCCGAGCGGATCTGCTACGTAGGCGACCGGCTCGACAACGACATGCGCCCGGCCTGGGAGGCGGGCCTGCGTACCGCGCACATCCGGCGCGGACCGTGGGGCCACCTCGCGGCCGAGCACAGTGATCTGATCGCCAAAGCCGACTTCCGGCTGACGAACCTGACCGAACTGCCCGCCCTGCTCGCCGAGGCCTGAACCGGCCTGAACCCAGATCGCAACCCGCCATCCGCAGACGGTTCGCAGGGAATATGGTGGAAGCGGATCACCACCAGGCGGGGAAAACGGCGGATGGGGGCAGTTTCGGCTGTGGCAACGACGACCACGCACGCGCCTGCGGGCATCGGCGAGAGCGGGCTGCAATTCGCCGCCGCGCCGCAGGCCGGCCCTGACCCTTCCGGTCCGCCCAAGAGTCGCAGCCGGCTGACCACGCCGGCCCGGCTCTGGGCCGCGCTGATCGCCGCACTGGTGGCGTTTCTCGCCATCGGCGGCACCTGCGCCGCCACGCTCGCCACGCGTCAGGCCTCGGAGACACACGCGGCCGGTTCCTCCGAGCAGCTGGTGCAGAACGTAAACGAGCTCTACCACGCGCTCGCCGAGGCCGACGCCACCGCCGCGACCGGGCTGCTGGTCGGGCCGGTCCAGCCGACCCGGCTGACCGACCTGTACAACAGCGACATCAACCAGGCGGTCTCCGCGCTCTCGACGGCGTCACGGGAACTGGCCGGGGACGGCGCGGCCTCGAAGCAGCTGAGCAACGTCGCCGGTCAACTGCCGCTCTACACGGCGTACATCGCGACGGCGCAGGCCAACAACCGGCTCAGCTACCCGGTCGCCGGAGCGTACCTGCACGAAGCCTCGAAGCTGATGCACGATCAGATCCTCGCGGAAGTGCAGAGCGTCGCCGACGAGGAGTCGGCCGCGCAGCGCTCCGGGCAGGCGGAGGTCACCGGCTTCCCGATCTGGATCGTCGTCGTCGGCCTGCTCGCGGCGACGGTCCTGGTCCTCTGCGGCCGCGAACTATCCCGCAGTACTCGGCGGCGCTTCAACGTGGGCATGCTGTGGGGCGCACTGATCGCGCTCGCCGTCGTCATCTGGTCCCTGGTCGCGGTCTCCTCCGCCGCGAATGCGGCGAACCGCGCGCAGGCGGACTTCGACAAGGTCGCCACGACGCTGTGGGACCGCGACAGCCTCGCGCTCGCCGACTCCTACCAGTCGCTCACCCTGGTCGATCGCGGCGAGGACAACGGAACCGACGCACAGGCCCAAGCCAAGGCGCTCGGAAACGTCGATTCGGCGGAGCTGACCGGTGACGCGGCAGCGCTATACACCAAGCTTCGGCAGCAGATGCACAACGTGCAGAGCGCCGTCGACGGCGGCGACTACTCCCACGCCGTCGACCTGATCGTCGGGCATGGCTCGCAGCCGAGCCCGAACACGTTGAACTCCGACGCCGCGGCCTTGGACGACGCGCTCGTCAAAACGTTCAACAATGATCAGGCCTCGTACGCCTCCGACGCCAACAGCGCCTCCTCGGCACTCAGCGGCGCGGTGTGGGGCGGGCTGATCGGCGGCATGCTGGCGGCGCTCGCGGCCGCGTACGGGATCAACCGGCGGCTGGCGGAGTACCGATGACCCAGCCGACGAACACGCGGGGAAACGGGGAGCGGACCATGGTTACGACGAGCGGACGCCCCACCTTGCGGCACTTGCGCAGCAAGCCGCGAACAGCAGCATTCCTCGCCGCGGCGACCGCTTCGGCTCTCGCCCTCGCGGTCTCCGGGTGCAGCGCGGGAGTGGTCGACGTCGGTGCGCATCCGAACGTCTCGGTGCCCCAGCCGGGTGCGCTCGTGACCGGGTCGCCGTCCGCGGGGCCGACCGCAAGTTCCCCGACCTGCAACACCGCGGCGCTTTCTCTCCGTCCGACCGCCGGTGACGCCACCAGCGCCTCGGTCAACTCCATCAGACAGCGAGGCAAGCTCGTCGTCGGTGTGGCGCAGGACGAATACCTCACCGGATACCTCAACGCGTCTGGCCAAGAGACCGGTTTCGACGTAGACATCGCCAAGCAGGTCGAGCAGGCGATATTCGGCAACCAGGACCCCAGTCACATCCAGTTCCGCGCGGTCACCAACGCCGAGCGCATCACCGCGTTGCAGACTTCCGACCCGGCCCAGGCCGTGGACATGGTCGTGGACACCTTCACGATCACGTGCGAGCGCGCGCAACAAATCCAGTTCTCCAGCGTCTACTACAACGCCTACCAGAAGCTGCTCGTGCTCAAGAACAGCGGCTACAAATCCCTCGACGACCTCGGCGGCAAGAAGGTCTGCGCCCAGATGGGCTCGACCTCGCTCCAGAAGGTCACGACGTACAAGTCGCACCCGATCGCCTACGGCGTCACCAATCTGACTGATTGCCTCGTCGCGTTGCAGCAGGGTCAGGTCGACGCGATCTCCACCGACGACACCATCCTGGCCGGGCTCGCCGAGCAGGATCCGAACACCGTGGTGGTCGGCCCGCAGCTCGAACCCGAGCCGTACGGGATCGCCGTCTCGTCCGCGAACACCGACCTGATCCGCTTCATCAACGGCGTCCTGGCGACGATCCGCGGCAACGGCACCTGGCAGCACATCTATTCCACCTCGCTGCAACCAGCACTGGGCCCGCAACAGCCTCCCGCCGCCCAATACGCTGACTAACGTGGTGGCCATGGTCTTCCCCGCATTCGGCCCGCCGACCCGCGAGGCCGTCGACGCGCAGCTCGCGCGGCTCGGACAGGACGCGGCCCGGGTCGCCGACGCGCTGCTCGCGCTCGCTGACCATCCCGGCTACAAGCTGCTCGACAGCGCACCGCTGACCGGCCTGACCGCGCAGCGCTGGCAACGTGCCGCCGCCCGCATCGCCGGGCTCTGGGACGACTACACCGCGTTTCAGGACGTGCTCAGCCGCGCCAGCGAGATCCGCGGCCGGCGGGCCAAGCCGCGCCCCGAAGACCTGAACGCGATCGCCGAACTGTTGCGCGGTAAGTCGATCACGCTCTCCACCAAGCATCTAGCCCTCTCCGAGCGCACCCTGCTCGGCCCGAGCACGGTCAGCGAGACCGCGAGCCTCGCCGAGACGTTGCACCGGATGAACACCGACTTCCAGCTCGCCGCCGACTTCGTCACCGCGGCTGATGCGACCTGGAACCGGCTGTTCCAGCAGGCCGACCCGGTGCAGGAACGGCTCAAGCAGGTCGCCTCTGTGGTGCGCGAGGTCGAGGACCGTGCACTGGCCACCGCACTCGCCGGAATCGGCGACGAATACGCGAAGCTCCGGCGCGACGTCTTCGCCGATCCGATCGGCGTCGCAGCGCCCGGTTCGGCCTTCGCGAACCGGCTCGAGCGCATCCGGCAGGATGTCGAGTCGGTCGCGGCCGCCGCGACCGGAGCCGCCGATCTGCGCGCCGACTTCGAGCGGCGGACCGCGCAGTTGTCCCGGCTGATCGATCGGATCGCCGACGTCGAGGACGCCCAGCGCGCCGCCGAGCGCGAGACCAGGGAGAGGATCCTGGTCGGCGCGCTGCCCGCGCACACCACCCAGGCGCCCGCGCTGCGCGCCCGGCTGGCCGCGCTCGCCGAGCTGCGCGACCGCGGCTTGTGGCGCAGACTCGCCGAGGAGGCCGCGGCGCTGGAGACCGCGCTGGACAACGCGCTGACCGCCGCGAACCGGGTGCACCAGGCGGTCGCCGGGCTGCTCGAACGTCGCGAGGAACTGCGCGGAAGACTGGCGGCGTACCGGGTGCGCGCGGCAAGATCGGGTGCTGCGGAAGATCCGCGACTTGAGGCGCAGTACCTCGAGGCGCACGATCTGCTGTGGTGCAAGCCGTGCGACCTGGCGGCGTCCACGCGGGCGCTGGCGGCGTACCAGAAGGCGGTGCTGGCCCTGGACCAGCCCGGCCGAGGGGGAGGGGTGCGAGCGTGAACGGGGTCAAGTGCGGCCGTCCTGGCTGCGACGGCCTGATCGAGGACGGGTACTGCGATACCTGCGGGCTGGCGCAGAAATCACCAGCGGTCGCCGCTGCTGCTGCGTCCGCGGTCGCAAGCGTGGGCACTCGGGGACCGAGCGCGGTGCCAACGGGAATGTCCGCCGGGTCCGGTCCGCTGCTCTGCGGCCGTCCCCGCTGCGACGGCCTGATCGAGGACGGGTACTGCGATACCTGCGGCATGGCCGCGACTTCCAGGAAGACCTCTGCGACAGCGACCGTTGATCCAGTCGGCGGCGCCCACACCGGCTCGGGCACCGCCAGCGCGCCAGACAGCACAGCGCACCCGAACACCGCATCTTCGCGCACTGGTTCGGCCCGCGGCTCCGCGGTCTCCAGTCGCACCAGCTCCAGCCGGACCTCCTCCGGCCGAGCCCGCGGTTCGGCGGTCTCCGCACGTACCGCCTCCTCCCGCCCCGGATCCACCCACGGCTCGCGCTCCACCGGACGCGGCGGCCTCGGCCTCGGCCTGGTCGAGATCCCGCAGGTCGAGTACCGCGATCCGAGCGAGGCCGTGCTCTCCGACCCGCAAGTGCCCGAGCACAAGCGGTTCTGCTCCAAGTGCGGCGAGAAGGTCGGACGCTCCCGCGAGGGCCGCCCGGGACGTACCAGCGGCTTCTGCGCCAAGTGCGGCGGCGGATACGACTTCAACCCCAAGCTGGCCGCCGGAGACCTGATCGGCGGCCAATACGAGGTGCTCGGCTGCCTCGCGCACGGCGGACTCGGCTGGATCTACCTCGCCACCGACAACAACGTCTCAGGGCGCTGGGTCGCCCTCAAGGGCCTGCTGGACACCGGGGACGCCGACGCGCTGGCCGCGGCCGTGGCGGAGCGCCGGTTCCTCGCCGAGGTCGAGCACCCCAACGTCGTCAAGATCTACAACTTCGTGCGGCACCAGCTCGACGACTACATCGTGATGGAGTACGTCGGCGGCAAGTCGCTCAAGCAGATCGCCCTCGACTACAAGGCCGAGAACGGCAACAAACCGCTGCCGCTGGAGCAGGTGCTCGCCTATGCGGTGGAGATCCTGCCCGCGTTCGGCTATCTGCACTCCATCGGCCTGCTCTACTGCGACTTCAAGCCGGACAATGTGATCCAGTCCGAGGAGCAGCTCAAGCTGATCGACATGGGCGCGGTGCGGGCTTTCGACGACGATGACTCAGCGGTCTACGGCACCGTCGGCTATCAGGCTCCGGAGATCGCGGAGCACGGCCCGTCGATCGAGTCCGACCTGTTCACCGTCGGCCGGATGATGGCCGTGCTCGCCTTCGAATTCAAGGGCTTCACCACCACCTTCGCGACCACGCTGCCGCCGCGCGACTCGGTGCCGGTTCTCAGCAAGTACGAGTCCTTCGACCGCGCGCTGCGCCGAGCCACGCACGGCCAGCGCGAACGACGGTTCTCCTCCGCGGCCGAGATGTCGGTCCAGCTGACCGGGGTGCTGCGCGAGGTGCTCGCGCTCGGCGACGGGGTGCCGCGCCCGGCCCTCTCCACCCTGTTCACCGGCGAACGCCTGGCCGTGGGCACCGATCTGGCGCAGCCGGACGGCAGGCAGTTCGCCGCCGCGCTGCCGATCCCGACCGTCGACCCGACCGACCCGAACGCGGGCACCCTGGCCACCCTCGGCGGCAGCCCGCAGCAGATCATCAATACCCTGAACAACCTGCCGAACCCGTCCACCGAGGTCTACTACCGGCTGGTGCGCGCCGAGATCGAGGACGGCCGGCAGCGCGAGGCGGTCGGCTGGCTCGACCTGCTGCAGCAGCAGGATCCTTACGACTGGCGGGTGCACTGGTACCGCGGCCTGCTGGCGCTGACCCTCGACGAGGGCGCCGGGGCGCGCGCGTACTTCGAGGCCTGCTATGACGAGCTGCCCGGGGAGCTGGCGCCTAAGCTGGCCCTGGCCGCCGCCGCCGAGCTGGCCGGTTCCCGCGAGACCGCCCTGCGCTACTACCAACTGGTCTGGTCGGTGGACCGGTCCTACGCGACCGCCGCCTTCGCGATTGCCCGGCTGCGCGCGGCACAGAAGGATTTCGCGGGCGCGGTGGAGGTGCTCGGCCAGGTACCCGAGTCCTCGATCCACCACACCGCGGCCGAGATCCAGGCAATCACCACCCGCATCGGCTCACCCGGCTTCGCCGACTGGGTCGCGCCGGCCGAGTTGAACGAGCTGAGCGCCCGCGTCGTCGCGCTCGGCCTCGACGGCGAGGCGCACGAATCGATGGTGTGCCAGGTGTTGCTCGGCGCGCTCGGCTGGCTCGTCGCGCACCGGCCGTCCCCTGCCGTCGGGCGCAATGCCTTGCAAGGCCGGGTGTTCGACGCCGACCTGACCGAGCGGCAAGTGCGCCTCGCCCTGGAGCGCTCGTACCGGGCGCGC
>NZ_DATNGK010000233.1:0-65722 GCF_035605935.1 Actinocrinis sp. | reverse complement strand
CTCGCCGAATCGTAGACGGAGCCTGCCCAGGAGTAATACCCAAAGCCTGTTGTGTCAGTCGATTTCGTCAGAGGGTTAACATAGTTGTAGTCGACCGAAGTGCCGCTGGTCGATGTGCTGTCGACCAGGATCTCTGCGGATTGGTTCGCGGGCACCGTGCAACCGATGGTCGACATCGCCGTGGCGACGTTGTTCTCGAGCGTGGTCGAGGTGGAGCCGCCCGTGATCGCCACTCCCTCACCGCAACCTTTGAGCAGAGTATTGCTCGTGACGTCTGCGTATGTGGTTCCGCTCAGCGAGATACCCGGTCCGGCCGACAGCAGATTGGTGGTGATCACATCGCCGGTACCGCCGTGAGCGGCGATTCCCCCGCCGGACGAGTACGACGTGATCACATTCCGGCTGACCGTGACGTACGACGACTCCGAGTCTATGGATACTGCCGGCGCAGTTCCGCGTGAGTACTGAGAGATCGCGTCGCTGGTCACGGTCACGTGGTTTGAGCCGGTGACTTGCACGACGACTGCCGCAGACTGCTGGCTCACGCGGAGGCCCTGGATGTCGACGTAGGACGCGCCCTGCACCGTCATCGCAGGCAAAGCTGAAGGCGGGACGATGGTGGGCATCGGGCCATGGGCGGATGTGGCGCTGGACTCGATCCTGATCGGCGCGTCAGCCGTACCCGAAGCAGTCACGGAGAACGGCGCATAGTAGCCAGTATCAATGAAAACCACATCGCCCGGGCTGGTCGCCGCGTTCACGGCAGCCTGGATCGTGCAGTAAGGCGTGACGGAACTGTCCGCCGTCGTATCCGAGCAGTCGGCCGCCGCAGCATTGTTCACGTACAGCGTCGTCCCGGAAGCGGCGTGGGCGGCCGGAAGCGGCGCGAGAGATCCGACAGAAATGAGTAGCGCGACGCCAGTCGCGACACGGCGCCCGTGCACCGCTCACCCCTTTGCATGGCTGGTTCTTAGCCGAACTAAGCGGGTAGACAGTACTCTTACTGCGCGGCTTGCGCGACAGTGTTATGCACTTGATGCGCTTCGGTCTGACTGGCGCACGTCGGGTCAGCCGGCGGCAGCACGGTGAAATGCAACATAGCGTGCCTGCGCGAGGCCGAGCAGCCCTTGATCGACCACGCTCTCGTGCGCGAGCGCTTCGCTTTTGTCCATCGTCTTCGCGGCCAGTTCGGCGTCCGGCGGGTGTGCCGGATCCTGGTGACCGACCACAGCAACTACCATGCATAGGTCCGAGCGAAGGCCGCCGCGATGAGCGTGCCAGATCGCGCGCCTTGCGATGATCGGTGGTTGTTATCGGCCGCCGCCAAGTAGGCGCGAGCACGGGACCTTGACGATCCAGCCGACTGGCGCCGTCTGCAGATGTGCGTTGCGGGTGCCCGGGATTCGGCAGGCGGCGCGGCCCGCAGCAAGCTGGCTGCTCCACGAGGGCCCGATCGTGCGTCCCTGGCTGCCGCCGGAGTAATTGGCCGCCACGTTGACGCCGACGAGGACGCACAACGCCGCCAGCGGGAGGCAGGCGCGCGCCGCGGTCCATCGAGCGTCGTGGGGCGGCTCGGCCGGCTTGCTCGCCTCGGCCTGGCTACTCAGCCTGGCCGGACTGCTCAGTACCGCGAGCGCGGTGATCAGAAGCAGCAGCGGCGGGACCGCATATCGGTCGTTGTACGAGCCGCCCTGCATCGTGACGAGACAGAAGAACCCGAGACTGAACGCCGCGCAGATCGCCGCGAGCGGGCGGTTCGCGGCGCGGTTGACCAGCAGCGCCGCGGCGGCCAGCGTGAGGACCGCGAGCAGGCCGAGCAGCTTGACGGCGAGCGCGCCAGAGAGCCCGATGTGGGCCAATTCCCGCGAGCTGACCAATGTCGTGCCCGACACGTAGCGCAGGTAGCCGTGCAGCGCGAACGCGGCACTGTAGTCGTGCATCGGAGGCCGGGAGTCGAGTGAGCCCCGCAGCACGCCGATGCCCTGGAACAGGACGCCGGCGGCCACGCCGCCGAGCTGCCACCGCGATTCGCGCAGCGGGCGGCTCCACAGGCGAATCGCCAGCAGCGGCAGGAACGCCAGCGCGAGCGGGTCGCTGCCGACCGCCGCGAAGAGTACGGCCGCCGCCAGTGCCCGCCTGACGCGCGTGCGCGGATTCCACAGCGCCATCCAGAACGCGGTGTAGATCAGGTACCACTGGATGTTGACGACGTTGTTGCCGACCTCGCTCTCACCGAACGGCAGGATCGCCATCGGTACGGCGAAGCACAGCCGGGCCGCGCGGGACGGCACGAGCGTGGCCGAAGCGTGGAAGACCAGCACCGCGCAGGCCGAGCTCGCCAGGCCGCCGGCGATCGCCATCAGCGCGGCAGCCCATGCGATGGGGAAGAGCGCGATCACCGAGAGGACAACTCGCTGCACCAGGAGCAGGTAGCCGTTGACCGGCGTGAACAGTGTGTGAATCGCGCCGTGGTTGAACGTGAACTGGTAATGCGACCCGTCCTCGGCCCAGATCGAGTCCAGCGCCCCTGGGCCGCCTTGCCGCGCCAATGACAGCGCGGCGGCCGCCAAGACGAACGCGATGCTCAGCGCGATGCGCCACCGAACGCGGCGGCCTTCGGCGTCCAGTGGGAACAGCGCACCAGCGCGCTGCCTAAGTGTCAAAGCGGCAGGTTCCCGCGTCGGAACGCCGGCCCGCCCCTGTCCAGTCGTCGCCACGGTCACCGACACACCATAGCCGTCGACACGGACGTGACCGGCCCAGTTAACCGCACCAGGCGCGATTCAACCCTGGTACGGCGGCGCCACTCCCCAGCCCCACTTAGGCATCGGCGCGCTGCGCACCACGTCCGCGCCCGGCTGCGAGTTGTGCAGGGCAAGGCGGGTGCCCCACTCCAGATAGCTGGCGAAGGCGGCACGGAACTCAGGGTCCTGTGGCAGGCCGACCTCGTCCGCGGCGTCCATCATGAGGTTCACCCAGCGACGCCGTTGCGGCTCGGTGATGCCCTTACCAAGGTGCCGCTCGACCATCGGGCCGTATCCGCCGCGCTGCTGGGAGTAGGTCGGCGGGCCGCCGAAGACCTCCGCGATCCAGAGGGCGACGTAGCGGGCGTGCTCGGCGTCCATGGCCTCGAAGAGCGGCGCGAGCAGTTCGTCAGCCGTCACCAGCTGGTAGAACGCATCGCAGAGCTTGACGAAGGCCTCAGTGCCCCCGGCCCACTCGTACAGACTCGGTGGCGCCGCGCCGCCGACGCCGCGCACCGCAGTGGCCTCGTAGTGCCGCATTTCCTCGATGTCCGCGACGTAGGGGCGGATGGCTTGGAAGAACGCGCCGAACACCGGGCCGCCCCGGAAGCCCTGCAGATGCGCCTCGACCGAGGTCCAGGTGATGCGCAGGATGAAGCAGGCGGGCTCCTCGGTGCAGCGGCTCAGCTCGAAGTCGACGCATTCGGGGGCGGCGCGCAGCGACTCGGCGGCGCGTTCGTACGCTGCGACGAAGCCGCTCTCGCGCTCCGCGGGCAGACGGTATCTGATGTACTCGGTGACCATACGCACAGCCCAGCATCCCGGCCGGCCGCGATCAAGTACGCACCTTTTGGTGGGTAGGTGATCGCTTGGCCGGACGTTACCGAGGTTGACATGGACAAGAGCTACTACTGCGCGGTGGAGCTGGCGGTCGACGTGATCGGCGGCAAGTGGCGGCCGGTCATCCTGGCGCACCTGAAGGAGGGCGTGCACCGCTATGGCGAGCTGCGCCGACGCATCCCGGACATGAGCGAGAAGATGCTCGTTCAGCGCCTGCGTGAGCTGCAGCAGGACGGTCTCATCGAGCGGATCGACTACCAGGCCAAGCCGGCTCACGTCGAGTACCGGCTGACCGAGGAGGGCTGGAGCCTGGCACCGGTGCTGCAGGCGCTCTACGACTGGGGCACCGCACGTGCTGAGCGCACCGCCACACCGATCGAGGCGCCACGGTAGCCGGTCGATGGCAGGCGTGCCGTATTCTGTCGGCTCCGCACCGGCCGGAGCGCATCGTTCCAGCCCACGCGCTCGACTGGAGGACCGCGCCATGGTCGACTGGGGCACGCTCGCGAACCTCGGGACGGCGGCAGGCACCGCGCTGCTCGCCGTGGCGACCTATTCCTCGACCCGATCCGCGAATGCCGCCGCGCGCAACGCGGAGCGCGGGTTGCTGCATGGGCTGCGGCCGACGCTCATTCCCACCAGGTGGGAGGACCCGGTCCAGAAGGTGCGGTTCATCGACAACCGCTGGGTAGCAGTGCGCGGCGGACGCGCAGTGCTTGAAGCGAGCGATGACGCGGTTTACCTTGTCGCGTCGCTGCGTAACGTGGGTCGGGGGTTGGCCGTTCTGCACGGCTGGGATCTTCAGTTCGACTACGCCGCGCAGCACCGGTCGCCGGACGAATTTCACCGGCTGACCCGCGATATCTACATCGCACCAGGAGACAGCGGATTTTGCCAGGTGGCGCTGCGCGATTCCGGCAGCGAGCAGTTCGCCGCCCTGGCCGAGCGCGCCAAAGACCATCAGCCGTTCGTGGTCGACGTGCTGTACGGCGACGCGGAGGGCGGCCAGCGAGTCATCACGCGAATCGGCCTTTCGGCGAGCCCGGCGCACGACAGCAATGAGACCGAGTGGGCGATTTCCGCGTCCCGGCATTGGAACCTTGACCGGCCTGATCCGCGTTGAGATCACCGGACGATCTTTCCGCGCGCGAGTAGCTCTCGGGGAATTCTGTGACTCGTTTCGATCCGGTCGAGGTTCATGCCGCTTGGCTGCCGGCGGAGGCGTTTCGAGCGATTGGTTCGCGCCGCGTGCTGCTGTGCGGCGAGGGTCAGCTCGTCGAGACAGTCGCGCACGAGATCGAGCAGGCTTGCGCGCGGTATGGCGGCAGTTGGCGGCAGCGAGAGCCCGACGAGGGCGGCACGGATCTGGGCCCGGGATCGGACGGCGATGGATCGTATGAGCTGATCCTTGGGTTGACCTCGGCCGGGTCGTTGCCGAGTGCGGCGGACGCGGTGGTTGAGCGGGGAGCGCTCGGCGAAGAGGGCTTTGCGCTGGCTCGGCGCGATGGTCTGACCGCAGTCGTCGCGGATGAGCCGGCCGGGCTTCTCTATGGTCTGTTTCACGTGGTGCGGCTTGGCGAGGCGGCGTTCGCGCACTCGCGTCCGGTGGAGTTGCACCGTCCGGCGGCGCGGCTGCGGATGCTGGACCACTGGGACAACGTCGACGCGCATCCGGTGATGGGCCAGGTAGAACGCGGCTACTCGGGCGGTTCGATCTTCTGGGACGACGGCGTCCTGCGCGCGGATTTTGGGCGGGTTCGGGCCTACGGCCGGCTGCTGGCCGCGTGCGGCATCAACCGCGTCACGGTCAACAACGTCAACGTGCACAGCACGGAGGCGCACCTGCTCACCGATCGGCTCGGTGACGTGATCGCGATCGCGGATGCGTTGCGTCCGTACGGAATCCGGGTGCATCTGTCGGTGAACTTCGCCTCGCCGATCGCTCTCGGAGACCTGCCGACCGCCGACCCGCTGGACCCACACGTGCGGTCCTGGTGGGCCGAGACGACTCGTCAGGTGTACGAGTCGATCCCTGATTTCGGCGGCTATGTGGTGAAGGCCGACTCGGAAGGGCAGCCGGGTCCGTTCGCTTACGGGCGCACGCATGCTGAGGGCGCGAACCTGCTCGCGGACGCGCTGGCGCCGTTCGGCGGGATCGTGCACTGGCGGGCCTTCGTCTACAACCATCGGCAGGACTGGCGCGACCGCGCAACCGATCGGGCCCGCGCCGCCTACGACCACTTCGCGCCGCTCGACGGGCAGTTCAGGACGAACGCGATTCTGCAAGTGAAGTACGGCCCGATCGACTTCCAGACGCGCGAGCCGGTGTCGCCGGTGATCGCGGCGATGCCGTCGACCCGGCTGGCGGTCGAATTCCAGGTGACGCAGGAATACACCGGGCAGCAGCGGCACGTGTGTTACCTCGGGCCGCTGTGGAGTGAAGTGCTCGGATTCCGGCCCTGGGGCGCGGAAGGGTCGACGGTGGCGCAGATCGCGGTGGCGTCAGGGGGCGGCCTGGTCGCTGTGTCAAACGTCGGCGATGATCCGTTCTGGACCGGGCATCCGCTGGCTCAGGCCAACCTCTACGCCTTCGGCCGGCTCGCCTGGGACCCGCAGTTGGATCCGATCGCAGTGCTCGACGAATGGATCGATCTGACCTTTCAGCCGTTCGCGGGCGAAGGCACCGGCGGGGCCAAGCTGCGCGGCACCCTGCACGCGATGATGGACGAATCCTGGCGAGTGTATGAGCAGTACACCGCGCCGCTCGGGGTCGGCTTCATGGTGCGGCCCGGCCAGCATTACGGCCCCGACGTCGATGGGTACGAATACACGCCCTGGGGCACCTATCACTTCGCGGACCGAGACGGCGTCGGCGTGGATCGCACTCGGGCGAGCGGGACCGGCTTCACCGGCCAGTATCCGCAGCCGTGGTCCGACGTGTACGAGTCGGTTGAACAGTGCCCTGACGAGCTGCTGCTCTTCTTTCACCATGTCGCGTACAACCACGTGCTGCGCAGCGGATCGACCGTTATCCAGCACATCTACGACACGCACTTCGCAGGCGCGCAGCGGGCAGCGGAAATGCGGCAGGCGTGGGAGGAAATCGAGCCCGGCGGCCTAGTGACGCCAGCACTGTACGCACGCGTGCGAGACCGGCTGGAAGAGCAAGTGCGGTCCGCGCAGGAGTGGCGGGATCAGATCAACGCGTACTTCTTGCGCAAGTCCGGGATCGGCGATGCACACCAGCGGCGGATTTACTGACGGTGAGAGAGGCGGCGGTCAGGGGTCTGCGTTCAAGTGCAGGATGATGACGCCTCGGGGCGCGAGCGTAATCTGCTGGCCGCGCTGGATTCTGGTTCCTGACAACAGATCCGTGCCAGGCGCGATCGCGGCGACTTCGACGGGCTGGTCGCGGTGATTGAGCAGGAAGAGCAGCCGCGTGCCGTCGGGCGCGACTCGAAGCGTCGTTTCCAGATCTGGCACATCGGGGTATCGCAGGTCTATGTCATGGGCCGCGAGCACCTGCCGCAGGACCCAGGACACGCCCTGCTGATCCAGCCCGGCCGCGACGTACCAACCGTGGCCCGAACCGAAGCGATTGCGGGTGACGGCCGGGGTTCCGGCGTAGAAATCGGCCTGGTAGCTGCCGACGACTTCGGCGCCCTGCGGGATGACCAGTTCGAAGAGCAGTCGCGACTCCACCTCGATCTGGTGGCCGGTACCGGCCGAAAGCCACACCGGGTTGACGAACTGCGGCTCGCGAGCATCCCATTCATCGACGCGCACGCCCATCAGCGGCCCGAGCGGACCAGGCACATCCGCCAAGAACGCGTTGTCGTTCTCGTCGACGCGGCCGGAGAGGAAGGTCGTGACGACTGAGCCGCCACGTGCGGCAACACCTTCCAATCGCTGCGGCAGGTCACCCTTGATCATGTGTAGTGCCGGCGCGAGAACGACGTCATAGCGGGAGAGATCCGCGGTCACCGGGACGACGTCAACGTCGACGCCCGCTTGCCATAGCGCGGTGTAGTAGGCCAGCACAACCTGCTGATAACGCACCAGCCGTGATGGGCCGTCCGAGATCTCCAGCGCCCACCAGCTGTCCCAGTCGAAGAGCATCGCGACGCGAGCCGCCGTGCGCGCGCCGAGGGTCGCGCCGCCGAGCCGGTCGAGTTCCGCGCCGAGTTCGGCTACCTCGCGGAATACGCGGGTGTCCGCGCGGCCGGCGTGGCCGATGACCGCGCCGTGGTACTTCTCGCAGGCTCCGCGCGAGGCGCGCAGCTGGAAGAACAGCACGCTGTCCGCGCCGTGCGCCACGGATTGCCAGCTCCACAACCGCATCACGCCGGGGCGTTTCAGTGGATTGATGTCGCGGCAGGCCGTGCAGCTCGGGGTTTGCTCCATGAGCCAGAACGGCTGGCCGTCCTTGAGGCCGCGCATCAGGTCGTGGGTGAACGCCATCCGCGGCTGCGAGGTGTCGTCCGGCGGGTAGTTGTCCCAGGACACGAAGTCGAGGTGCGGCGCCCAGCGGTGATAGTCGATCTGCCGGTACATGCCCATGAAGTTCGTGGTTACCGGCACCTCAGGGCTCGACTCCCGGATCGCCGCCTTCTCGTCCAGGAAGTTGGTGAGCATGGCGTCGGACATGAACCGCAGATAGTCCAGCGTGATGCCTTGGAACGCGGTGTGGTCCGGCCCGCGCCAATGCTCGGTCAGCGCGGAGGGCGGCTCGATCTCGTCCCACTCGGCAAAGGTGTGTGACCAAAAAGTCGTGTACCAGGCCGCATTCAGCGCTTCCAGCGACGTGTACTGCTTGCGCAACCAGTCCCGGAATCCGGCGGCGCACAGCTCGCAGTAGCAGGCGCCGCCGTATTCATTGCCGATGTGCCAAGCGATGACGGCTGGGTTGGCGGCGTATCGCTCGGCGATGCGGCGAGCCAGTTCCCGAGAGAGGCGGCGGAAGGCCGGTGAACTCGGGCACGCGTTGTGCCGCTGGCCGTACCGGTGCTTGCGTCCCTCGAAGTCCGTGCGCGTCACGTCGGGGTACGCGCGGGCCAGCCAGGCGGGGTGCGCGCCGGTGGCGGTGGCCAGGCAGATGCTGCGGCCTTCGTCGGTCGCGCGCTGGACGATCTGGTCGAGCAGGGCGAAGTCGTACACGTCTTCTGCAGGCTGTATCAGGGCCCAGTCGAACACGCCGAGAGTGACGGTGTCGATCCGCGCCGCTTCAAAAAGCTGATAGTCCTGCGCCCAGACCGCGGGTGGCCATTGCTCCGGGTTGTAATCCCCGCCGAACGCGATCTTCGCGGCGGGCGGCAGGCTCATGCGGTGGGCTCCTCGGGGCCTGTGGACTGCTTGGTGGCCGTGAACTCCGCGGTAACCAGGTCGATCATCGGCCGGCAGTTGCGCAGCAGGAAGGCGGCGAACCCGGCGCCGACCAGCGCCAGGACCGCCTCGGAGGCGGCCGCCACCAGGCCGGCGGCGCAAATCAGTAAGCAGAAATTGCCCAGCGTCACGCCCTTTGTGCGGCCGAGGAAGTAGGCGGCCAGGCGGGCGATGTCGATCGAGCGGAAGGCGAACAGCGAGGTGATCACCAGCGCGTTGGCCATCCACAGCGTCGCGACGGTCGCGAAGGCGACGAGCAGCGCCGCCCACCAGCCGGGGATGGCCGCGGGGCCCGTATGCGAAAGATTCACCGCGAGGACGGCCATCAGCGCCAGCCACGGAATCCACACCCGCAGTACGCCTCCGGCGTTGAGCCGGTAACCGCGCCAGAACTGCGCGGCGGGTTTCAGGTCGGTCAGGTCGCCCTTGTGCTGACGCAGCGCGAAGAGGGCGGCGGAGAGGGCCGGGCCGAGCGGAATCGCGCACGCGACGGCGAGCGGCGCGTTGCTGGCATCGCGGTCGAGTAGCACCAACGGAATCAGACCGGGCATGGTGGTGAGGAGAAGCAGCAGTTCGACGGTGAGCAGGCTGTAGACGAGGGCTGCGAGGCGGGCGAGCGGCCCTTCGCCGAACTCGCCGCGGGTGCGCGAATCGCGCGCAGTGCCGGCCCCGGCCCCGGTTATCTGGCTGCTCATCATGGCTCCGGCGAGTCGTCAGCGGATAGTCCGAGCAGGCGCCGCTCGTCCCACCAAGGCGCAGTCTCGTCGATCACTGCATTGAGTTCGACGAGCGTCACCTCGTGCCGATCCAGCGTCAGGGCGAGGTCGACGCGGCCGGCCTCGATTGGCAGGCTCCCATGTGTGCGCGCCGGTTCGGCGGCCTCACGCAACGCATCGAGTTGGCGTGGCTGTGGAGTGGCTGGGCGACCCATTTCGCACCAGGCGGCGTAGGCGTTTCCCGCTGTGTCGCTGACGCGGGAGCGGAGCATGAAGGCTGAATTCGAGTTCTGCGAGCCGACCGGGATCGAAAGCCGCAACGCGTGGCCAGACACCGGTTCGCGCCCGGTCACGTCCACTGGCGCCCAGGCCAGCACGGCGATCCGGCCGTCCGCGTGCCGAGTGACTAAGTGGTCGTCTCCCCGCGCGAGGATCTGTTCGCCCATGCGGGCCATGAACGCATACAGGTGGAAGGTGGGCTTCTTGATCTGGCGGTGAGTCAGCAGGCCGAAGCCGCCGTGGAACAGCGTGGTCGGAACACCGGCCTCCTCGAACATGTCGCTGAACGTCCAGTAGGAGAAGGAGTCGACCAGGTCTCCGCCCGTGGCGAGCACCGGCGCGAGGTAAGCGGCATGGAACGCGGTGTCGTGCACCGGGTTGTCCGGCCGATAGGACGAGTTGAACTCGGTGATGTGCACCGGCAGGTCCGCCAACGCCGTGTCGCGCAAGTGCCGCCGGGGCGCGGCGAACTGATCCAGCAGCGCCGCCGGCGGCTCAAGGGTCTGATGCACGCCGAACGGCACATGCTGCGCCGGTCCCGAGGTGTAGGCGTGCCGGCTGACGAAGTCGACCGGCACGCCGCGGTCCGCGACGAACTCGGCGAAGGGCCGCAGCCAGCTGTCGGCTCCCGGGGAGAGGGCCGGGCCGCCGACGTGGAGCGAGGCGTCCACGTCCTTGACCGCGTGTGCGGACACCTCATAGAGCCGGTGATAGGCGTCCCGGTCGGCGCCCTGCCAGAAGTCCTTCAAATTGGGCTCGTTCCACACCTCGATCGGCCAGCCGCGTACCTGGTCGAGACCGTAGCGCTCGACCAGGTGCGCCACCGTCGCGCGCACCAGCGCCGCCCACTCGCGGTGGTCGCTCGGCGGCGTGACGTTGCCGTGCCACCAGAACACCGTCTGCTCTGCGGAGGCGAGCGCGGCGGGCATGAAGCCCAGCTCCAGGAAGGGCGCGATGCCGAGGCTGAGGTACGCGTCGACCACCTGGTCGACGTACGTGAAGGCGTGCCGCACGTGCCTCGAGCCCTGATACTCATAGGGCTGATACACCCCGACGCCGTCGCTGAGCAGCCCGTGCCCGCGGATGCGCCGGAACCCGATCTCGCGCTGAATGAGCGCGAGCGAGTCCTGATAGTCGCGGCGCAACGCCAGCTCGAACCGGCCGGTGCCGACGCAGTAGCGCCAGGCGTCGGTCAATCGGCCAGACGCCTGCTGCGGGACGATGATCGGGTTCGGCACGGTGCTCCTTCGCGCTATCCGCGGGCCGGGCAACTCTCAAGGGTCTGATGGCGACGGCTTAGCCGTGCTTCTGCTTGTAGCTCTGGTACGCCTGGTTGATCAAGTTGATGTACTGGTCCGAGTTGCGGCCCTTGAGTTCGGTCACGTACTGGTCCCACTGGCTCAGCGGCCGCTGCCCGAGAATGAATTTGGCCGACTGCTGGTCGACGTAGTCGAGCAGGTTCGTCTCCCACAGCGTCGCCTGCTCCCGCTGGTCCGCGCTCAGCGGGTGCGGCGGCGGCAGCGGCAGCGTGCGGCGGCCGTTCATCACGTTCTGGAAGGCCAGTTCCTCCGGCGGGAACTGCGAGTCGAGCAGCTTGGTGCTGCCGCCGTAGGCGAAGACGCCGTTGAAGAAGCCGTACTTCACCTGGAGATTCTGGGTGCCGGAGGGGTTGAGACCGGCCCAGGTCACGTCGGGCGCCAGCTTGAACGTTCCGTCGTCGACGCTGCCGGTGTACGTAGTGCCCTCGATACCCCACTTGGCGAACAGTTCGCCCGCGTCGGAGTACCACAGCCAGTCGATGAACTGCATCATGGCGACGAAGTTCTTGCTGTTGCGGGCCTTCGCGGAGATCATCACGCCGTTCTCGGTGCGGAAACCCGTCTTGGTCGCGCCCATCGGACCCATCGGCACCGGGATCTTCGCCACCGTGGCGCCCGGGATGTGCGCGATGTCCTTGCGCAGGGTGTTGATGACCTCCTGCGCGTTCGTGCTGATGACGAACGTCTGACCGTTGGCCCACTTCTGCTTTGCCTGGTCGTCGGTCTGAGTGAGGCTCTCCGGGTCCATCAGCTTCTCAGACACCAGCGTGTTGAGATACTGGAGCACCTGCTTGTACTGGTCCATCGCGCCGGTGTAGACGAACTTGCCGGCGGTCGCGTCCCACCAGCTGTGCTGGTAGTTCCAGCCGGCCCAGGTGCCGTACGCATCACCGAGGGTGGCCATCAGCCGGTTGGCGCCCGGCCCCGGCCCTGGGCTGCTCCATCGGTCGGACAGCGGGTACTGATTCGGGTACGCGGCTTTCATCGTGCGCAGCATGGCGTGCACGTCGTCCCAGGTCTGCGGCACGGCGATGTTGAGCTTCTGCAGGATGTCGGTGCGCACCGCGATCGAGTAGTCCGCCCAAACGTCCTGATGCAGTCCGGGCAGCAGGTAATACTTGCCGTCCGCCTCGCGCAACTGGTCCAGATCGCCCTGCAGGTTCCACTTGGCGACCTTGTCCTTGAAGTTCGGCATCAGGTCGAGGTAGTCGCTGACCGGCAGGATCGCCCCGCTGGCGATGTAGGCCTCCTCCGCGGGGTGATACGTCTTGGGGATGATCGTCGGGGCGTCGCCGGCGCCGACCATGACGCTGCGCTTCTGGTTGTAGTCGCTCAGCGGCACCACGGTGGGCTGGAAGCTGACATTGGTGCGCTTGGTCAGCTCCGACCAGAACGGCCACTTGGCGTCGTACGGGTAGCCGGGGTTGCTGAGCACCATGATCGAGAAGGTCAGCGGCGAGGTCGCCTTGAACTGGTCGCCGACGCCGTACTTGGCCATGGCGCCGTCCCGGTTCCCGGACAGGTCGCCGCCGCTCTTGCCGCCGCTGGAGTTGCTGCAGCCGGCCACGGCCAGCGCGGCGATACCGGCTGCCCCGAAGAGGGCTTGCCGTCTGGACAGTGTGTTTTTTGTGAACGGACCGTTCATGGAGACTCCCTTGTCTGTGCGGACGGTGCGCGGAGTGTGGGTGTTTTGCCGCTGCGGCAGCGCCAAGGTGAGCTAGCCCTTGACCGCACCGAGCATCACGCCGGAGACGAAGTACTTTTGGATGAAGGGGTAGATGCTGAGGATCGGGATGACGGTGAGCACGACGGTCACCGCCTGGATGCTGGCCGCCACCTGGAGCGAGGTATCGCTTGACGTGCCCTCGTTCATCCCGCCCGCGCCGGTGGCGCCGGCGATCAGGTTGCGTAGATAGACGGTCACCGGGAACAGGTCCGAGCGGTCCATGTACAAGAACGCGGAGAACCAGGAGTTCCAGAAGGAGACCGCGTAGAACAGGATCATCGTGGCGATCACCGCCTTCGACAGCGGCAGCACGATCCGCCACAGGATCCCGTAGGTGGTCAGGCCGTCGACCGCGGCGGCCTCCTCGAGTTCGCCGGGCAGGCTCTCGAAGAACGCCTTCATCACCAGCAGGTTGAAGACGTTGATCGCGTTGGGCAGCACGATCGCCCAGAGCGTGTTGCGCAGCCCGAGCTGGCTCACCAGGACGTAGTTCGGGATCAGGCCGCCGTTGAAGAACATGGTGAACACGGCGATGCCGATCAGGACGCTGCGTCCCTTGAGGTGGTGCTTGGAGAGCACGTAGGCGTAGCAGGTGGTCAGCACCATCGAGATGAAGGTGGCGACCACGGTGTACTCGACGGTGTTGCGATAGTTCGTCCAGAACGTCGAGTCCTTCATCACCGTCTTGTAGGTGGTGAGGTTGAACCCGTGCGGAATGAGGTTCACCGAGCCCTGGCGGATCGCGGACTCGGAGCTGAACGACTGAGCCAGGATGTTGACGAACGGGTAAAGCGTCGCCACCACGACCCCGATCAGGATCACGGCGTTGACGACCTGGAAGACCCGGTAGCCGCGGCTCGGCTTGATCCGAACCCGCGCCGGCGGCGCCGGGGCCTTGCGCCCGGGTCGCAGCTCACTGATGGTTACCACAGGCTCGCTCCCACCAGGCGCCGGGACAGGTAGTTGGCGGAGATGACCAGCGTCAGACCGATCAGCGAATCGAAGAGCCCGATGGCCGCGGCATAGCTGAAGCTGCCCGACACCACGCCGACGCGGTACAGATACGTGGAGATGACATCGGCGGTCGGGTAGGTAAGCGGGTTCTCGAGCAGCAGGATCTTCTCGAAGCCGACCGCCATGAACGTGCCGATGTTGAGGATCAGCAGCGTCACCATGGTCGGCCGGATGCCGGGCAGGGTCACATGCCAGGTCTGCTGCCACCGGTTCGCGCCGTCGATCCGGGCCTGTTCATAGAGCTGGCCGTCGATGGTGGTCAGCGCGGCGAGATAGAGGATGGTGCCCCAGCCGGCGGTCTGCCAGACCTCGGAGGAGACGTAGATCTGCCGGAACCAGCCGGGCTGCTGCAGGAACAGGATCGGCGCGTGGCCGACCGCGTGCAGCGCCTGGTTCACCACGCCGTTGGAGTCGAGCATCTGCGTGATGATCGCGGCGACGACCACGATCGACAGGAAGTGCGGCAGGTAGGAGACCGACTGCACGAAGCGTTTGACGCTCGTGGTGCGCACCTCGTTGAGCAGCAGCGCCAGGATGATCGGCACCGGGAAGGTGAACAGCAGCGTCAATCCGCCGAGAATCAGGGTATTGGTGAACACCTGCCAGAACGTCGGATCGCTCCAGAACATCTGGAAGTAGTGCAGGCCGACCCACTCGTCACCGAACAGGCTCCCGCCCGGCTCGTAGCGCCGGACCGCGATGATGTTGCCGATCATCGGCAGGTAGCGGAAGAGGGCGAAGAACAGCAGCGGCGCGATCACCAGCGAGTACAGCCGCCAGTCCCGGCGCACTGCGCGGCGCCAGGTCAGCCGGTTTCGCGGGTGCGGGTGGCGGCGGGTCCGACCCGGCCGCGACCGCGGGGCGGCCCGGGCGCCCGACGGCGGGTCCAGGGTTCTCGGGGTGCTCATCTCATCCTCCGGCCTCCGGTGCGGTGTGCGTAAGCGGGGCGCCGGCCTCCACCTCGATCACCGAGACCAGCCGGCGCTGATGACCGACCTCCCGCTCGAGGCCGACCAGGCGCAAGGGCACCGCCGCCTCGGTGTGCGCGCTCGAACGGCCGAAGCGCAACTCGACGTCTCCGGGTTCGACGATGCGTCGGCCGCGCACTCCGGTGAACGAGGCCAAGTCGGCGGGCACCGTGAACGAGACGCGGGCCTGCTGGCCGGGTTCCAGCGAGACGCGGGCGAAGCCGACGAGACGGACCACCGGCCGGGTCGTCTGCGCGACCGGGTCGTGCAGGTAGAGCTGTACGACTTCGGTGCCAGGACGCGCCCCGGCGTTGCGGACGGTGATCTGAACGGTCACTTCCCCGTCGACGGGCCACTCGGTGGGCTGTATGGCGTTCTCGCGATGCCCGGCCACGCCGGCATCGCTCCACTCGAAGGCGGTGTATCCGAGCCCGAATCCGAACGGGAAGGCGGGCGTCGGGTCGATGGAGGAGACCTGCGAGCGGCGGCCGAGCGGCGGCGAGAGGTACGTCGCGGGCAGGCCCCCGGCGTCGCGCGGCACGCTCACCGGCAGCCGGCCGGACGGATTCACGACACCGGTGAGCACCTCGGCCAGTGCCTGACCGCCGCGCTGGCCGGGGAAGAACGCACAGACGATGCCCGCGGCGTCCTCGACCTCTTCGCCGAGTGCGTACGGACGCCCGGCCAGCAGCACCAACACAACCGGGGTTCCGGTCGCGAGCACGGCGCGCACCAGCTCCGGCTGCACCCCTGGCAGCCGCAAGTCGGCCGCGTCGCAGCCCTCGCCGGAGGTGCCGCGGCCGAACAGTCCGGAACGGTCGCCGACCGCCAGCACGCAGACGTCGCAGTCCGCTGCGACAGCGGCCGCCGCGGCGATACCCGACGTGTCGTCGCCGTCCACGGTGCAGCCGGGTGAGTAAGCGAGGCCCGGAATCAGCTCACTGAGCGACTCTCGCAGCGAGGCGATCTCCAGGCCGAGACCGTGACCGGTATGAGCGCTCACATGCACCGGGAACGAATAGCAACCGAGCATCGCCAGCGGCTCGTCGGCGACCGGCCCGATGAGAGCGATCCGGCGACCGGTCGGCAGCGGCAGCACGCCGCCGCGGTTGCGCAGCAGGATCACCGCTTCCCGGGCCAGGCGCAGGGCGATCTGCTGATTCTCCTCGTCGTCGAAGACCAGCGACTGAGCCGGGGCAGGATGCGCCGCGGCGTCCGTCGCAGGTTCGTCGAGCAGGCCGAGCTGTGCCTTTTGGATCAGGACCCTGCGTAGAGCGCGATCGACCAGCGCCTCATCAACGGTTCCGGCGCGTACCGCTTCGAGCAGAGGCGCGCCGTAGGCGTCCACCGTGGGCAGTTCGACATCGATCCCTGCTTTGAGCGCCAGGCCGGCGGCGTCCGCAGCGGCCGCGGCGACGCCGTGCAGCGTTTGCAGGAAGCGTACGGCGAAGTAGTCGGCGACCACCGTGCCGGTGAATCCCCAGTCCTCGCGCAGCACACCGGTGAGCAAGCCCTCGTCCGCGGCGACCGGAACGCCGTCTATCTCGGCGTACGAATGCATCACCGAGCGCGCGCCGCCGAGCCGCAGCGCCATCTCGAACGGCGGCAGTACCACGTCGGCCAGTTCGCGGCGGCCCATCGGCACCGGGGCGAGATTGCGGCCGCCGCGTGAGGCCGAGTACCCGGCGAAGTGCTTGAGCGTCGCGACGATGCCAGCTTGTTCCAGACCCCTGACATAGGCTGCGCCGATGACGCCGACCAGATACGGGTCCTCGCCGATGGTCTCCTCGGTGCGGCCCCAGCGGTAGTCGCGGGTGACGTCCAGCACCGGAGCAAGGCCCTGATGCACTCCGGCGGCGCGCATGGATCGCCCGATCCGCCCGGACATCAGCTCGATCAGTTCCGCGTCGAAGCTCGCGCCCCAGCTCAACGGCGTTGGAAAGGCGGTGGCGCCCCAGGTCGCGAACCCGGTCAGGCACTCCTCGTGCACCTGGGCCGGGATGCCGAACCGGCTGGCGGCGGCGATCTGAGCCTGGGAGGCGGCCAGCGAGCGCGCGCCGAGCACCGGGTCGACTGGAGCGGAGCCGAACGGCCTGGTCAGCTGGCCGAGGCCGTAGCGGATCAGCTCGGGCCACGGCGTGCCGTTGCGCATCTCGTCCTGATGCGGGGCGACCCCCTGCCCCGAGGCGTCCGCACCGACCCACACGCCGACCAGTTGGGCTGCCTTCTCCGCCAAGGTCATCAGCGCGATGAGGGCGTCGGCCCGCTCGGCCGGCGAAAGCCGTGCGTCGCGCCACCGCTGCGCGCTCTCGCCGGTGCGGTCCGTGTCCGCGGACCCGTGATTTGCCATGCCGCCCCTTCGCCCCGACGCTGCCCAGGGCGCCAAATCCGGCAGGTAGGGCTGCGCGCTGCATCGAAAGTTTCGAGATCAGAACCGCAGTGTGTTGCGGTAAGCTAGGCCTTCACGTCTAGCGTGTCAAGACTTTCCAACAGCGCCTTTTCCTTGCCGGAGCGCACTTCGCGCGCCGTGAGCAGCGCTCTGAAAGTCTCACAGATCTGCTTTGTACAACCCTGAATCCGCTGCTATGCTCACCGAAAGTTTTTGCATACAGAGGTGGCCTTTCGATGACCTCTCCCGAGGCGGATGACAGCCCAGGCTCGCCGACGATCGCGACCATCGCCGACGAAGTCGGCGTGTCCATCGCGACCGTCTCCAAGGTGCTCAACGGCCGCGCCGACGTCGCGCCGGAGACGAGAGCGCGGGTCGAGGCGAGCCTCGAGCTGCACCGGTATCGCCGCCGTCAGCCGCGCAAGCCGCCGGACGCCGGCCAGATCCGAGTGGTCTTCCACGAGTTCAACTCGATCTGGGCGATGCTGATCGTCGCCGGGGTCGAGGCGGTGACCGCGGCGGCCGGCGTCAACGTCGTGCTCTCGCAGCTCGGCGGGCAGCATCATCCGCCGCAGCCGTGGTTGGACGGGGTGCTGACCGGCCGGCCGCTCGGCGTGGTGTTCGTCATGTGCAGCCCGACCCAGCCGCAGTGCCAGCAGTTGCAGCGCCAGCGCATCCCGTTCGTGGTCGTGGACACCGACAGCGCGACCACCGCCTCGGTGCCCACCGTCGGCTCGAACAACTGGAACGGCGGTCTGCTCGCGGCCAGGCACCTGCTGGAACTCGGTCACCGGCGCATCGCGATCATCTCAGGGCCGCGCGACGTGCTGTGCAGCCGCGCCCGGGTCTCCGGCTTCCGCTCCGCGCACGACGAGGCCGACCTGCCGGTCGATCCAGAGCTGGTGCTCTACGGCAACTTCTACGTTGACGCAGGGTACGAATACGGCTTGAAGCTGCTCGACCGGGCCGACCGGCCGACCGCGGTGTTTGCCGGCTCGGACCTCCAGGCGATGGGCGTGCTGCGGGCCGCGCGGCGGCTCGGCCTGGACGTGCCCGGACAGGTCTCCGTGATCGGCTACGACAACCTGCCGGTGGCCGCGTGGACCGATCCGGCGCTCACCACGGTGAACCAGCCGCTGCGCGACATGGCCGAGACGGCGACCCGGATGCTGCTCGACCTGGCCCGCGGCGCGGATCTGCCGACCAGCCGGGTGGATCTGGTCACCGAGCTGGTGGTGCGCGAAACCACCGCGCCGCGTGAGATCGGGCGCTGACTCCCCGACGTTAGGCCAGCAATGGCCGAACCACTGTGGAACTTTCCAGCGATAGCCTTAGAAACCTCCCCCGCCCCCGAGCGGCTGCTCGGCGGCGGTAGCGGTGAATCAGTGGCAGGGCGGCTTCACGGCCAGCGTCAACGTGACCGCCGGGGCGTCCGCGATCCACTCCTGGACGGTGACGATCAACCTTCCGTCAGGCGCAGCGGTGACCAGCGCCTGGAACGCGTCGGCCAGCGGCACTGGAACGGTGAAGTTCGCGAACGTCAGCTATAACGGCAGCGTCGGCGCCGGGCAGACGACCAACTTCGGCTTCCAGGGCACGGGAACCGGTCAGGGCATGACCGTCACGTCCTGCGCCGCTTCCTGACGAACCAATAGACCGCTGGTGCGGCCTGGCTGAGGATCCCCACGACGGCGATCCCGATCCAGGCCGCGCTCGCGCCACTCGCCGAAACCATGCCGATCACGCCTGGAGACGGATTTCCCCATTGGTGACCGTCACGGTTTTAGCGGGCAACGGAGTCTGAGTCGGGCCTTGCAGCGCCGAACCGTCGCTGATGCTGAATGAGGCGCCGTGGCACGGGCAGTTGATCATGCCTGAGGCTACCTCATTGCACTGGCATCCGGCATGGGTGCAGACCGAGCTGAATGCCTTGTAGGTTCCGGCTTTCGGCTGAGTCACCACGACCTGATGGTTCGCGAAGACGACGCCGCCGCCCACCGGGATCTGCGAGGCCTTGCCGAGCAGCGTGCCGGTCGGCATGGCGGCGGTGGTCTTCATGGTCTGATCCGGCATCTTGCTCGCGTCCATGCCGGCGCCGCCGCTCATCGGCTTGGCCGCCGCACTGGCCGTCGCCGGGGGTGCGGTCATGTCGGTGACGGTCGCGCCGCTGGGCGGCGCGCCGTCCGCGGCGTTCTCGTTCGGGTCCAGGATGTGGCCGCACGCGGACAGCCCGGCCCCGGCGACGACCGCCGTCCCGGCCGCCGCCGCGCCGCGCAGCAGGCCACGCCGGTTCAGCGCGAAGCGCGCGCAGGCGCCTGCTTCGCAGGATTGCTTGGCGGCGGCGTCGTCGGTCAGCAGGTCGGACGGCTCATGCGTGATGGTCATCGAGTGCGCTCCCAAGAAAACTCGGGCCGGGTGTGTCGACCTGTCCGCACGGATGAAGCCCGTAATCGGTTCTACGCGTTCTGTAACAGCTCGGTCCGCGAACCGGCAATGAACCGAATGCGCCTCTTCGTCGTGGACCGCCCACAAGAGGCCACCCAGGAGGGGACAAGGCCGCAACCAGGCATGTGGAGCTGTAGACCATGGCGGAATGGGTGGATCGTGCCGTCTCCGTGCCTCCGCCTGGGCCGGGCCGGCCGCCGTCGGGTGGTCGACCGACCCCGCAGGCGCGGGTCGCGGCTCAGGTTCGTGCCACGGCGCAGTCTCGGGTCGCCGCGCAGTCTCGGGTAGCAGCGCAGGGGCGAGCGGGCGGTCAGGCGCCGCCGGTCGTGCCGGGGCAACGCGTAGCCGTGTCGACGCCGTTCGCGTACCGCGCGCGCCCGCTGCACCGATCGCGTCTTTCGACACGCGCGTTGCCGCCGCGCGAGTACATCGCGGCCGGCTTGTTTGGCCTGGTGATCGTGGGCGCGATCGCGGTGCTGGCCTTCTTCTGGATGGACACGCCGGACACGACGCTGGCCAACCTCGGCGGTCAGGCCACCGCCGCCGGTCAGGCCGCGGGCATGCTCGGCGCCTACCTGGTGCTGATCCAGGTGCTGCTGATGGCCCGGATTCCGTGGCTGGAGCGGGCGATCGGCTCGGACTGGCTGACCGCCGCGCACCGGGCCAGTGGCGAATCGCTGGTGCTGCTGCTGCTCGCGCACGCCGCCCTGATCACCCTCGGCTACGCCGGCTCTGTGAACAAGGTACCGTCGCAGTTCTTGATGATCCTCGACATGCCCTACCTGCTCGACGCGACGATCGGGCTAGGACTTCTGCTCCTTATCGGATTCATCTCGGCGCGGGCCGTGCGCAGGCGGGTGCGGTACGAGACGTGGCAGTACACGCACTATCTCGTGTACCTCGCGATCGTGCTGTTCTTCACGCACGAGTTCACCGCGGGCGGCACCTTCGACGCGAACTATGGCGCGCGACTGTTCGCGGTCGGCCTGTACGTCGCGGTGGCGCTGACCGTGTTCGCGTTCCGCGTCGTAAAGCCGGTCATCTTCTCGATGCGGCACCGGCTGCGCGTGGTCGACGTGCAGCGCGAGTCCGACGATGCGGTGTCCATCTACCTGACGGGCCGCCACCTGCGCCGGCTCCAGGCCGAGCCGGGCCAGTTCTTCCGCTGGCGATTCCTGGCCCGCGGCTTCTGGTGGCAGTCGCACCCGTTCTCGCTTTCCGCGGCCCCGAACCGCGAGTGGCTGCGTATCACGGTCGGCGCGCTCGGCGACCACACCAGGGCGCTGCAGGAGCTGCAACCGGGCGTCCGTGTCTTCGCCGAGGGTCCGTACGGCGCCATGACCGCCGCGCTGCGCACCCGCCGCAAGGTTGTGCTGATCGCGGGCGGCATCGGCATCACGCCGCTGCGCGCGCTGATCGATCCGCTGGCCGCTGCCGGTGAGGACTTGGTGCTGCTCTACCGCGCGTCGCGCCGAGGCGACATCGTGTTCCACCGGGAACTCGAATGGCTCGCCGCCGGCGGCCGGCTGACGGTGCACTACCTGCTCGGTCCGCGGGACGCCAACCCGGGCCCGCTCAGCGCGGAACGAATCACCTCGCTGGTGCCCGACATCCAGCACCGCGATGTCTTCCTGTGCGGATCGAGCAGCATGATCCAGGCCGCCGGGCAGTCGCTGCGCGAGGCGCGGGTGCCGCGTCGCCACATCCACAAGGAGCGCTTCACGTTCTAGGAGGAGCGCTTCACGTTCTAGGCACACGCTGCGCTGCGCCGCCGAGTTCTCAAGACCGGGATGCGGCAGGATGGAGCGGATCAGTGTCCCGTTGAACGCTCTGGAGTTGCCATGTCTGACGGCGGCGAGATTTCGGCCCTCTACCCGGCGCAGCGCCTGCATTTCGCCCGCGAGGCCGCCGCGCGGGCCGGTCTGGACGCGCTCCTGGTCTGCCCCGGCGCGGACCTGCGCTACCTGACCGGCTACGACGCGCTGCCCTTCGAGCGGCTTACCTGCCTGGTGCTGCCGGTCAGCGGGGAGCCGTGTCTGCTGGTGCCCGCGCTGGAGCAGCCGGTCGCGGCGGCCTCCGCGGCCGGAGCCTCGGGTCTGGAGATCGTGGCGTGGAACGAGACCGACGACCCGTACGCGATCGCGGCCGCCCGCGTGTCCGGAGCCAAGCGGGTCGGCCTGGACAACCACATGTGGGTGGAGAAGGCGGCCGAGTTTCGCAGGGTTCTGCCGGATGCGGAGCAGGACCTGGCCGGTGGCGTGCTCAGCGCGCTGCGACAGCTCAAGACGCCCGCTGAGGCCGAGGCGCTGCGGCGGGCCGGCGCCGCGATCGACCGCGTGCACGCGCGCATGGGCGAGTGGCTGCGCGCGGGCCGCACCGAGCGCGAGGTCGGCCGGGACATCGCGGACGCGATCCTCGCCGAGGGACATGAGCGGGTCGATTTCGTGATCGTGGCCGCGGGCCCGAACGGCGCCAGCCCACATCATGACGTCTCCGACCGGACGATCGAGCCCGGTGACCCAGTGGTCGTCGACATCGGCGGCACGACCCGCGACGGCTATTGCTCAGACTCCACGCGCGTGTACGCGGTCGGCGAGCCGCCGAAGGAGTTCCTTGAGCTGTACGAGGTGCTGCTCAACGCGCAGCGCGCGCAAGTCGAAGCGGTGCGACCAGGGATCACCGCGGAACAGCTTGACGCGGTGGGCCGCGACATGATCGCAGCGGCCGGATATGGTGACCGGTTCATCCACCGCACCGGCCACGGAATCGGCCTTGAGACGCACGAGGAGCCCTACATCGTCGCCGGTAGCTCGCGGCCGCTTGAGCCAGGAATGGCCTTCTCCATCGAACCGGGGATCTACCTTCCGGGCCGGTTCGGCGCGCGCATCGAGGACATCGTCATCTGCACCGAAAGCGGCGGCGAGCGGCTGAACCGCACCGACCGCGATCTGGTGGTGCTCCCGGCCTAGCGGACCAACCGCGCGGATCACACAACAGCGCGGACCGGCGAGGCAGCTGCCTCGCCGGTCCGCGCTGTGACGTGCCCGCACTCACCAGCCTTGCAAGGCTAAGTAAATTTTCACCAGAGATCCGTCTAGATATTGCATCTTGATGTCGAAGAAGTTACCTTCCTCCTTGCTCCACCCACCTCGCTCCACCCACGCGTGCTCCTCCCGCTCACCCGCACCCGGCGCCGCCCACTGAGCTGCTGCTTCGGCGTCGCGCTGAAAGGAGCAGAACCTTGTCCCACCCCTCCCCCAGCCCTGCTCACCAGGCCGGACGGTTACGCCGCGCCGCCGCGCTCACCGGCAGCGCCGCGCTACTGGCCGGCGGCGTGGTCGCCCTCGCGATGCCCACCGCGCAGGCCGCGGCCACCGGCGGCACCGGCGCCAGCCTCGCGTACGTCGAGGTACAAGCCGAGAACTCCGCCACGAACGGATCGGTCATCGGCCCCAGCTACACCCAAGGCCAGCTCGCCGACGAGGCGTCGTACCGCAAGGCGGTCACGCTGCAAGGCACCGGCAAGTACGTCACCTTCACCACGCCGGTCGCCACCAACTCAATCGACTTCCGGTATTCGATCCCGGACACCTCGGGCGGCTCCGTCTACACCGCGCCGCTCTCGCTCTACATCAACGGCACCAAGCAAAGCGACTTCACCCTCACCAACGCCTACAGCTGGTACTACGGCAGCTACCCGTTCACCAACTCCCCCGGCAGCAATCCGCACCACTTCTACGACGAGACGCACCGGCTGTTCAGCACGACCTATCCGGCCGGCACCACCTTTACTCTCCAGGTCGACGCCGAGGACACCGCCTCCGCCTACACGATCGACTTCGCCGACTTCGAGAACGTCGGCGCCGCGCTCACCCAGCCCGCCGGCTCGGTCTCGGTGACCAGCTACGGCGCCGACGCCGGCGGCGTTAACGACTCGACCTCCGCGTTCAATGCGGCGATCAGCGCAGCCGGTTCGGGCGGCACCGTGTGGATCCCGCCGGGCACGTACAACGTCCCGGGCCACATCGGCGTCAACAACGTGACGATCGCCGGCGCGGGCATGTGGTACTCGACCGTCACCGGCACCGCGCCCGGTTTCTACGGCAACTCCGCGCCGAATCCGAGCACGAACGTGCACCTGCAGAACTTCGCCATCTCCGGCAACGTGCAAGAACGCTGCGACAGCTGCCAGGTCAACGGCATCGGCGGCGCGATGAGCAGTTCCTCGGCCTCGAATCTGTGGATCGAGCACATGAAGGTCGGCGCCTGGATGGACGGCCCGATGAACGGCCTCACCTTCAGCGGCCTGCGGATCCGGGACACCACCGCGGACGGCATCAACTTCCACGGCGGCGTCACCAACTCCACCGTGACCAACAGCGACCTGCGCAACACCGGCGACGACGGCATCGCCACCTGGGCCGACTCCGGCATCGGAGCCGACGCCAACGACACGATCTCAAACAACACCGTGCAGCTTCAGATGCTCGCCAACGGCATCGCGATCTACGGCGGGCACGACAACACGGTGACCGGAAACCTGGTTCAGGACACCGGAATCACCCAGGGCGGCGGCATCCACGTCGGCCAGCGCTTCAGCTCCACCCCGGTCGGCACCACCACCATCCAGAACAATACCCTGATTCGGAATGGCTCGCTCGACCCGAACTGGCAGTTCGGCGTCGGCTCGCTGTGGTTCGACGCAAGCCAGGGCGCGATCACCGGTCCGATCAACGTCAGCAATGCCCTAATCGAGCAGAGCCCTTATGAGGCTATCCAGTGGGTCGAGGGCACCATCAGCGGCGTCAACCTCAACAACGTCACCATCGCCGGCGCTGGAACCTTCGCCCTCCAAGAGCAGACCGGCGGAACCGCGAGCGCGCAAAACGTCACCGCCACGGGTGTCGCGCAGGCCAACGCGGGCAACGCGCCGAGCTACAGCTGCGAAGGCTCGGCCTTCGCCATCACCGACAACGGCGGCAACTCCGGCATCAACCCGACGCAATGCAATGGGGACAACCCGGCTCCGGTCTTCCCGCCGTACCCGAACAACGGCGTGGCGGTCACCCCGACCGCGCTCAACTTCGGCTCGGTGGCCGTCGGCGCGACCTCCGCCGCGCAGACCGTGACCGTCTCCAACCCGACCGGCTCGGCCGCCTCCGTCTCGTCGATCTCGACGAGCGGCGACTATGCACAGACCAGCAACTGCGGCTCGTCCATCGCGGCGAACGGCTCGTGCACGGTGAACGTGACCTTCAAGCCGAGCGCGGCAGGTAGCCGTAGCGGAACCCTGACGGTCAACGCCGGGGGCGTCACCAACACCGTCACCCTGTCCGGCACCGGAACCGCGCCAGGACCGGTGCTCAACGCGAGCCCGGCGAGCCTGTCCTTCGGGGGCACGGTCGTCGGTTCGACCTCGACCGCGCAGAACGTGACGGTGACCAACACCGGCACCACCTCGGCCACTGTCTCAGGGGTCTCGGTCAGCGGTGACTATAGCCAGACCAACAACTGCTCGACGGTCGCAGTCAACGCGTCCTGCGTCGTGACCGTCACGTTCAAGCCGACCGCGAGCGGCGCCCGCACCGGAACGCTCACCGTCACCAGCAATGCCAACAACAGCCCAACCACGATCGCCCTGACCGGCAGCGGGATCGGCAGCGCCACCAACATCGCGGCCGGGCAGCCCGCCTCGGCCAGCTCCGTCAACGGCCCGTACCTCGCCTCGAACCTGACCGACGCCGACGCCTCGTCCTACTGGGAGAGCGCCAACGGCTCCTTCCCGCAGTGGGCGCAGGTCGACCTCGGCCAGAACTACAGCATCGGCAAGCTGATCCTGAAGCTGCCGCCGTCGACGGCTTGGGGCGCCCGGACCCAGACCCTCTCGGTACTCGGCTCCACAGACGGATCGAACTTCGCCACCGTCGTCGGATCGACCGGCTACACCTTCGACCCGAACGCCAACAACAACACCGCAACGATCACCTTCGGCGCGACCACAGCCCGGTACGTCCGGGTCAACATCACCGGCAACACCGGCTGGCCGGCCGGTCAGCTCTCTGACTTCGAGGTCTTTCCCAGCGGCGGCGTGAACTCGAACACGAACCTGGCGCTGAACCAGCCGACCTCGGCAAGCGGGTATACACAGTCGTATACGCCCGCGAACTCGGTCGACGGCAACACCAGCAGCTACTGGGAGAGCACGGACAACGCGTTCCCGCAGTGGCTCCAGGTTGACCTGGGCTCGACGAAGACCATCGGCCGGATCGTGCTCGACCTGCCGCCGTCCAGCGCCTGGGCGACCCGCACGCAGACGCTGTCCGTGCTGGGCAGCACCGACGGATCCAACTTCAGCACGATCGTCGGCGCTGCGGGCTACACCTTCAACCCGGCGACCGGCAACACGGTCGCCATCACCTTCAACGCGGCGAACACCCGGTTCGTGCGGCTCAACTTCACCGGCAACAGCGGCTGGCCGGCCGGTCAGCTCGCTGAGTTCCAGGTATTCGCCAGCTGAACTCACCGACCGCCATCGATACCTGAGTTCACCGGCTAGGATCGAGGCCTGAGACGCCGGTGCCTCCGAGTACGTCACTACTCGGAGGCACCGGCGTTTTCAGCTCAGATCGTTAACTCGCCGGGCGCGCCGGCCGCCAGCCACGCAGCCCGCGGCGTCGCGCCGAACGCTCGGCCGAGGTGTCGGTCGCGTCAGCAGTGCGCGCGACGACGGGCTCTGCCTTCTTGGCAGGCACTACCTTGGCGGGCGCGGTGGCAGCCGCGGGAGCCGTAGCCACCGGAGCCGTCTTGCCCGGACCGCCGGCCTCGGCCCGGCGACGAGCGCGGGCGTCGCGGCGGAACCGGCCGAGTTCGCGGCGCAGCGCGGCGTCGCGGCGCAGCCCTTCGGCCACCATCATGAAGCCCAACATCGCTACCGCCCCGATCACCAATCCGGCCAGGTACAGCCGCCCGGCCGAACCGTGCAGGTGATAGCCGAAGAGCGTGAAACCGCTGGACAGCTGGTGTTCAGTGCCGGTGTTTGCCGCGACTCCAGCCGCGCCGACGGCCACCGCCGCGGCGAGGAGCAGCAGTCCTACGACAAGCATGACCCGCCTCCCATCCTGTGACCCAGGTTCATGCCGGGCCGTGCGCCATCGCGAACGGATCCACCCGGCTAGGCATTCATCGGTACCCGTGAACTGGGCGATCATGCGGCGCGTCGGCGGGGCGCATGTTTTGCGCGGCGGCGGGTACAGACGGCTCCCCCCGAGTAACGGACTGTGCGCCGCGCGCAGGCAATCGCGTGCTGCGCACCAGTTCTGAGCCGGGTAGCGAGGAGGAGAACCATGTCTGTCGTCACCGAGTCCAATCTTGAGGCCGGATCCGCGCACCGGCTCGAGCTGCGCGTTCAATGCGACGATGACCACGTCGTCATGCAGATGTGGGGCGAGCTCTACACCGACCGGATCGGCGAGTTGACCCGAACCCTGGACGGTTTGGTACGCGCGGGGCGCACTCGCGTCCTCCTCGATCTCTCACGGCTCTACGACCTCGACGGCGACGCGATCACCGAGTTGACCCGCTGGCAAGCCGCTCTCAGCGCGTCAGGGGGCTGGCTCTGTCTCGCCGCTCCGCGCCCGTGGGTTCGCCGGCTGCTGGAGCACATGTGCCTGCGCGGCACGTTCACCGTTTATCCGACCGTCGCGCAAGCCCGCAACGAACTGGCCGTCGGGGCGTAACGCCCCGACGGCCTCGAGCCTCTAGCTTTTTCGCCCTAGAGCCGCCGCCACCGCGCCTCGCCCCAGGAGTAGAGGCCGAACGCGGCCAGGCCGAACGCCATCAGCACAAGCAGCACCGGACCGTAAGACGCGGCCGCGAATGAACGTAGCGTCGCATCGACGCCCTTGGCTCGCGCCGGATCGAAGGTGACCGCCGCGTCGAGCATGAACCCGCCGACCGCGGCGAAAACCACGCCGCGTGCGATGTTGCCGATCGTGCCGAGCCGCAGCACCCAGCGCCGCTTGGCCGCGCTCATCGAGCTCAGCTTGAGGTTCTTGGCGAAGGAACGCTTCACGCCGCGCCAGACCAGAGCCAGTCCGCCGATGATGAGCGCGACGCCGACCAGCGCCACCAGCAACTGGCCGCCCGAATGCGTCATCGTGCGGGCGGTGAAGTCCTGCGAAGCCTGATTCGTCGAGCCGCTGGCGTGGTGGGTCAGCACGAAACTCAGGGTGCTGACGCAGGCGATCGCGTACAGCACGACGCGGAAGAGCGATGCGGCGCGCGAGCCCGCGCCCCTCTTGCCTGGCGGCGGGTATGCGGCCTGCGACAGTCGCCACAGCGCCATCCCGCCGAAACCGACGACCAGGAACCACAGCAGTACCGAGCCGAGCGGCTTGCTCGCGATGAGCTCAAGCGCTCCGGTACGGTCCGCCTCCAGGGATTTGTGCTGAAACGCGATGAGCAGCGTTATCCAGCCGATGATCAGATAGACGATCCCGCGGGCGACGAACCCTACTCGCCCCAGCGTCCGTATCGCGTCGCCACGCGCCATCCGCCGCGTGGAATATCCACGCATGTGCGAGCTGACGGCCATCGGTCGCTCCCTTCCAGTCCTACCGTGCCAACACCATGCCGCTTCGGCACCGTGCCGTTTCCACCGAGGTGATCAACGCTCGGATATCCGGTGACGCCCGTGTGCCCTCGCGGGTGGTGGGTAAACGGCGGCAGTCCCCAGGGGAGGTAGCCATGCCTGTACGCCCGCTCCGCATTTCCGGCTTTGACAGACATCTGATGGGCTTCGTGTCGCCTACGCAGTCGCGGGTTCTCGATCATGTGTTGCCCAAGCTTGGCCGCGCGGCTGATCACGGCAAGCTCTGGATCGGCCTGGCCGCGACGATGGCCGCGACACCGCGACGCAACACCCGCCGCGCCGCCCTGCGCGGGCTGGCCTCGGTGAGCGTGGCCAGCGCCTCGGCGAACCTGGTCGGCAAAACCCTGATCCGCAGGCAGCGGCCCGGGCTGGTGGACATCCCGCTGATCCGGCAGCTGCGCCGCGTGCCGGAGAGCTCCTCCTTCCCCTCCGGCCACGCCGCCTCGGCCGCCGCCTTCGCCACCGGCGTGGCATTGGAGAATCCTTATTTGGCGCTCCCGGTCGCCGCGCTGGCCGTCGGGGTCGCCGCGTCCCGTGTGGTCACCGGGGTGCACTACCCGACCGATGTGGTAGCGGGAGCGGCACTCGGCGTCGCGGCCGGTTTGCTCACCACCCGGTGGTGGCCGCCGCTCGACCCGGAACCCGCGCAGGCGCCACCGGCCGGCAACGAAGCGCCGGCGTTGGTCACCGGCGAGGAACTTGTCCTGGTCCTGAACGCGGCTGCGGGGCGCGGCGGAGAACAGAACAGCGGCGAAAAGAACGGCACCGAACAGCTGGAGCAGCAGATCCTTGAGCAACTGCCCGCGGCCGAGATCGTCGTCGCGCAAGACGGCGCGGATCTGCCGGGGCTACTGGAGCAGGCCACGAAACGGGCCGTGGTGCTCGGTGTCGCCGGGGGTGACGGCACGATCAACGCCGCGGTCGGCGCCGCGCTCCGGGCCGGCGTGCCGCTGCTCGTGGTCCCGGCCGGAACACTCAACCACTTCGCCCGCGACATCGGCATCGAGACCGTTGACGACGCCGTCGCCGCATTGCAGAAGGGGGAGGCGATCGCGGTCGATGTGGGCACCGTCAATGACCACGTGTTCGTGAACACCTTCAGCGTCGGTGCCTACGTCGACCTGGTCCATGCCCGCGAGCGCTATGAGCACCTGCTCGGCAAATGGCCTGCCATTCTGGCCGGCGCGATCGACGTGCTGCGCGATGGCAAGCCGGTGGAGTGCCGAGTGGACGGTGTCGAGCGGCGCCTGTGGCTGCTGTTCGCGGGTAACTGCCGTTACCAGCCAGCCGGTCTCGCGCCGTCCGGCCGCCCGCGCCTGGAAGACGGCGATCTGGACATCCGGATCGTCGATGCCGGCAAGCCGCTCGCCCGCGTCCGGCTGCTCGCCGCGCTGGCCACCGGGACCCTCGCGAACAGCCGCGTGTACCAATACCGCGCCGCCACGACGCTGACTCTGTCCAGCGCCGCCGGGGAGCTCGGCTTTTGCGTGGACGGCGAGGCCGCCGGCGCCGAGTCACAGCTTGACGTCGGCAAAGAGCCACGTTCGCTGATCGTCTACCGCCCGGCTCGGGCGGTCGTGTAGCGATCGTTTGACAGCGTCCGGCACTGGAGAGCTGAAGCGAGCACGCCGATCCCGACAGAGCCGAGCCAGCCCGTGTCAGCAGAGACTCGTAACACCGCGTCGTCCAACAGCGCGTCGTCCCCAGCCGAAAACGCCAAACGACCAACCGACACACGCTGGCGTGCGCTGGCCGTGTGCCTGGTCGCCGGGTTCATGACGCTGCTGGACGTGAGCATCGTCAACGTGGCGCTGCCTTCCCTCAAAGCTGGGCTGCACGCTTCGCCGGACGATCTCCAGTGGGTGCTGTCCGGTTACGCGCTGGCCTTCGGCCTGGTCCTGGTTCCGGCGGGACGGCTCGGCGATACCCACGGCCGCCGCACCGCCTTCATGATCGGGCTGGCCGCCTTCACGCTGACCAGCGCACTCGCGGGCGTCGCCACCGGCCCCGCCTGGCTGGTAGCGGCCCGGTTCGCTCAGGGCCTGGCCAGCGGCATCCTCAACCCGCAGGTCGCGGGCCTGATCCAGCAGCTCTTCCATGGCCGGGAACGCGGCCGCGCCTTCGGTCTGCTCGGCGCGGTGATCGGGTTGTCCACCGCGATCGGCCCGCTGCTCGGCGGGCTGCTGATCTCGGCGGGTGGGCCCACCGACGGCTGGCGCTGGGTCTTCTACGTCAACGTGCCGATCGGCCTGGCCGCGCTGCCCGCTGCGTATCGGCTGCTGCCGAGCCACCGGGAGATGCAAGCACGCGAGCGCAAACAGGACCGGGACGCCCGCGGCAGCCGGCCGGAAGGACTGGACCCGGTCGGCGTGGTGTTGCTCGCCATGGGCGTCGTGCTGATCCTTTTGCCCTTGGTCGAGGAGCAGCAATGGCGCGGCCCGCTCAAGTGGCTGCTGCTGCCCGCCGCCGCGTTGGTCCTGGCCGTCTTCGTGCTCTGGGAACGACGGCGGCAGAACCGGGCCGATCCACTCGTCGATCTCGCGCTCTTCCGGTTCCGCTCATACAGCCTGGGCTCGGCGATCGCGCTGGTCTACTTCTCCGGATTCACCGCGATCTTCTTCATCTTCACCCTCTACGTACAGGCCGGGCTCGGGTACAGCGCGCTACTCGCCGGGGCCGCGATGACTCCGTTCGCGGTCGGCTCCGGGATCGCCTCGGCGCTCGGCGGCCGCGTGGTGAACCGGCTCGGCCGGCCGCTGATCACCGCCGGACTGGTGATGGTGGGCATCGGCCTCGGCGGGACGCTGCTCGCGGTGCACATGGTGCCGGGCCGGGAGGTGGGTTGGGCGACCGTGGCGCCGCTGGCCGTGGCCGGGCTGGGCAGCGGCCTGGTGATCGCGCCGAACCAGACCATCACGCTGTCCGAGGTGCCGGTCCGCTACGCGGGCAGCGCCGCCGGGGTGCTGCAGACCGCGCAGCGGATCGGCTCCGCGGTGGGCATCGCGGCGGTCGGCTCGGTGTTCTTCGCCGCGGTCGGCTCGGCGGCGGCCGGCCCGCACACAGGCGGCGGACAGCCGAACGATCCGGGGCGTTGGGCGGATGCCTTCCAGCGCGGTCTCGTCGTCGCGATCGGCCTCGTGCTGTTGGCGCTGCTGGTCGCCGTCTACGACGTCGTCGCGACGCACCGGCAGGGCACGGCTCACCGGCAGACGCAGCCGCAACGCTGAGCCGCAGCCGACCGGATATTACCGGCCGAAGCGGGTACGCGCGGTTGATCCACAGAGCGGAGGGGCCGTATGAGCGAGCTGGAACTGGAGCGTCTGGGGAGTCCGGAAGGCGATCTGGTCATGGGTCTGACGACGACGACCGCCGAGTTCCCGCCCGACCGCACCCAAGCGATCCTCGACGCCGCGAAGCAGGTCGGTTCGCTGCTCAAAGCGGCCGGTCACCGGTTCGCGCTGGCCGGCGGAGTAGCGGCGTACGCACACGGCGCCCCGATGAGCCTGCGCCACGACGTCGATTTCTGCATCATCCGCGAAGACGCCGAGCAGGTCGCCGACACACTGCGCAAAGCGGGCCTCGAGGTCTATCAGCCGCCGGAGGACTGGCTGATCAAGGCCCGGTGCCGCGGCGAGCAGGTGGACCTCATTTTCGAACTCGCGCAGCAGTCGATCGACGAGCGGTTCCTGGCCCGCGCCGAGGAGCTGTCAGTCAACTCGGTGCGGATGCCGGTCATCGCGGCGACCGACATGATCGGCAGCCTGCTGGCCGCGTTTTCCGAGCATCACTGCGACTTCGGCGCGGTACTGCCGATCGCTCGTCTGCTGCGCGAGAAGGTCGACTGGCCGGGGCTGCGCGCGCAGTTCGGCAGCCAGCCGATGCCGGACGCCTTCCTCTATCTGCTGGAGCGGCTCGACGTCATTCCCGCGCGGCCGGGAGTGGCAGCGTTCGAACAGGCAACGTTCGACCAGGAGGCACCGGAGGGAGCGTCGCACCGTGACTAACGCAACGCAGAACCCGAACGAGGCTGGGCAGCACCTGACGGACGACACCGAGTACCGCATCGAACGGCTGCGGCATCGGCTCGCTCACGGCGAGATCGCCGAACTCGGGCTGCGCATCGAGGCGCGCGCGAACGCCGTGATCGTCTCCGGGACCGTCGCGACCAGCGAGTGCAGGGAAGAGATCGTGCACCTCGTGCAGGAGGAACTGGCCGGGCTGCCGGTGCGGCTCGACGTGACGGTGGCCCCGGCTCCCGTCGACGCCAAGCCGCTGGTGGAGGAGCTATGACGATCCGAGTGGCCGCGGTCGGCGACATCCATCTCGGAACCGCGAGCGAGGGCGCGCTGCGTCCCGCGATCGAGTCGTTGCGCGAGTGCGCGGATGTCCTGCTGCTCGCCGGCGATCTGACCCGGCACGGCACCGCGGACGAGGCGCGGGTCGTGGCCGGGGAACTGGCCGACGCGCCGGTGCCGGTGATCGCGGTGCTCGGCAATCACGACTATCACGGTGAGCAGCCGGAACAGATCGTCCAGATTCTAGAGAAGCAGGGCGTGCGCACTCTCGAGGGCGAGGCCGCGGTGCTGGATCTGGGCGGCTTCCGGCTCGGCGTCGCCGGGACGAAGGGCTTCGGCGGCGGGTTCCCCGGCCGGGCGCTCGAAGCCTTCGGCGAGCCGGAGATCAAGGCGTTCGCCCGACGTTCCGAGGCCTGCGCGGAAGGATTGCGCGCGGCCCTGGACGAGCTCAAATCAGCGGACTGCGACTTTCGCATCGCTCTGACGCACTACTCCCCGGTGCCGGAGACGCTGGCCGGAGAGTCGCCGGAGATCTTCCCGTTCCTCGGCAGCTACCTGCTGGCGCAGGCCATTGACGAGGGCGGCGCGGACCTGGCTGTGCACGGTCACGCGCATTCGGGCTGCGAGCAGGGCATGACGAACGGCGGGGTGCGCGTGCGCAACGTCGCGCAGCCGTTGATCCGCCGCGCGTTCGCGCTGTTTCATCTCAACGAGCACTGGCACGTCAACGAGCACGGATACGTCAACGAACTCTGATACTTCGGTGAACGCTGATACGTCCGCGAACCCTGATCACACGTACTTTGTGACGTCCGCGACCGTGAATCCCTGCGCCTGGATGTGCTTGTAGAGGTTGATCATCATCTGCACCATGGTCTCGCCCTTGAGCTGCGCGGGTCCGCGGAAGTGGGCCAGGATGATGTCGCCGGGCTGCAGGTTGTGCGAGGCGGTCTGGTACTGCATGTCGTGGATCTCCATCGACTCCTTCCAGTTCATCATGCCCTTGAGACCGGCCTGCTTGACCGCGTTCACCGTGACGGAGTTGTAGTTGCCGCCAGGCGCGCGGAAGAGGTACGGCGTCGCTCCGTACTCCCTCTCAAGCTTCTGCTGCTGTCCGGAGATCTCATCGAGCTGCCGCTGCGCGGACAGGCTCGGCATGTTGAGCGGATGGTTGACCGTGTGGTTCTGGATCGAGACGAACCCGGTCTGATACAGCTTCTCGAAGTAGGCGTAGTCATCGCGGATCAGCGTGTCGGCGAGGCTGATGGTGATCGGGATCTGGAAGTCCTTGACCATCTGGATGTACGCCGGGTCCTTCTCGATCCCGTCGTCGACGGTGACGAAGACCACTTTGTCGCTGATCGGCACCTTGGCGAAGACCTGCGGGTGCTCCACGCTCAGCGCGATCGGCTTGACCGCGGGCGGCGCCGGGGCCGGGGCGAACGGCTTGAGTCCCTGGTAGCGCTGGGCCAGCAGCTGCGGGTCGGGCCCGGCGGCGGCCGTAGCGCTCGGGCTCGGGCTCGCGCTCGCGCCACCGCCGCTCTGCGCCGCGACCGGGCTTGGGCTGGCTGCGGAGGAGTTGGCGGCCGGGCTCGCGTCCCCCTGGCAGGCCGCGGCGAAGGAGCCCAGCGCGGCCAGTCCCACCGCGCCGCCCATGAATCGGCGGCGGGAGACCTGCTGCGGCAGCCGGGCTTCGGAATTCGTCACGATTCTGGAGACGCGCATTCCTGAAGATTAGCTGCACGCCGCGGCAAGATTTTCTTCAGCTTCCCGGGCGGATACCGGCACGGAACTCTGGCGTGAGCGTTGCGTCGGCTCAGGGCGCGGCGAGGAACGTCTCGATCGCCTCGGTCACGGCCCCCGGGTTCTCGATCGGGCACTCGTGCCCGGTGTCGAGGATCTTGACGGTGGCGTTCGCGCAGTTCGCCGCGATGCGCTCGGCCTGGGCCGGCGGGAACTGGATGTCATGGCGGCCGTGCACGATCAGCACCGGGACCTGGATCTCGCGGACCCGATCGAGCACGTCGAACTCGCGCATCGCGTCGTAGCAGGACATGACGACGTGCCGGGGCGTGGCCTGTGAGTCGGCGATGTACTTCCGGATCAGTTCCTTCGGGTAGCCCCGCTTGAACGCGCGCTGAATGTTGATCGCGACGAACGTGTTGTAGGGCACGGACTTCGAGGCCGCCATCACCAGGCCGCGCGAGCGGCTGTACACCATCTGGCTCACCGACCCGACCAGCACCAGCCGCTCGACCCGCTCGGGCTGGGCGAGGGTGAGCGTCTGCGCGATCATCCCGCCCATCGAGTGGCCGATCGGGATGAAGCGCTCGATGCCGCGATCATCGAGCAGGCGGCGCACATCGGCGGCGAGGCCGTCGATGCTGTAGCGCTCGGTCGGCGTGTCGCTCTCGCCATGGCCGCGCAGGTCGAGCCGCAGCACCCGCCGGGACTTGGCGAAGTGCTCGAACTGGTGGTCCCAGCGGTGCCGGTTCGCGGTCCAGCCGTGAATGAAGACCAGCGGCGTGGCCGCGCCGGCCCCGGCCTCCTCGTAGGCCAAGCCGACGCCGTCCACGTCGAAACGGGACGGCTGTGTGGTGCTGTCGGCATCCGGCACGGCAGTCTCCTGACTCGTGGGCCCTGTCGCCTCGCTGCTGCGTGAGCGCGGCGCGATCATAGCGCTCATCGCTGGAGCCGACGATGGTTCTAGGCCGTGTGTAAGCAGTTTCGCCGGGGCCGCGACGCTACTTCTTACACACGGCCTGGCTCCTCGCTGCGCGCCGGTGAATTACGTGCGCGTCGCGAGCGCGAGAAAGCGGCTCACCGGATCGTCGTAGTAGTCCAGCTTCCAGCCCGCGTTGGACAGCGCGGCGCCGAGTACGTGCTCGGCGAGCGGTTCATCCGCGCCGAGAACCCGGCCGTGGCGCGCGGCCAGCGCGGCGCGTCCAGTCGGGTGGAAGACGATCAGCTGACCGCCGAGCCTGGTGACGCGGGCCAGCTCGCGCAGCCCCGCCGACTGGTTGTCGAGGTGGTTGAGCAGACCGGCGGCGAAGATGGCGTCGATAGAGGCGTCCGTGAACGGAAGACGCTGCGCATCACCGAGCAGCAGCGCGGTGGCGTCCCGGTCACGGCCGCTGGAGCGCACCGCGTCAAGCATCTGCGGGGTCAGGTCGAGACCGATGACGCGACCGGTCGGGCCGACCGCCGCGCGCAACGCGGGCAATGCGCGGCCGGTGCCGCAGCCGAGGTCGAGCGCGGTGCCGCCAAGTGGCGGCGCGGCTTCGGCGACGGCGGCGGCGTAGGCGGGCAGGTCGTCGCCGAACTTGGTGTCCCAGGTGGCTGCGCGCACGGCGAAGAAGGCTTGGGTCTCGGTGACATACCAGTGTTCGGGCACCGCGATCGCGCCGGAGACGCGGCGGATGATCGGCCAGGACGGGTCGGCCAGGTCGAGAACGACCTCGCTCACGGGTTTTGCCTGGGAGTTCGAGTTCGCTTGTCCGCTGCCTGGGTGGTCGCCGGGGATCCGCAGCCAGATGGCGAGTTCCCAGCGGCCGGTCGGCGGGTTCTCGCGCCAGCGCGGGCCGTCCGCGAGCGCGATGGTGGTCGAGGTGCCCTCAGCGCGCCAGGTGTCCTCGTCGGCGAGTGGGTGCTGGTCGGTGAGGCGGACGCAGTGTCGTCCAGTCGAGCGCAGTGCGTGCGCGATCCGGTCCGCGACGAGGTCAGCGTGTTCGCCGTCGACGATGACGCCTGCGGCGTGGGGCGGAAGGGCCGCGGCGAGAGTGCCCAGCACGGCTTCCCAGCGCTCGTGCTGCGCGTCCGTCATGCTCTGCCAGTCAGGGAACATCACTCCATCATGCAAGCACCGGTGCGCGCTCGTGCAGAATCGGCGCGGCTGGAAGGATGCACCCCATGATTAGGACCAAGTGCATGGGCGCGCAACGGTCCGGTACAACGCGCCGATGGCCTTACGCACTGTGCGCAGCGTTGGCCCTATTGCCCATCGCTGGCTGCGGGGGTGGCAGCACGGGCCCTGGCACGAACGGCACCGGAGTCAACATCCCGCTCACCGCCATACCTTCGCCGCTAGCGCCGAGCCCGTCCGCCTCGCCCTCCCCCTCCCCAAGTCCTTCGCCGTCCGTCGACCCCGGCACGCTGCCACAGACGCACGTCCTGCCGCGGTCCGACGATCCGATGTTCCAAGCCGGCGTGCAGGATCTGTGGCAGGCGATCGTGCAGGACAAGCCGTCGATCGCGCTGCCGTTCTTCTTTCCGAAGAGCGCCTATCTCCAGGTGAAGGCGATTTCCAACGCCTCGGCCGACTACCAGAACCGGTTGATCGACTGGTACGACCTCGACATCCACGCCGCGCACGCGCTGCTCGGCTCGCACGCCGCCTCGGCGCAGTTCGTGAAGGTCTCGGTGCCGACCAGCCAGGCCGTGTGGATCAAGCCCGGGGTCGAGTACAACAAGGGTTCGTACTACCGGCTGTACGGCACGCGACTGACTTATCAGATCAACGGCGTGACCAAGTCCTTCGGGATCTTCTCGCTCATCTCCTGGCGCGGCGAGTGGTACTGCGTGCATCTCGGCCCGAGCGTCCGCTCGGTGAACAAGGGCATCGTCTACGACGCGCAATAAGGACGCCCAGCAAGTCCGCGCGTTCTGTCTCGCTCAGCTGGACAAGCGAATACCGCGGCCCCGGATGCGTATGAAACGCATCCGGGGCCGCGGCACTATCTGGTTACGGCATCGCGTGCAGATGCGCGCCGACCGTGTTGGCGATCTGGTTGCCCGCGCTGGCGTCCCAGTTCGTCGACCAGGTCATCGCGCCGCCGATGCCGGGCCAGGTCGTCGACGGCTTGAAGCTGCCGCAGTTGCTGCCCGAGGCGAGGCAGTCCAGCGCCGCGTCGACCACCGAGGGGCTCACGAAGCCGCCGCCTGCCGCACTGGTCGAGGCCGGGACGCCGAGGCCGACCTGGCTCGGGTTCAGGCCGTTCTGCAGCTGGATGCAGGCGAGGGCGACCAGGAAGTTCTCGGTGCCCTCCGAGTAGACGTTGCCATCGCAGCCGTTCATCGAGCCGGAGTTGTAGTACTGCATGTTCACGATCGTCAGGATGTCCTTGACGTTCAGCGCGAGCTGGAAGTAAGCCATCCCGGTGCTCTGCATGTCAATGGTCTGCGGGGCCATGGTCAGGATGAAGCCCGAGCCGAGGCCGCTCTGGCTGGCCAGCGAGTGCAGCGCCTGACCCATATAGGTCGCGTTGACGCCGTTCTCCAGGTCGATGTCGATGCCGTCGAAGCCGTAGCTCTTGATGATCGACGCCGCGCTGCTGGCGAAGTTGCCCGCCGAGGTCGAGTCGCCGACCGAGATGGCGCCGTTCTGGCCGCCGACCGAGACGATCACCTTCTGGCCGCGGCTGTGCAGCGTCGCGATGTCCGCCTTGAACTGCGCGTCGCTGTAGCCGCCGAGCGAACTGGACAGGCCCGAGTCCACCGCGAAGGAGATCTGGCCCGGCGTGCCCGTCGCGTTCGCGAAGGCCACTGCGACGATGTCGTACTGGCTGCTCACGTCGCTGAGCCGCTGCACGGTCGCGCCGTTGACGAAGTCCTGCCAGTAACCGGTGAGCACGTGCTTGTGCGGGCCGCCGTTGCCGCCGCCGCCGGTGCTGCTCGGGCTGGGCGAGGGGCTGTGGCTCGGGCTGCTCGACGGCGACGGGCCGCCGCCTCCGCTGCACGCGCCGTTGTCCGTCCACACGTTTTGGGAGTTGTTGCCGGGGATATCGCCCTGCGTCCACCACTTCGCGGTCCAGGTATGCCCGTTGTAGGAGACCACCGCGCCGCCGTTGTATGCCGTCGTGGATACCCACGCCGGGGCGGAGCAACTACCGCCTCCGCTACCGCCGGTCGGGCTCGCACTCGGCGTCGGCGAGGAAGAGGTCGGGCCGGTGCTCGGCGACGGACCACCGCCGCCAGGACCGGTGAGCGAGAAATCATCAGCCTCGTAGGCGGGCTGGCCGTACCAACCGTGCACCCAGACGGTCACGCTGGTAGTGCTGGCTCCGGTGTTGAAGCTCGTGGTCAGCTGCTGGTAGCCGCCGCCGCTGCCCGGGGTCCAGGTACTGCCGTCGGTGGTTCCGGTGCCGGTGTCGCCCAGGTAGACATACGAGCCGTTGACCCAGGCCGAGAGCGTGTACGCGGAGTTCGGCTGGACGCTGACGGTCTGCGAGCACTGCGCGTCGTCGCTGCCGGCCGGGGTGGCCTGAAGCGCGTCAGCGCCTGAGTGCACCGGGCTGGTGACGACCTTGCCGCTGCCGCCACTCGAACAGGACCAGGGCGAGAGCGCCCCGGACTCGAAGCCGGGATTCTGGACCAGGTTGGCCGCGGCGGCCTGGGCGCCGGTGGTGGCCGCGACCACGCCGACCGTCGCCAGGACGACGCTGAGCGCGGCGCCGGCCGCGGCGAGCGCCCGTTTGCGGGCCGGCCGCGCCGTGAAATGGGGAACTCGAGCCATGACTGCCTCTCCGGTACGGGGCGGCACCGGCGGCGCGCATGCGGGCGCGACGCGGCGGAGCCGCGGGGTCGATCGAGGCGGGCGTACCGGGCGCCTCCGGTGCGCGCGCTTGCGCGAAATATCCGATTCGCGTGGGTGTGCGAATACGGAGTGTGGGTTTGTTTATCGCCGGAGCGCGCCGAACTCCGGATTGGTGTTTATGCTGATGCCAGATTGGACTAGACCAGTCGGTCGGTCAATGGTCTAACCCGCCCGGACCTCGGCGCATACACGCCAAGGGCTTGAGAGCAAGATAAACGTCGCAGGTCAGCGCGGCAATGCCAGGGCTGCACCGGGTCCGCGGATGAGCCGGGGCTGAGACTGTCTTAGGGTGCGGCGCGGCTGGAGGCCGGTGGCGCATATACGACAGAGTGAGCTTTTGAAGTGTTATGTAGTGCTTTGATAGGTATTGCTATGCCGCACGGGTGCCGCATACGCGGCGCGGCGAACTCGGGCGCGGTGGGTTAACGCATCCGGAGGGACCGTGCAGGATTTTGCGGGCGAAGCCGCGTCGCTGTTTGCCGCTCAATCCCGTCTCGAAGCCGAGTCACCGCGGCGACGATCGGACACGTTCGACGAGCCGATCCTGCGACTGTTGCTCAACGGCGTCCCAGACAAGGCGATCGCCGCACGGTTGCAGGTGAGCGAACGCACCATACAGCGGCATGTACGCATACTGCTGGCGAAAGTCGGTGCCCGCAATCGTATGCAGCTAGGCCAGATCCTCGCCTGCCGGTCTAACCCGCACCCACATCCGCAGCCGCACCCACAGCGGCTCACCGAGTTCGATGCGCAGATCTTGAAGATGTTGCTGCAGGGCCAGGCCGAGAGCGCGATAGCCGAGACCCTGAGCGTGAGCCGGCGAACCGTGCAGCGCAGCGTCAAGGGCATGATGTCGCGGGCTGGCGCGGCGAACCGGGTGCAGCTCGGCTGGCACGCGCAACGCAGCGGGTGGATCTAACAACAGCTCGGCTCGGCGCACTGCACGTAATTCGGGCGCCATGCTCCGAAGCGCGCCTTGCCTACTCGTGTGCAGCTCGTTGCCCATTCGGGCATTGAGAGCGCTCACGCCGTGTGGTGCAGTCCCCGGGGCCGTACCGTTCCGGTGTCAGTGCATCGAGCGCACTGCATCGGACACCGTTCGACGACGTAACGCATACGGGAGGGCGCACGGTGCGCACCACGACTCGGTTCATCACTTCGCTGGCAGTCCTCGGCTGTTGCTCACTGGCATCGGGCTGCGCGGTCGGCAGCGGAACCCCCATCGGCGCGACGCAGGTCTCGATGGTGGCAACCCCCTCCGAGGCGGCTGCCGACGCCACCGGCCAGAGCCAGCCCTCCCCGACGTCCAGCGCGACGCCGTTCCCGGTGGCATGCACCTCGGTCAGCTCGCAGGGCAGTTTCGTCCCGCCGGGCCCGAGCCAGGTGAGTCTCGACCAGATCAGCTCCGCGGTGGGCTTCAAGGTGAATACTTCGATGCCTGACACCCAGTCGGCGCTCGGGTTCCACGGCTACGAGAGTTGCCGGTACACGTTCACCACGCCGAGCGGCGGAGCGCAGCTGGACGTGTCCGTCGTGATCGGCACCGACCCGACCACGATGAACAACGAGTCCGCGGCCCAGGAGTTCGGTGACACCAAGGCCAAGTTGATGCCGCGATCACAGCGCTCGTGCACCGGCGACTGCGCCTGGACCGTCACGCCGACCTCCGGCGTCGGCGACCTGGCGCTCACGCTGACCCAGTCGGGCGACTCGGTCGTCGTGGCGCTCAAGGACGACGTCTACATCGAGGTCGGCCCCGGCGATCTGAAGGTCGAGCGGGAACTGGCCCTCGCCAAGCTGCTGATCTCCACGCTGCATTAGCCAGCTGATCGCGGCCGGCCCGGCGCGCTACACGAACGGGCCGGCATCGGCGACGGGGATCTCAGCCAGGCCGGCCCGATCCTTGATGATCTGCTCGACGGCTGACACGTCGTCGGGCGTGATGAACGGCCGCACCTGCCCGCCGAGATCGAGCACGAGCCCGTACTGCTTGCCCGGCCTGCCGGGATCGAGGCTTGCCCAGTAGCGCGGATTGGCTGTGCCCCAAACGCGGCCCCTGCCGCGCGCCAGCGACAGTGGCACCCGCTTGGCCGAGCGGATCGCCTTGTAGGGGATCGTTTTGGTACCCCACAGGTAGTACCAGCGCACGATGATCCCGTCTTCCGTGCAGCTGATCCACCGATCGCGATACAGATCTGCCATACCGCCATCATGGCCCTGTGACGCGATCGCGGCCAACGCCGGGGTCCCGTCCGCTCTGCTCGAACGGCCAGGCGTGCGTCGGCTTGTCCAGGGACCGCGTCTGCAGCTTCTCCACTGCCAGCCGGTTCAGCCGCTGCCAGGCGGGGGACGCGTCGGTGATCTGCATCATCATGGAGCCGTCGAGTGCCTCCGCGTCGTCCGCCATATTTTCAATGAACGAGTCCCAGCCCTGGATCTGGCTATCGCGCTGGGCCTGGCGCTCGACATAGTCCAACATCTCGTCAGCCAGCGTCTCCAGTCGCGGATCGTCAGGATCCCAGTCGAAAGCCTGGTCATAGGCCACGCAGAAATGCCGGAACACCGGGTCGGCAACATACGACCGCTTGTGTTCGATGAGAAGCGGCACAGTCTCGGGCATGCGCGCGTTGAGCATGATCCAGCCGTCTCGTTCGGTGCGCACACCGCGCTCGCTCACGCCCATCGCGCGCAGTTCGTCCAGGAAGTCGACCACCCCGTCCGGCAGGAAGAGTCGCTCTCCGCCGGCCAGCTCGGCGATCCGCTTGCGATGCCGCTTCAGCTCGCGGACGCGCTCGGCCAGGGCCGTATCAATCTCGGCGATGGCCTTGGCGAACTGCTCCGGCTGTGCGGCTAGCAGCTCCTCCACCCTGGCCAGCGGCACACCGGCCTCGGCCAGGGTCTTGATGCGGATCAGGTCGATCACGGCCTGCGCGTCGTAGCGGCGGTAGCCGGAGGAGTCACGCTCGGGCTCGGGAAGTAGGCCGCACTGGTGGTAGTGGCGCACCGCGCGCACGGTCACCCCGACGTAGTTGGCGAGCTGGCTGATGGTGAGCGTCGCGGTCATCGTCGGCTCCTGGCTCCATTCCCCGTTTGGCTGTCCCGTTTGGCTACTGTCCCGTTTTGCTGAGCCCCGCTGGATTTCCCGTTGCTTCAGCCGGTCAGCGCACGCGTCCGCGCTGGAATACCGTGCGCGCCCACCAGTATCCGACCACGAGGATGCCCAGGCACCAGGCGATCGAGATCAGCGCGTCGTTTCCGATCGGGCCGCCGTTGAGCAGGCCGCGCAGGGTCTGGTTGAGCGCAGTGAACGGCTGGTACTCGGCGAACCAGCGCACCCCGGCCGGCATCGAGGCGGCCGGCACGAACGAACTGCCGAGGAACGGCAGGAACTGGATCAGCATCGGCGTGTTGCTGGAGGACTCCGGGGTCTTGGAGATCAGCCCGATCGCCACGGCGAGCCAGGTGAGCGCGAAGCTGAGCAGCACGATCAGGCCGACCGCCGCCAGCCAGGCGAGCGCGCCGCCGCTCGGCCGCCAGCCCATCGCCACCGCGACCCCGATCACCAGCGCGACGCTGACCAGGGTCTGGATCACGCTCGCGATCACATGCCCGGTCAGCAGCGAGGACCGCGAGATCGACATGGTGCGGAACCGGTTGATGATGCCCTCGGTGGTGTCGACGCACACTGCCACCGAGGTCGCCATGCAGCCCGAAGCCACCGTCAGCAGCACGATCGCGGGCGCGACGTAGTCGATATAGCTGCCATGCCCGACGCTCCCGACGTGCGAGGCGGTCAGCCCAGCGCCGAGCGTGCGACCGAGCAGCCCGACGAAGAACAGCAACAGGATCACGGGCACGCCCAGCGACGCGGCGAGCATCGCGGGATAGCGCAGGATGTGCCGCAGCGTGCGCCGCAGCATCGTCGCGGAGTCGGTCACCGCGTAAGTCAGGCTACTCATGATGCCGTCGTCCCTTCAGCACTGTCGTTTTCGTGGGTTTCTTCGGTGCCGCGGCCCGTCAGCGCGAGGAACACGTCGTCGAGGTCTGGCATGTGCACGGACAGCTCCTCGGCCTCGACGCCCGCCGCGTCCAAGCGGTCGAGCACCGATCGCAGGGCACGCACTGCGCCGTCGCTCGGAACCTGGATGGTGAACGTCTCGTCATCGCGTGCTGATACGTCCAGGCAGTCCGCCGCGCGGTCCAGGGCCTCGGGGTCCGCGAATCGAAGGCTGATATGGCCGCCCGGCACCCGCCGCTTGAGCTCGGCCGGGCTGCCGTGCGCGACGATCCGGCCCTGGTCCAGCACCGCGACCTGGTCGGCCAGCTGGTCGGCTTCCTCGAGGTACTGCGTGGTGAGGAAGATGGTCACGCCGTCGGCCACCAGTTCGCGGATGATCCGCCACAGCTCGCGGCGGCTGCGCGGGTCGAGGCCGGTGGTCGGCTCGTCGAGGAAGATGACCTGTGGCGCGCCGATCAGCGTCATGGCCAGGTCCAGCCGCCGCTTCATCCCGCCCGAGTAGGTCATCACCCGCTGGCCGCCCGCCTCGGCCAGGTCGAAGCGGCCAAGCAGCGCGTCGGCGCGCCTGCGGCCCTCGGCTTTGCCGAGCCGGTGCAGGTCGGCCATCAGGATCAGGTTCTCCCGGCCGGTCAGCAATCCGTCGACCGCGGAGAACTGGCCGGTCACGCCGATGACCGCGCGCACCGCGTCCGGTTCGGCGGCAACGTCGTGCCCGGCGACCCAGGCGCGGCCGCCGTCGCCCGGAATCAGGGTGGAGAGAATGTGCACGGCCGTCGTCTTGCCGGCGCCGTTCGGGCCGAGCAGCGCGAACACGCTCCCCGCGGCGACGGACAGGTCGATCCCGTCCAGCACCAGCTTCTCGCCGAAGGACTTGCGCAGACCGGACACCGCGAGCGCGGCCGCCTGCTCGGGCGCGCACTGTCCCGCGCTGCCCAGGGCAGCTGCTCTGGGCTGCGGCAACGCGCTTCGCGCCGCCGCCTGACTTACTGTCTCGTGTGGCATGCCTCCATCGTGGAAGGTTGACGCTGCGTCAAGGTCAAGCCCGCTTTTCCGCGCCGCTCGCACGGGCTGCGAGCAGCCATGAGGCACAGGCCCTAGGCCGCGCCGCTACGCCTCCAGGTTCTGCTTCAGCTTGTCCAGCGCGCCGACCTCGGCCCGCATCTGCTTGGTGATCTGGCCGGCCATCAGCCGCGCCATGCCCTTCGGCTCAAGGTCGAGGCTAAAGGTGACGGTCGTGCGGTCCGGTCCGTCCTCGGCCAGGGCGAAGCGGCCGGCCGGGCGCGCCGGTCCGGCGATCACCTGGAACTCGTAGCGGTTCGGCGGCTGATAGGCGGTGATGCGGTAGTCGCCGCGCATCTTCATCCCGCCGGGGCCGCGCAGCACCTGGCGGATCGTCGCGCCCTCCCCACCCTCCGGCGAGACGCGCTTGATCTCGACGATGCCCGAGCGCCAGGCGGGGTCGTTCTCCTCGTCGGAGAGGTAAGCGAAGACCTGCCCGATCGGCCGGTCCACGGTGACGGTGTGCTCCTCGTGTGGCATGGCGGTTCCCTTCTTCTTCATCGGCTGGAACCCAGCCGGTGCGTCCAGCGGGCCAGTTGGTCGAGCATGGCCACGGCGCTGTTGTCGAGCACCTCGTTGGCCGTGAACCGGTGGTCGGCGGTCATCCGCTCGGCGATCAGCGGGATGTTGACCTGGATCGGCATCGGGATCATGCCGAGTACCGAGACGACCTGGATCAGCATCTCGACCGCGCGGGTGCCGGCCGCGATGCCGCCGTAGCTGACGAAGCCGACCGGTTTGTCAGTCCACTCATGGTTGAGATAGTCGATCGCGTTCTTGGTCGCCGCGTTGTAGCCGTGGTTGTATTCGGGCACGACGAAGACGTACGCGTCCCCGGCGCTGATCCGCCGGCTCCACGCCTTGGTATGTTCGTGCTCGTATTCGGCGAATCTGGGGTGCCTCGGCTCGTCGAGCAGCGGCAGGTTCACCTCGGCGAGGTCGATCAGCTCGGCCTCGAAGCCGGCGTGCTTGGCCGCGTGCTCGTGAAACCAGTCGGCGACCGGCTTTCCGACCCGGCCGGGGCGGGTGCTGCCGACGATGATCTGCAACGTGGGCTTCGCCATAACTCAACGCTATGCCAAGGCGCGAACGCCGTCACCCGGGTGGCGTCCGGCGGATGAACCGGTATCCGCGAGGATCCGTTCCCGTTGCGTCACGCACAGCGCGAACCGGTTCGGGCACGCCACCCATTCGTCAGCGGATCACCGCCAACGACAGCGTCTTCTGTCCAAGGAGAGCACTCATGGCACGACGACGAACGCTGCACCCTGCCCAACTCGCCGCCACTGTACTCACCGGCACCGCTCTCACGTTCGCGGCCAGCATGGCTCCCGCGTCCGCGCGCACCACCCCGGTCGACACGAACATCACCCAGATCGCGTCCACCGTCCCAGCCAATGGCGATGTCAACCCGTACGGCGTGGCCGTAGTCCCCGAATCAGCCGGCGCCCTGCACGAGGGCAACGTGCTGGTCAGCAACTTCAACGCGGCCTCGAACCTGCAAGGCACCGGCACCACCATCGTGCAGGTCTGGCCGAACGGCCACGTCAGCACCTTCGCCACGATCAACGCGGCGCACCTGCCAGGAGCCTGCCCCGGCGGCATCGGCCTGACCACCGCCCTGGTGGCGCTGCGGTCCGGCTGGGTCATCGTCGGCTCGCTGCCGACCGCCGACGGCAGCGGCGCCACCGCGCAAGCCGGCTGCCTGCTGGTGCTCGACTCGCACGGCGCCGTACGCGAGACGCTGTCCGGGCACGGCATCAACGGTCCGTGGGACATGACCGCGCTCGACTTCGGCTCTTTCGCAGAGCTCTTCGTCAGCAACGTGCTCAACGGCACCGTGGCGGCGAACGGCGCGACCGTGCAGCGTGGCACCGTGCTGCGGCTCGGGCTGGCGATCCCGGCCGGTCACGCGCCGCGGCTGGTCTCGCACACCGTCATCGGGTCCGGATTCGGCGAGCGCACGGACCCGGCCGCGCTGGTGGTCGGGCCGACCGGCGTCGGTCTGGCCGCCAACGGCACCCTTTACGTCGCGGACAGCGTCGGCAACCGGATCGCCGCGATCCCGAACGCGCCGTGGCGTGCGGACAGCGCGGGCACCGGACGGACCGTCACCCGGGGCGGCGCGCTCAACACGCCACTCGGGCTCGCGGTCGCGAACAGCGGCGACATCCTGACCGTGAACGCCGGCGACGGTTTCCTGGTGGCCACGACGCCATCCGGCAACCAGGTGCAGACCGTGCAGCTTGACTCCTCCGGCGACCCGGCCGGCGCCGGGGCGCTATTCGGCCTCGCCACAGTTCACAACGACGACGTCTACTTCGTGGACGACGCGGCGAACACGCTCAACCTGCTGCACTGACCCATCTGATCGGCACAGCGTATTGGCACATGAACGGCGCATGATAGGGCGCCGCGGGGCATGGTCGCGCCTCGCGGCGCCGCCGCGTTCGATAGGCACCGTGCAGCGCGACACTGACTCTTTAGCGCGGCACGGTGTAATGCGACACCGTGCGGCATCGTCAATGCGCCGCGGTCGCGGCGGTCACCGAGCCGCGGCCACGGCCACCGAGATCACCGCGTCCGCAGGCCGTCGAGCGCGATGTCCAGCACCCGCTCCATCTGGCCCTCTTCGGTGAACGTGGCCATCGTGATGCCGCTAACCATCCGCACCACCTCTTCGAAGGTCACGTCTTTGCGCACTACGCCCGAATCCTGAGCCCGCGTCAACAGCGGCTCCCCGTCGCCGAACAGCGCCTGACGGCATTGGCCGAATACCGCCGTCGGCGCGCCCACAGCTGCGGTCAGCTGTTCGGCGAGCGCCCGCTTGGTGCCCACATAACCGACGTACCGGTGCAGCCACGCCACCAGCGCATCCCACGGCGCCAAAACCTCGGCGAGTTCGCGTGCGCTGCGGCACAGCTCCTCGACCTGCTCGACATAGATGCCCTCAAGCAGCGCCGGCCGGTTCGGGAAGTGCCGGTAGAGCGTCCCGATGCCGACGTGCGCGCGCCTGGCGATCTCCTCGAGGGTGACCGCGGAGTTCTCCGCGAACGCGTCCCGCGCCACCGCGAGCAGCTTCTCGTAGTTGCGTCGTGCATCGGCGCGCTGCGGACGTCGCCCGGGGACGATCGTCACCGCCCCGGCATCCGCGCTGGTCATGGCCCAGTTCCCCTTTCCGGCTTGCTAAGTGGAGGCATCCTCCATATAGTTCTGGAGGGCGCCTCCACTTTACCACTCGTCGAGCTCCCATCGAAAGGCTCGCCGTATCATGCCATCTCCGTCTTCTTTGTTAACCCGTCCTCAGGCCCGGCATTCCATAAGCCGGGCCGCGGACCTCGCGACTGGACGCAGCACTCCTTCGCCGCTGGTCATGGCGATCATCCTGACCAGCCAGCTGATGATCGTGCTCGACGCCTCGGTCGTGATCACCTCGCTGCCCAAGATCCACGACGCCTTCGGCTTCTCGCCGACCGGCCTGTCCTGGGTGCAGAACGCCTACACCCTCACTTTCGGCGGCCTGCTGCTGTTCGGCGCGCGGGTCGGCGACATCCTCGGGCGCCGCCGCGTCTACCTCGGCGGCATCGCCCTGTTCACGCTGGCCTCACTGCTCGGCGGGCTCGCCCCGAACGGTCCGTGGCTGCTGACGACGCGCGCCATTCAGGGCCTGGCCGCGGCGATCGCCGCGCCGTCCACCCTCGCGCTGCTGATGATGAGTTTCCAGACTGCGCGTGAGCGGATGCGCGCCATCTCCCTCTATGCCGCCGCGTCGAGCGGGGGCGCCAGCGTCGGCCTAGTGGTGGGCGGCCTGCTCACCGACCTGGCCTCGTGGCGCTGGGGCTTGTTCATCAACGTGCCGATCGGTATCGCGCTGGTACTGCTCGCCCCGCGCTACCTGCCGGAGACCGAGCGCAACCCTGGCCGGTTCGACGTGCTTGGCGCGCTGAGCTCCACGCTCGGCATGACCGCGCTGGTCTACGGCTTCGTGCGGGCCGGTTCGGACGGCTGGTCCGACCACACCACGCTCGCCTCCTTCGCCGCGGCCGTGTTCCTGTTGGCCGGGTTCGTGCTCGTGGAACTGCGGGCGCAGCAGCCGATCATGCCGTTGCGCCTGTTCGCCAGCCGCGAGCGCACCGGGGCGTATGTCGCCCGGCTGTTCACCGTCGGCGGTATGTTCGCGTTCTTCTTCTTCCAGACCCAGTTCCTGCAGAACGTGCGCGACTACAGCGCGCTGAAGGCCGGATTCGCGTTCCTGCCGATGACCGCGGTGCTGTTCGCCACCTCACGGCTGGTGCCGAAGGTCGCCGGCGCGGTGAGCAGCGGCAGGCTGCTGATCACGGGCCTCTCCATCGCGCTGATCGCGATGGCCTGGACCTGCCGGCTCTCCGCGGACACCCAGTACTTCCCGCGGGTCGCGCTGCCGATGATGCTGCTCGGCCTCGGCATGGGCATCGCGTTCATCCCGTTGACCTCTTCCGGCATCGCCGGGGTCGACCCGAAGGACAGCGGCGCGGCCTCGGGCCTGGTCAACGCGTTCCACCAGGTCGGCGGGTCGCTGGGGCTCGGGGTGCTGGTCACCGTGTTCGGCACCGCCTCCCGCACCGCTGCTGCGCACCAGGTCGCGGGCGTGCCCGCCGCGATCGCCGCGAAGCAGCACCTGGCGCACGCGATCTCCGCGGCGCTCACCGGCTCGGTCGTTTTCCTCGCGGTCGCCTTGCTGATCGTGCTCGCTACCGCGCCCGGCGTGCTGCGTAAGCCGCGGCGCACCGAACTCGCCGACAGCGCGACGACGGTGACGAGTGGCGCGGTGGCCAGCGCCGAATAACGCGGACCAGAAGACAACCAGATAGATCCAGACAGATCAGCTCAGCAACACCGCCCGATGGAGCGTCCCGACGACGCGGCGCCATCGCGGCGGTGTCGCCGTTTGCGAGACTGATTCGCGACCGCGCGCAACCGAGTGCACTGCCGCCCGCGTATCATCATCGACGGCCGACCGGCCGTTCACCCATCTCGACCGGCCCCTTCGGGAGGGACCTCTCATGCTCATCCCACGCGTGGCCGCGAGGCGTGCGGCGAGTCCCGCCGGGGAGAGTGTCGAGCAGTCCCGCGAGCCGGAATCGGCCGAATCCGCCAGGCAAACGCCCGAGACGGCGGCGCCCGACACCGCGTCGAACGGAGCGATCCCACGCGGATCAGGATTCGACGGCCAGGCGCAACGCTGGCGTGACCTGCACATCCCGCACTCCGCGAAGCTCATGCTCGGGCTGTGCGCCATCGCCTTCGGCGCCCTGCTCTTCGCCACCCGGAACCTGGACTTCTACTACGACGAATGGTCGTTCCTGGAGTCCGCGCACGGCTGGACCCTGCGCTCGTATTTCGTGCCGCACAACGAGCACTGGTCCACGATTCCGATGCTCATCTACAAGACGCTGCTCCTGCTCCACGGCGCGCACAGTTACATGCCGTTCATGGCAGCCCTGCTGCTGATGCACGTGAGCGCGGCCTTCCTGCTCTTCCTGGTGGTGCGGCGGCGCTGCGGCGACCTGCTCGGGCTCATCGCGGGCACGATCCAGCTGTTCCTCGGCCGCGGCGCGGAAGACATCATCTGGGCGTTCCAAATCGGCTTCCTCGGCTCGGTGGTCTTCGGCCTGCTCGCGCTGCACCTGCTCGGCAAGCGCCCCGCCGCGAACCGGCCGCGGGCGGCGGCCGGATCAGCGGCCCTGCTGCTGGCCCTCATGTCCTCCGGGATCGGCCTGTTCTTCCTGATCGCGGTGGGCGTGGACCTGGCGCTCGACCGCGAGCGCCGCAGGCTGATGTGGACACTGATCGTGCCGTCGGTGGCGTACGTGTGGTGGTACCTCACCTTCGGGCGGCAGGGCACCGCGTCGGATCATTCGATCTTCACCATCGCCACGCTGCGGGGCCTAATCGGTTACACACCCACCGGAGTCGGCACATCCGCCGCTGGGGTCTTCGCACTCTCCTCGCTTTGGGCACCGATCGCGTTCGCCGGGCTCACCGCGACCGCCGTGCTGTTGTGGTATCGCAAGCACCTGGACTGCGGCCTTGCCATTCCGGCGGCGGTCGGGATCGTGCTCCAGTTCACCCTGACCGGCCTGGTGCGCGCTCAGTACGGCACGGTGCAGGCGACGGCGTCGCGGTACGTGTACATCGGCGCGGTCTTCGTACTGCTGATCCTGACCGAGTCGCTGCGTGACATGCAGTGGCGCGGACTGTGGCGCACGGCGGCGCCAGTTACGGCTGCCGCGGTGATCGTCGTCGGCGGGGGCGCGGTGCTCATCCAAAAAGAGCACGCGCACACGAAGATGCTCACGACGCAGAAGTACGAGCTGGAAATCACCTGGCTGTTTCGCGGCGCCCCGGCGCTGAGCCGGGACGCCGTGCTCGACCGCCAACTGCTGCCCGTGGTCACGCCCGCGCTCTACTACGACGTGAGGGATCGCTACGGCAGCCCGCTTCCGACCATCACCATGGCGAAGCTGGCCGAGCTGCCCTCGCGCATCGTCAACACCGAAATGCGGGTGCTGATGCCACTGGCCGTGTCCGCGTTCGGGGCCTCGAACAAGGCGGTCATCGTCGCGCCGCCCGGCTGCCCCATGACCGTCGCCGCCGGCGGATACCAGGACGTGACCGTAGCCGATGGCTCAACCGTCTCGATCGAGGCGCTCGGCACGAACGCGACCAGCCAACTCGTGCTCAACTCGTGGTATGTGGGCAACGAGCCTGATGGTGCGGATCAGCACGTGAGCGCTTGGACCCGGCACGGCCTGCGCGTCAAGTTCCCGGACACCGGGCGGCAGCTCAGCTGGCACTTCCGCGTTCAGGTGGCGGCTGGCAGCCCGGTGGCGCTGTGTCTCGGTAATAACGGGAACGGATCAACCCTCTGATTGGCGTCAGCCGGCGACGACACGACGCCCCCGGCCCCGCCTAATGCGGTGAGCCGGGGGCGTCGGTTTCAGCGCCTCGCTACGGGTAGCTGACCACGTCGCTTGGGCCGCCGAACGATGAGTTGACGGCAGCGCCCGTGCCGTTGATCACCGATTGGATGCCGCCGGAGCCGTTGAGGAACACCGTCAGGATGTCGTGGAACTGCACGCCGAGCGCGTTCGGCGCCTGGAAAGCCATCGCGTTCTCGATGTCGGCGCCCTGGTTGAAGAACGAGTAGCTGCCCATCCCGTAGCCCTGGAAGCTGGTCACCCGGTTCGGGAGGTAGAAGGCCGGATAACCCTTCTGGGTCGCACTCGCCATCCACGAGGCCTGATCCGGCACCTCGTAGGGGTTCTCGTTCTGGAAGAAGATCACGGTGCCGCCCTGGCCGTTCCAGACTGTCTCGGTCTTCTGGAAGTGCTCGACCGCGAGGCCGTACGCGGTGACGTGGTCGCCGTTGACGATCAGCCCGGTGTCGCCCTGGTCACCCGTCCACGTGCCGGCCCCGGCGCCATGGTCCGCGCGCCAGATCCAGACGTCATCGATGATCGAGTTGTCGCTGTTGTCGACGAAGGCGTCCTTCACCGAGCCGGCCTGCTCGCCGCCGACCCGGAAGAACACGTCGTCCACGGTCACCGGGTCCGCTGAGTGGCTGAGCGGGAAGCCCTTCCAGCCGACGGTGAGCAGCGACGGCGACTTGACCGGTCCGGCGTCGAAGATCAGGCCGGAGAGGTTGACGCCGCCGACGCCGGAGACGTCCATGGTGACGTTACCGCTGGTCGGGATGAGGGTCGGGAAGCCAAGGCCGATGATCTTGGTGTTCGGCCAGAGCACGTGAATGGTGCGCGGGATGTTGTAGACGCCGGGGGTGAACAGCAGGTTGTCGCCGAGCGCGAGCGCGGTGTTGATCTGCGCGACCGTGCTGCTCGGGTTGACCACGTAGAAGGAGTTGAGCGAAAGCGAAGTCCCGGCGGTCTGCGTCGTCGCCGACCAGGTCGGCCCGTTCGAGCTGCGCTGAACGGAGGGCACGAAGACGCGGTACTTGCCCGCGGAATCAAGGTACAGATACGGCTCCTCCTGCGTCACCGGGCACGTGGCCAGCGTCGTGTAGGGCGCCGGGCCGCCGGAAAGGCCGGAGTTCGAGGCGAAGCTCTGCGCGGGCGCGCCGGAGTCGCCGCAGAACACCTGGTTCCACACTCCGTTGGTCCAGCCGTCCAGCGCGGAGTTTCGGGTGATGTATTGCTGCTGGGAGCCGTTGATCACGGTGCTGCCGGTGAATTGCGAGTCGGCGATGAAGCCGCCGCTGGCGTAGTCCGGGGAGCCGTCGCAGTAGTCCATCAGGCTTACCAGACCGTTGACATGTACCCGGCGCAGCGGTGCGGCCTGCGAGACGGCCCAGAACTCGGTGTTGCCCTTGCAGCCCGACTGGCCGGCCACGTTGATGGTCAGGTTGGAGACCGACCGCCAGAAGTTGTCCAGCGCCACACAGTTGTCCGGGGCGAAGCACTGGTTGTAGACGTCGATCGAGCCGTTGATCACGGTGTCGCCAGGGTTGATGCCGAGCCCTGCGACGCTGGTGTAGAAGCCGACCTGGAAGACCAGCGGATCAGCACTCGAACCATAGGTACCGGGAGAGAACAGCACCGCGTACCGCTGGCTGCCGAACTGGTTGGGGACCTGCTGGTTGGCGAGATTGTCCAGGGTCGCCTGGATCTGGGTCTGCGGCAGATCCGGGGTGAACACGATCACGTTCGGCCCGAGGCTGCCGCCGGTTTTCGGAAGGCCGGGGAGCCCGAAATCGTGGCCGGCAGTGCTCGGCGAAGCCGTATTGCGCCCGGCCGTGGCGGCGCTCGCGGCGCCGGCGGTTGCCGCACTGCCCGCGACGAGCGCCAGCGCGGCGACCACCACGGCCGCCGCGCGCCGCGGCCGCAAGCGCAGGTCCGGGCGCTGGCGGCTCGCGCCGGCCGGTTTCGCCATGCCGACGCGCCATCGAGATCTGATCATGTTCACAGCTCCGTAAACGATTCCGGTGACAAGCGTGCTGAACGGTACTACGTCAACGTGCAGCTCGGACCCCCCGAAAGTCCCGGATCGGCGCTTTGTCCAGCCAAAGGCGGAGAGCGCTCTCCATCGCGACAGTGAACACTCGCGTTACACGAGTGTCAAGAGGATGCGGAAGGCGCCCGGTCACCTAGATGGACCGGCCGCCGTGCGCCGCGCCGCGAAGGCGGCGAGTCTCGATCTGTCATCGCCCAGCGACAGAAAGGACAGGGCATGGCCGGGAAGTTCGAGCTCTACACGGATGCGAAGGGCAAGTTCCGCTTCCGCCTCAAGGCCGGCAACGGGGAGATCATCGCGGTCGGTGAGGCCTACGAGTCCAAGACCGCGGCGATGAGCGGCATCGAGTCGATCAGGCGCCACGCCGCGGAGGCGTCGGTCCAGGACATGACGGGCGCGCCGGCCAAGTCGACGCCGAGCCCGTCGCCCAAGCCGACACCCAAGCCCGCACCCAAGGCGAACAAGCCGGCCGCGGCGCCGACCGCGTCAGCGTCCGCGGAGCACATGGCCCACCACTAGCCGGTAGCGCTCCAGTAGGCAACCGGAGCCGGGTACGCCGAACACAATGCGGCGTACCCGGCTCCTTCGCGTTTCCTTTCAACCGTTTGGCGCGATGGACGTCTCTCTGTGTGACCGGATGACTCCGGTCGGGGGTTTCGGGTGGCGTGCGCGGATCGGCTTCGCCCCCGAAGACCGAAAGGGGAACGCGCCTTGAATCGACAATGGACACCTCTCTCGCGGCTCGCCGGCCTGGTCGTCGGCGTGGTGGCCGCGGCCGCACTCGGCGGCAGCGTGGCGGCGAGCGCCGCCACCGTCTCCGCCTCGCACACGGGAGCTCGGGTCGCCGCGTGCGCGACCTCGCAACTCAGGGTCTGGTACGGCGAACCCCCCAGCGGGACCGCCGGCAGCTTCTACCTCCCGGTGGAGTTCTCTGACATCGGCACCACGAGCTGCACGCTGTACGGCTTTCCCGGAGTCTCCGGCATCAAAGCCGGCGGCGCCCAGCTCGGCACTCCGGCGAGCTGGGACCACCGCATCACGCCCAGGACCGTACTGCTGACCCCGGGCAGCACCTCGCACGTCATACTGCAGATCGTGGATGTCGCAAATTACCCGGCGAACATCTGCGGGCCGACGCAGGCCTTCGGACTGCGTATCTACCCGCCGAACCAGAAGGCGTCCGTCGAGTTGCCATTCGCCTTCGAGGCCTGCGCCAAGAGCGGAGCGAACTACCTGCGCGTGGACCCCGTCTCCGCCGGCGTCGGAATTCCCCTCTACACGAGCAACTGACCCAAGCCTGCCGCAGAAGAGCGGAGCCGGGCACGCCGAACGCAATGCGGCGTACCCGGCTCCGCGGTGTCTGACGGCACACAGGTCGGCCGCGCGTAAGTTTCGACGCCTGCCCTCCACTGGGCTGCGCGATGATCGCGATTCGTTCAGGACGCTTGACGATCAGCGCCAGCGGAACCAATCCTGCCGTTTTGGCCGGGCACCACCGGCTGAGCAGTATTCCCCACTCGTCGGAGGGCACCGTCGATGACCATCGCAGGGCGCACAGATGCTGCGCGAACACAAAAACCTCGAGCCCGCCGCGGCGTGCTCGCCGCGGCCGTGCTTCCGTTAGCAGCCACGGCCGCGCTCGCGGCAGCGTCTGTCCAGGCGAGCGCGGTGACACCGCACGCGGCGGGTGCGGTGGGCGCCGCGAGCGTGAGCGTCAACGCCGGGCAGTCGCTGGCGACGGTGCCCGCGACCGGGATCGGCACCAACGGCTCGGTCTATGACTCGAAGCTGGTCGACGCCGCCGTGCCCGGTCTGATGAAGAACGCCGGGATCGGCTTGATCCGCTTCCCAGGTGGTACCTCGTCGGACACGTACAACTGGAAGACCAACACCGACGTGCTCTCCGGCCAGGCGCAGTCGGTGAACTTCGACCAGTACGCCACGCTGCTGAGCCAGAGCGGCGCGCAGGGCATGATCACCGTCAACTACGGCACCGGCGACACCATGGGCGCGTCGCAGAGCCCTGCCGAAACCGGCGCGCAGGAGGCCGCGGACTGGGTGCGCTACGCCAACGTCACGCACCATTACGGCATCAAGTACTGGGAAATCGGCAACGAGATCTACGGCAACGGCACCTACGGCGGCACCGGCTGGGAACCGGACAAGCACTGCACCTCCGCCACCAGCCCGACCAACTGCGGTCCCGCGGTTTACGCGCAGAACGCCAAGGCCTACATCAGTGCCATGAAGGCGGTCGACCCGAGCATCGTGATCGGCGTCGTGCTGACCGCGCCGGGCAACTGGCCGGACGGGGTGACCAACAGTGGCAGCCCGCAGACCTGGAACCAGACCGTGCTCTCCGCGCTGGGCAACCAGATCGGCTTCGCCGACGTGCACTGGTACCCGCAGAACCCCAGCACGGTAACTCCGCCGGGGCCGACCGACTCCGGACTGCTGGGCGACGCGTCGCAGATCCCGACGATGGTCTCCAGCCTGCGCTCCTCGCTAAGCCAGTACAGCGGTAGCGCCAATGTGCCGATCATGATCACCGAGACCAACTCGGTGTCTTCGAACCCTGGCAAGCAAACGCTGAGCATCGTCAATGCCCTGTATCTGGAGCAGGACTACCTCGGCTGGCTGCAAAGCGGCGTGGCGAGCGTGGACTGGTGGCAGATCCACAACGGCATCGTGACCACCGGCGACAACGGCTCCTCCCTCTATGGCAGCGCGACTTACGGCGACTACGGCGTACTGGCGGACGGCAGTTGCGGCACCCTCAACGGCGCGCAGGTCTGCGAACCGGCGGCCGACACCCCGTTCCCCGCCTACTACGGCATGCAGCTGCTGAGCCAGTTCATCCACCCCGGCGACACCCTGGTCTCGGCGAGTTCCAGCCAGTCGCTGGTCAAGTCGTACGCGGTCAAGGCCGCGGACGGCTCGATGCGAGTGCTGCTGGTCAACACCGACCCGGCCAACAGCTACAACGTCGCGCTGAGCTACGCCGGCTTCACCCCGGCATCCGGCGCACCCAGCGTGGCCACTCTCGCACCTCCCGGCACGTCGATCATCACCGCGGCCAGCGGTAGCGCCGCCTCGCAGAGCATCGCGCCGTACAGCGCCGCCGTCATCTCCCTCAAGCCCGGCACGAGCGTGACCCCGCCCACGACGCCCGGCACACCGACGGCTTCGGGCATCACGTCCACCTCGGTCAACCTGAGCTGGACCGCGTCGACCAGTAGCGCGGGCATCGCAGGGTACGACGTGGTGAGCGTCAACGGCGCAACCGAGACCGTCCTCGCCTCGCCGACCACGAACGCGGCGACAATCAGTGGCCTGACTCCCTCGACCAGCTACACCTTCGCCGTCTACGCGAAGGACACCGCGGGCAACCGATCCGCGCGCTCCGGCACCCTCGCCGTGACCACGAGCGGGTCCACCTCGTCCGGCGGATGCAAGGTCACCTACGCGCCGAACTCCTGGGGCGGCGGCTTCACCGCGAACGTGACCGTCGCGAACACCGGCACGAGCGCGTGGACCGGCTGGACGGTCACCTGGACCTGGCCAGGCGACCAGAAGGTGACCAACGCCTGGAATGCGACGGTGAGCCAGAGCGGCACCAAGGTCACGGCGACCAACGTCAGCTACAACGGCTCCGTACCGGCCAGTGGCTCGGCCTCGTTCGGCTTCCAAGGAACCTGGTCCAGCAGCAACGCCTCACCGACCGCGTTCGCCGTCAACGGCAACGCTTGCACGGTCGGCTGACCGCAGCAGGCTGACAGGTAGGTGAACTCTGCGGGGCCGGCGCGTACGTTGCGCCGGCCCCGCGCCGCTGCCACCCCGCCGCTAACACTTGTAGCGCGGACCGCTCGCGCTCACCGCGGACCAGTGGGATGGTGGACCGGTGCCACTTCATGAGGGACACCAAGGCGATCGCCGTCTATCCGTCAATCCGCTGTTCTCGGAGGCCGACCCGCTCGGCGCCCTCGAGATCGCGCCGCCGGCGCACCGGCTGCCCGACGGTCCGATGCCGCCTTCGATGGCATACCGGCTCGTGCACGACGAGCTGATGCTCGACGGAAACGCCCGGCTCAACCTGGCCACCTTCGTGACCACCTGGATGGAGCCGCAAGCCACGGCGCTGATGGCGGAGTGCGCCGAGAAGAACATGATCGACAAGGACGAGTATCCGCAGACCGCCGAACTCGAACGCCGCTGTGTGGCGATCCTGGCGGATCTGTGGAACGCCCCCGATCCGCAGGCCGCGGTCGGCTGCTCCACCACCGGTTCGAGCGAAGCGTGCATGCTCGGTGGCCTCGCCCTCAAGCGCCGCTGGATGCGCAATCCGCGCAACGCCGACCGGTACGCCAGCGGCCAGGCTCGCCCGAACCTGGTCATGGGCATCAACGTGCAGGTCTGCTGGGAGAAGTTCTGCAACTTCTGGGAGATCGAGGCGCGGCTGGTCCCGATGGAGGGCGAGCGTTACCACCTCGACGGCGAGACCGCGGCGGCGATGTGCGACGAGAACACCATCGGCGTGGTCGCGGTGCTCGGCTCGACGATGGACGGCAGCTACGAGCCGGTGCCGGAGATCTGCGCGGCGCTGGACGCGTTGCAGGAGCGCACCGGCCTCGACATCCCGGTCCACGTCGACGGCGCCTCGGGAGCCATGGTCGCGCCGTTCCTCGACCCGGAGCTGACCTGGGACTTCAGGCAGCCGCGGGTCGCCTCGATCAACACCTCCGGCCACAAGTACGGCCTCGTATATCCCGGTGTCGGCTGGGCGCTGTGGCGGGACAAGGAGGCGCTGCCCGAGGAGCTGGTGTTCAAGGTCAACTACCTCGGCGGCGACATGCCGACCTTCGCCCTCAACTTCTCCCGGCCCGGGGCCGAGGTGGTGGCGCAGTATTACAACTTCCTGCGGCTGGGCTGGGACGGCTATCGCGCAGTGCAGCAGGCGGCTCGCAACGTGGCCGAACACATCGCGGACGGCATCGAGGCGAGCGGGGCGTTCCGGCTGCTGACCCGCGGCGACCAGTTGCCGGTCTTCGCGTTCACGACCCGGGACGAGGTGAAGGCGTTCGACGTCTTCGATGTCTCACGGCGGCTGCGCGAGCGCGGCTGGCAGGTGCCGGCGTACACATTCCCGGCGAACCGCGAGGACCTGGCGGTCATCCGAGTGGTGTGCCGCAACGGATTCTCCAAGGACTTGGCAGACCTCTTACTCGCGGACCTCAACCGCCTGCTGCCCGAACTCCACCGGCAGCCGGGACCGATGAGCGAGCACGGCGTGGAGAACCGCACCGCCTTCCACCACTGAGCCTGACACTGACGCCGGCACTGAAAGCGGCACTGACGCTGACGCCGACGCGCTGACCGGCGGTATCTCTGGCGTCGATTCAACGGGTTCACGTGCCGAATTCGCGCGTCTCTAACGCGGCGCATACGGCCGGCTAGGCAGCAGTCCGCACGGCGTCTACCAGGCGTGGAGATTCGACCCGGGGCCGTTAGAGCTTTGTGAGTGACCGAGGAAACCGGTTAATTCGGCGGTTCCATGGATCACGCGGCCCGGATGCGGGCCTGTGCGTGCGGCCGGGATCCGGCTCCGCGCACCGTCGATTACTCGTAGGAGCCCGAGATGGCCGACGTGGCCTTCGTCGTCCTGACGGTCGCGGTGTTCGCCGTGCTCGCCCTGATCGTCAAGGGGGTCGAGCGACTTGAGCGCTGAGAACATCATCGGCCTGGTCGTGTCCGTGCTGCTGACCGCGTACCTGGTCATCGCACTGGTGAAGCCGGAGAAATTCTGATGCCCGAGAACGAGCGAAGCGAGATCGACGGCTCAGAAACAAACACAGCGATGCCCGAGAACGAGCGAAGCGAGATCGACGGCACAGAAAGGGTGCTGTGACCATGTCAGTCGTTGCTGCCGGCTGGCTGCAAGCCGGACTCCTCGTGCTCGCCCTCGCGGTCTCGTACCGCCCGCTCGGCGACTACATCGCCCACATCCTCACCTCCCCCAAGCACTGGCGGATCGAGCGGTTCCTCTACCGGCTCATGGGCGTGGACGGCGACGCCGACCAGACCTGGCCGGTGTACGTGCGCTCGATGCTGGCGATCTCCGCGGTCGGCGTCCTGCTGCTCTACCTGATCCTGCGCGTCCAGGACCATCTGATGCTGGCGTTAGGCATGCCGGCGATGCAGGCGAACCTCGCCTACAACACTGCCGCCTCCTTCGTCACCAACACCAACTGGCAGAACTACTCGGGCGAGAACACCCTCGGCTACACCGCGCAGTTCGCCGGGCTCGCCGTGCAGAACTTCGTCTCGGCCGCGGTCGGCATCTGCCTGGTCGCCACGCTGATCCGCGGCTTCGTGCGCAGGCAGACCGACCGGGTGGGCAACTTCTGGGTGGATCTCACGCGGCTGAACCTGCGGCTGCTGCTGCCCTTCGCGTTCGTCGTCGCGATCATCATGGTCGCCTCCGGAATCCCGCAGGAGCTGTCAAACCACGTACACACCCTCACCACGGTCACCGGCGGCCAGCAGAGCCTCTACACCGGCGCGACCGCGTCTCAGGAAGCGATCAAGGAGATCGGGACCAATGGCGGCGGGATCTACAACGCCAACTCCGCGCACCCGCTGGAGAATCCGAACGGCTGGACCAACTGGCTGGAGATCTACAGCCTGCTGGTCATCTCCTTCTCGCTGCCGCGTACCTTCGGCAAGATGGTCGGCTCGCCAAAGCAGGGCTATGCGATCGTCTCGGTGATGGCGGCGCTCTGGGCCGCTTCCGCCGCGCTGATCACCTGGTTCGAGGCGCGCGGCTGGGGCAACGCGGTCGCGGCGGCCAAGGGCGCGATGGAGGGCAAGGAAGTGCGCTTCGGCATTCCCGGATCCAGCCTCTTCACCGCCTCCACCACGCTGACCTCGACCGGCGCGGTCAACAACATGCACGACTCGCTGACCCCGTTCGGCGGCGGCATGGCCCTGTTCGACATGATGATGGGCGAGATCGCCCCGGGCGGCACCGGATCAGGGCTCTACGGCATGCTGATCCTGGCCATCGTCACCGTGTTCATCGCGGGTCTGATGGTCGGGCGCACGCCGGAGTATCTGGGCAAGAAGATCCGCCCGGCCGAGATGAAGTACGCGGCGCTCTACATCCTGGCCACCCCAGCCGTCGCGCTGATCGCCACCGGCATCGCGATCGCGCTGCCCGGCGAGCGGGCCTCGATGAACAACTCCGGACCGCACGGCCTGACCGAGATCCTCTATGCCTTCACCTCGATGGCCAACAACAACGGATCCGCCTTCGCCGGCCTGAACGGCAACACGGCCTTCTTCAACATCACCGGATCCGTCGTGATGCTGCTCGGCCGGTTCCTGCCGATGATCTTCGTCGGCGCGCTGGCCGGCTCGCTCGCGAAGCAGAAACTCACCCCGGCCTGCGCCGGAACGCTCGAGACGCACAAGCCGCTCTTCGTCGGCATGCTGCTCGGCGTGGTGCTGATCGTCGTCGGTTTGACCTACTTCCCGGCGCTTGCGCTGGGCCCGTTCGCAGAAGGACTGAAGTAACAGATGGCGACGATAACGCCCACTCAGGCGCCCTCAGCGCCCGGACCCCAGGCCCCCGCGCCACAGGAGCAGCGCCGCATCGCCGGCGGCTTTCTCGACCCCAAGCTGCTGTGGATCTCGCTGCCGGACGCGCTGCGCAAGCTGGATCCGCGCGTACAGCTGAAGAATCCGGTCATGTTCGTGGTCGAAGTCGGATCGGCGCTGACCACGTACGGCGCGATCGCGCATCCCTCGGTCTTCGCCTGGTCGATCACCGCGTGGCTCTGGCTGACCGTGCTGTTCGCGAACCTGGCCGAGGCGGTCGCCGAGGGCCGGGGCAAGGCGCAGGCCGCGACGCTGCGCAAGACCAAGACGCACACCGTCGCCCGACGCCTGACCTCCTGGGAGCCGGGGAGCACTGGCCCTGAGACGGAAGTCGCCGGCACCGAACTGAAGCTCGGCGACTACGTCGTCGTCGAGGCCGGGCAGATCATCCCCGGCGACGGGGACGTGGTCGAGGGCGTGGCCTCGGTGGACGAGTCGGCGATCACCGGTGAATCAGCCCCCGTCATCCGCGAGTCCGGCGGAGACCGATCTGCCGTCACCGGCGGCACTCGCGTGCTGTCCGACCGGATCGTGGTGCGCATCACCACCAAGCCCGGCGAGACCTTCATCGACCGGATGATCGCGCTGGTGGAGGGTGCGGCGCGGCAGAAGACGCCGAACGAGATCGCGCTCAACATCCTGCTGGCCTCACTGACCATCGTGTTCCTGCTCGCCGTCGTGACACTGCAGCCGATGGCGTTCTACTCAGGCGCCCCGCAGTCGCTGGTCATCCTGGTCGCCCTCGTGGTCGCGCTGATCCCGACCACGATCGGCGCGCTGCTCTCGGCGATCGGCATCGCGGGCATGGACCGCCTCGTACAGCGCAATGTGCTGGCCATGTCCGGTCGCGCGGTCGAAGCCGCCGGAGACGTCAACACTCTGCTGCTGGACAAGACCGGCACCATCACCCTCGGCAATCGGCAGGCCAGTGAGTTCGTGCCCGTACCCGGGGTCGACCTCGCGACGCTCGCCGACGCCGCGCAGCTCTCCTCCCTCGCCGACGAGACGCCCGAGGGCCGCTCAATCGTCGTGCTGGCCAAGGAGGAGTACCAACTGCGCGGCCGCGAGGTGCACGACGCAACCTTCGTGGAGTTCACCGCGCAGACCCGGATGTCAGGCATCGACTTGCCGGCGCTGGACGGACAGAGCGGCGCGAGCATCCGCAAGGGCGCGGCGAGCGCGGTCATGAAGTGGGTGCGCGAAAACGGCGGCCACCCCGCGGACGGGGTCGGCCAGATCGTGGACGCGATCTCCGGCTCCGGCGGCACTCCCCTGGTCGTCGCGCAGTTACACGACGGCCAAGCGCGGGTCCTCGGCGTGATTCACCTCAAGGACATCGTCAAAGCCGGCATCAGGGAACGCTTCGCCGAGTTGCGCACGATGGGCATCAAGACCGTCATGATCACCGGCGACAATCCGTTGACCGCTAAGGCGATCGCGGACGAAGCAGGGGTCGATGACTTCCTCGCCGAGGCCACTGCGGAAGACAAGATGGCCCTGATCAAAAAGGAGCAGGAGGGCGGAAAGCTGGTCGCGATGACCGGCGACGGCACCAACGACGCCCCGGCGCTCGCGCAGGCCGACGTCGGCGTGGCGATGAATACCGGCACCTCGGCCGCGAAGGAGGCCGGGAACATGGTGGACCTGGATTCCAACCCGACCAAGCTGATCGAGATCGTGGAGATCGGCAAGCAGCTGCTGATCACTCGGGGCGCACTGACCACCTTCTCCATCGCCAATGACGTGGCCAAGTACTTCGCGATGGTGCCGGCCATGTTCGCGGGGGTCTTTCCCGGCCTGGGAAAACTCAACATCCTGCATCTGCACAGCCCGCAGTCCGCGATCACCTCGGCCATCGTCTTCAATGCCCTGATCATCGTGGCACTGATTCCGCTGGCGCTGCGCGGAGTGCGCTACACCCCCTCCTCTTCCAGCGCGCTGCTACGCCGCAATTTGTGGATCTACGGCTTCGGCGGCCTGGTGATCCCCTTCGTCGGCATCAAGCTGCTCGACCTGGTGATCCAGCTGCTCCCCGGAATGGGCAGGTAAGAGCATGAACCGTCTCCCCGGCGCCGTTCTGCGCCACCTCGCCGCGCTGCGCGCGCTGCTCGTTCTCACGGCCATCTGCGGCGTCGCCTATCCGCTGATCGTCACCGGCGTCGCGCAGGCCGCGTTCAAGAACCAGGCGGACGGCTCGCTGATCACGAACGGCAGGGGCCAAAGCGTGGGCTCGAAACTGCTCTGCCAGGAATTCGTCGACGGCGAGGGCAATCCACTGCCGCAATACTTCCAGCCGCGCCCATCCGACGCCGTGCCTTCCGGCGCGCAGAACGACTACGGCTGCGATCCCGCTCAATCCGCCGGAAGCAACCTCGGCCCCAACAGCGACAAGCTCGCCGCGAACATCGCGGCCAACCGGAAGACCATGTCAGTGTTCGACTCCGTCGGCGGCTATGTCGTCGCCCCCGGCGAAGTCGCCACCGACGCCGTCACCACCTCCGCCTCCGGCCTCGATCCCGAGATCACACCGCTCAACGCGCAGCAGCAGGAGCGCCGGATCGCCGCCACCCGCGGCGTCTCGCCCGCTCAGGTCGACGCCCTGGTGAAGCAGTACACCGAGGGCCGTGACCTCGGCTTCCTCGGCGAGAGCGGCGTCAACGTCCTGGAGCTGAACCTGGCTCTCGACGCCGAATACCCCTACTCCCACTAGCCGAGGAGAGCGGGCGCGTGCGCGGCAAGCTGCGGATCTACCTCGGGTCAGCACCCGGAGTCGGCAAGACGTACAAGATGCTCGAAGAAGCGCATCGCCGGATCGAGCGCGGCGCCGACGTCATCGTCGCGCTGGTTGAGACGCACGGACGGCCGCACACCTCCGCGTTGGCCGAGGGGCTGCCGGTGATCGCGCCGCTGCTGCGCGGCTATCGCGGCCGCGAGTTGCGCGAAATGGACCTCGACGCGGTACTGGCCCGCAAGCCACAGGTCGCGCTCGTCGACGAACTCGCGCACACCAACGTTCCCGGCGGCCGCCACGCCAAGCGGTGGCAGGACGTGCAGGAGTTACTGGACGCCGGGATCGAGGTGATAGCTACTCTCAACGTTCAGCACCTTGAGTCACTTAACGATGTCGTGCGGCGGATCACCGGGGTTCCGCAGCGCGAGACGGTGCCGGACGAGGTGGTGCGCTCCGCCGACCAGATCGAGCTGGTGGACATGTCCCCGGAGTCGCTGCGTCGGCGCCTCGCGCACGGCAACGTGTACGCCGCGCAGAAAGTCGATGCCGCGCTCGGCAACTACTTCCGCGTCGGGAATCTCACGGCTCTGCGAGAGTTGGCGCTGCTGTGGGTAGCCGATCGTGTCGACGAGGGCTTACAGCAGTATCGCGAGGACCATCGGATCGGCGCGGTCTGGGAGGCGCGCGAGCGGGTCGTGGTGGCGCTGCCCGGTGACGACGCCGGTGAGCTGCTGATCCGGCGCGCGGCCCGCATCGCGTCGCGTTCCTCGAAAAGCGGCGGCACCGGCGCCGAACTGATGGCTGTGCACATTGCCCGCTCCGACGGACTGTCCGCGGACATCAGCCAGGCGGCCCTCGAAGCGCAGCGTCATCTCGTCGAATCACTCGGCGGTACCTACCATCCGATCGTCGGCGATGACGTGCCGCGTGCGCTGCTGGAGTTCGCCCGCGCCCAGAACGCCACCCAGCTGGTGCTCGGCACATCCCGGCGCAGCCGAGTCAATCGCTTCCTGACCGGGCGCGGCATCGGCGAGACGACGATCCGGCTTTCCGGAGACATCGACGTGCACATGGTCACGCACGAGGAGCCGAAGACCTCGCGGCGGCGCGCGCGTTGGCTGCCGCCCAATCCGCTGCGTGAAGCGAGCTGGGGCGACGGCCGCTGGCGCGGTCACCTGGCGGCGCTCGTCGTGCCGCCACTGCTCACTCTCGCACTGACGACCGTACGCCACGGCGTGAACCTCACCAGCCAGGTGCTCATCTTCCTGGTCGCCACCGTGGCCATCGCGCGGCTCGGCGGCCTGCTTTCCGCGCTGATCGCGGCGCTGTGGGGCTCGATGCTGCTCAACTACTACTTCATCCCGCCGGTCCACTCGATCACCATCGCCGAGGCGAACAACGTCATCGCGCTGGTCGTGTTCGCCCTCGTCGCACTCACGGTCGCCTCGGTGGTCGACCTGGCCACCAAGCAGACCCGGCGCGCCGCCAACGCCGCCGCCGAGGCCGAGACCCTGAACGCGTTCGCGGTCGCGGTGCTGCGCGGCGACGAGACCATCAGCGCCCTGCTTCAACGGTTCCGGGAAACCTTCGGCATGGCCTCCGTCGCGCTGCTCCAACGTGTCGCCGAACACTCCTCGCCGCATCTTCCCGACGAGAACGACGACCCCAACCGCTGGACGCTGGTCGCCAGTACCGGCGCCGATCTCGCGCTGTGTCCCGCGCAGGCGGACACCGTCGTCGAAGCTGGCGCGGACGCGGTGATCGTGCTGCGCGGGCGAACCCTCCCGGCCGACGACCAGCGCGTGCTGACCGCCTTCGCGGCGCAGGCCACCGCGGCACTGGAACGCCGCCGCCTCGCCCGCAGCGCCGCCGAGGCGGAGAGCCTGGCCG
>NZ_DATNGK010000232.1:0-19700 GCF_035605935.1 Actinocrinis sp. | reverse complement strand
TCACCGAGACCCAACGCATGGTCGACGAGTACGTCGTAACGGATCAACTCCGCGGCGCTTTCGCCTCCGCCCTCTCCCTCGTCAAGACCGGCGTGTCGAAGAATTCCTCACACGCCGCGTACCTTCACGGCTCGTTCGGTGCCGGTAAGTCGCACTTCCTGACCGTTCTGCACGCGATCCTCAACAACGACCCGGCTGCTCGCGCCAAGCCCGGTCTGCAAGCGGTCATCGCGGATCACGACGCGTGGCTGCGCGGTCGCAGGTTCCTGATGGTTCCGTACCACCTCGTCGGCGCGACGGACATCACCTCTGCTCTCCTCGGCGGCTACGTCAGCACCGTGGCCAATCTGCATCCTGAGGCGCCCACCCCCGCCGTCTACCGCGCCGAGTCGCTGCTCGCCGACGCGAAGCGGCAACGCGAATTCCTCAGCGACGACGCGAAATTCGCCTCGTGGCTCGCCTCGAGCCGTCAGCATCAGCAGGTCACAGGCGGGACCGGCTCGCAGTACAGCGCGGCCTCAGACTCACACTCAGCACCGGGGCAAGCTCAGGGGCAGGGCCAGGCATACACGCAGGCACACGCACAAGCTCACGCACACGCACACGCGCAGTCACACGCTCACGCGACGGAAGACCTCGACGACCTCGCTCCGCTCGCAGGCTCGACCGCCGGAGCATGGACCACGTCAGTACTCGACGACGCGTTCGCCGCGCCGCCGCGCGACCCTCGGCGCACCCGGCTCGTGCAGGCCCTCCTCGACGGACCGCTCAGCGCGTACGCCGCCGGGATGCGCGGCGCCGCCGATGCCTTCGTACCGCTCGAAACCGGCCTGTCGGCGATCTCCCACCACGCCAAGGGCCTCGGCTACGACGGCATCGTCCTCTTCCTCGACGAGCTGATTCTCTGGCTGCAAGCGCACTTGGCCGACAAGGTCTTCGTCAACACGCAGGTCTCCGAACTGGTCAAGCTCATCGAATCAGGGGACGCAGACCGGCCGGTGCCAATCGTGTCGTTCATCTCCCGGCAGCGCGACCTGTCCATGCTCATCGGCGAAGACATCGTCGGCGCGGACGTGAAGAACCTCGAACAGCAAGTCAACTATCTCGCCGAGCGGTTCGACGTCATCAACCTCGAAGACCGCAACCTCCCGGCGATTATCAAGGAACGTGTTCTCAAGCGTCGGCCCGGCGCGGACGCCTCCCTCGACGCAGCCTTCGAAGCCGTCGAATCCGCCAACGCGGCCGACCGCGACACCCTTCTCGACGCGCACGGCGCGACGCACGCCGACTGGGCCGACTTCCGCAGCGTCTACCCGCTCAGCCCGGCGCTGCTCAACGTCCTGGTCGCGCTCTCCGGCGCGCTGCAACGCGAACGCACCGGTCTGAAACTCGTGCACGAACTGCTTCGCCGCAACGCCGACACCGAGATCGGAAAGCCCATCCCACTCGGCGCGCTCTGGGACGTGCTCACCGAACGCACCGGCGCCGCCTTCACAGACAGGCTGAAGGCCGAGGCCGAGAACGCCGCCCGGCTCTACGGCCGCGTGCGCGCGAACCTCATCGAGCGCTATCAGTCCGACGCCGACCCGCGATTCGGCCAAGACGACCTGCTCGTCAAGACCCTGCTGCTATCCGCGCTCGCCCCCGATGTGCCCGCGCTCAGTCGCCTTACCGGCCCAAAGCTCGCCGCGCTGAACTACGGCGCGCTGCGCTCCCGCGTCGCCACCGCCGGGGCCACCGCCGTCGAGCGGCTGCGCGAACTGACCGCCGGATTCGGCGAGATCCGCTCCGACGGCGAGCAGGCGAATCCGGTCTTCAGCGTCCACGTCTCAGACCTCGACGTCGAACCGCTGCTCGACCGCGTCGACGACAGCGACACTCTTGGTTCGCGCCGGGTGTGGGTCAAGCGCGTCGTGTGGACCGCGCTCGGCATAAGCGGCGACGCGACCACCACCGACGAGCGCACCATCGTGTGGCAGGGCACGAAGCGAACCGTCGAGTTCGTATTCGCGAATGTCCGTGACTCGGAATCCATCGCCAACGGGCAGTTCGAACCGGCGGTCGAGGCCAACATCAAGTTCGTCATCGACTATCCCTTTGACAGTTACAACGCATCGCCGAACGACGATGTGGGCCGCGTCGAACAACTCCGCCGCGAAGGCTTCAAGGCCCCGACCCTCGTGTGGCTGCCGGACTTCCTGTCCACCAACCGCACCAACCAACTCGGCCGGCTGCTGCGCATCGAGGCGCTACTCAAGAACGACCGGCTCACCGAGGTCGCCGCGCACCTGTCCAGCGAAGACCGGATGCGCATCAAGCAGCAGCTCACCGCCAACGCCGAGAACCTCACCTCGCAGCTGACCGCAGTCCTGCAGCAGGCATACGGCATCAATCGCGGCGACGAGGCGAACCTCGGTGCCACGCTCTCCGATGGCGAACACGTCCTATCGCTATGGCCCGATTACCGGCCCGCCCTGCGCTCCTCGCTCGGCTTCGAAGCGGCGATGCTGCACCTTGCCGACGGCCTATACGCCAAGCGCTATCCGAAGCACCTGAACGTCGACCCAGCCGGCAAGGGTGAACTGGTCACCCTTCGCGACTACAAGTCCGTGCAGGCCCTCATCGCGCAGGCCATGGAAGACGGCTCCGGCCGCACCATCGTCGAAAGCGCACGCATTGCGCTCGCCAAGAAGATCGTGCACGGCCTCGAACTCGGCGAGGTGCACGACGGACCGCTGACGGTCTCCACCGAATGGCGCCGCCGCATCGACCAGCAGGCCGCGAAAGCGGGACTGGACCCCAGCGCCGACCTGAAGATCGAGGACATCAGACGCTGGATCGAAGAGCTCGGATACACCGGCCTCGACCCGATGGCCCGCAACCTCATCATCGCCGCGTACGCGCTCATCTCCGACAAGACCTGGCTGTTCCGCCAGACCCCGGTCGCCGAGGCGCCCCAGCTCGAACGCATCGAACTCGGATACGCGCTGCGCACTCAAGCCCTGCCCGACGAGCAGGAATTCGCCGCCGCGCTGAGCAAAGCCGCCATTCTCTTCGGCACGCGCGTGGCGCCGACCCGCAACAATCGCAACACCACGCTGCTCGCTCGCGACGTGCGCGAGAAGGCCAAGCGCGCCGAGGCGGAAGTCAATACGCTGCGTGACTCGCTGCGCGCCTCCTCGCACTTCAAGGCGCTCGGCCTGACCGCGGACGCACCGCGCCTCGTCGCCGTCGACGCCGCAGCCGACCTGATCGCGAAGATCGTGCGGCATGACGCTGATACGCCGCTCGTGCGGCAACTGGCCGCGCTCGACTATCCGATCAGCGATCAGGTCCTGTCCAAGACGATCAGCTCGGCCGCCGAGGTACGCGAGGCGCTCGACCGGACGCAGTGGGCGATCGTGGAGTCAGTACACGAAATGGCGCGGCGCGCCGACGACCTCGGCGAACAAGCGCACTCGCTCGCGCGGCGGCTCACCGACGCGGCCAACAGCGACGAGTTCACCCGGTCGCTGGTCGGCGCCTTGCGCGAGGTGGGTACCCGCGGCGTGACGCTGCTCGCCGAATCGCAACGGCGGGCGGCGGTGGCCATCGAGCAGGCCAAGAAGACGCTCGAAACGGCCGCGCCGCCTGTGGCGTCGCCCGTCGTGGAACCGCCACCCACACCCGGTCCGACCGCGGCAGATGAAGTCAGCATTACGCAGCACGGTCAGCCCGGGCTGTCCAGGACCGATACGCCCTCACCACGGCGCGGCTCGCGGCGCGTGCGCGCCGGGCAGCCCAGCGCACTGGAAAACGAGATCGGCGCACTCCTGGCCGAGGTGCGTGCGTTCGCGGACCGCAATCCCGGGACGGATATCGTGCTCAGCTGGCGCGTCGAGGGTGATCCGGCGGCCGGCGACGAGTCCGGGGTCTGATACCCATGTCCGCCGCCATCGCCGCCCCCGAGACCGCGCCGCCGCGCGTGACCCAGGGCATTCTCGCCTCGCTCGTGCGGCGCGAACTGGAGCGCAAAGCCCACAAGGCCAACCCGCCCCGGCTCATCCTCGTCCACGCCGGCTACACGCCGGACACTGACCGCGGCGCGCGATTCCCCGTGACCGCCGACGGCAAGCGCTACCAGGTGATCGTGGCCGACTGCGCGACCGTACTCGCGATCGCCGACGCATGGCAGCAGTTCCAGGTCGAGTCCGCAGCAGCGACCACGGGGATGCCGCATGTCCTCGTCGTCACGACATCAGTACCCGATGACGTGATCGGCATCGGGCTGCGCGCCTATGCCGCCCGTAACCGGACCATCACCGTCGACACCGCGGAACTGGTCAAGGAACAGTTCGGCGTGCGGGAACTCGACTGGCGCCTCGCCCAGGAGCAGTGGTTACTCAACGCACTGCTGGCCGCCGAACCCACCGGCGGATGGTCCGCCGCCGGCTGGAAACCCGCGACCGCCATGCTCACCCGGGACACCGCGGTCGCCGCGCTCCTCGATACGCGCATAAGCCTCGGCACCGGTGACCACGACGGCGGCGCGCCTGATCCCGGCGCGTTGCTCGAGTGGTCTCTCACGCATCATCCGGCCCAGTACGCCGCCCTCCCGCAAGACGAGCGCGACGGTATGTCCGCTTGGCTCGCCGACGCCAGCGGGCCGGTGGCCCCGATCGTGCTGCGCCTCGCCGCGACCGGTAAGGCCGCAGACGCCGTCCCACTTGGGCTGCTGTGCACCGCGCTTAGCGACCCGAACGCCGGTGGCGACGCGCTGCTCGTCATCGGCGGCCTCTTCGGGGCCGGCGCACCGAGCCTGGAGGTGCTGCGCGGATACGCCGCCGCCACGGAAGGCGCCGTCCTGCGCTGGATTCAGGCCGCGACCGGCAGCGGGGAACGCGCCCAGGCGCACCGCGATCGCGTCCTCGGCGTCGTTCGGCGCGCGGAGAGCATTGCCGCCAGCTACCCGCAGCTCGCCAAGGCGCTTCTGGGCAGTGCGTTGCTGCCCGCGGGTTTCACCGCCCGGCTCGTCGCGCTCGGCGAAACGCTCCAGCGCGCTGATCCGCGCGATGACGCGGCGCTCGCCGCGATACAGCAAGCGTTCAACTCGCTCGCCGCGCACCACCTCGCCGTCCTGTACGCGGACCGGATCGCGCCAGCCGAGATGGCATTGCGTTTGGTGGGTTGGCTGCATGCCGAGCCCGCACCTTCTGGCGCGCTGGCAACCGTGTCCGGAGCGCTGCGCCGTCACGCCACTACCCTCGCCTGGATCGACAGAGCCCTTACGACGCTCTACCACGGCGACCCAACCGTCGAAAACGACCGCGGCTCAGCCGAGCGCATCGCCGCCGGGTATCAACGCGTATACCAACTCGCCTACGCGCGCCGCAGCGGCGAGGACGTACACTTCGCGGCCGCTCTCCAGCACTGGACCACCAGCGCGACGAGCCGGAACAGCGGCGGCGCACTGCTCATCGAAGACGTGCTGCCGAGGATCGCTCTGCCGCTCGCCAAGGCCACCGGGCTTTCGCCGCTCGTGCTCGTCATCGACGGCATGTCCGGGGCTGTCGCCACTCAACTCGGCGCGGCGCTCACCGAACGCAACGTCTGGACCGAGATCACCGCGGCCGCTCTGCAAGCCACCGCACCGGAACACATCGCTTCAGCACAGCACCCTGAGATTCCATTACCGCAAACGGCTGCGACACGGCTCTGCGCGGTCGCGGTGATCCCCTCCGTGACGCAGTACAGCCGTGCGTCCCTCCTCACCGGGGTTCTTGGCGCGGGCGGCCAGCAGGAGGAGAAGGCGGGTTTCGCGCAGTTCTGGCAACGCCAGGGCTACGGCCCCGCCAAGCTCTTCCACAAGCGTGAGATCACCGACGACCAGGCCGGCGGGCGCATGAACCCCGCCCTGGCCGCCGCGCTCTCGGTGGAAGGAGTCGTCGGCGTCGTGCTCAACGATGTGGACGATGCACTTGACAAGGGCGCACGCGGTGACGCGACCAGCTGGGATCTCCAGCATGTCGCCCATCTGCGCGGCCTGCTCGACTTCGCTAGCAGCTACGGCCGGCCGGTGCTGCTCGTCTCAGACCACGGGCACGTGCTCGATCGATCCAGCCTCGACGCCACCCCGACGAAGACCAGCAGCAGCGTCAAGAACCCGCGTTACCGCTCCGCCGACGGCGAACCGGTACGGCCCGGCGAAGTCGAGCTCGCCGGACCGCGGGTCCTGGACTGCGGCGGCCGACTGATCGCAGCCTGCGTCGAAGACCTGCGCTACACGGCGCGGCGCGCCGGCTACCACGGCGGTGCGACCCTCGCCGAGATGACCGTGCCCGCGCTCGTCTTCCTACCGAACGATGTACCAGTTCCGGACGGCTGGATCGCCCTGACCCCCCGGCAGACAATCCCGGCTTGGTGGCACAACACCTCCGCTGCGCAGGCAGACAGCGGCGCCGACGAGCGCGGCGTCGCAGTACCTGGGACACCCGGCCGGGCAGATATGCCGCTCTCCCCCGAAGCGCACCCAGCGCAGGCAACCGAGCCGCAACGTCCTGCGCCTGCCCCTCCGCGCCGAGCCACGGCGAAGCCACCGCAGGAAGATGCGCTCTTCCCGATCACAGCCGCCGAGGCCGCAGCAGGGCAACACGCGCAGGCCGAAGCGCGCCCCTCAACGCCAGAATCAGCGACTGAGCCAGCGCCAGCGCCTGAGCCGTCGAGCACAAGCGCAGCCGCAACGTCACTCACCCTCGGCGCGGCGATCGTCGCGACCCAGACATACACCGAGCAGAAACGCTTCGTACGCAAGATGAAAGACGACGAGGTCGCCAAGGCCATCGACGCGCTGCACGCCGCGGACGGAACGCTTCCGGCCGCCGTGCTCGCCGAAACCGTCGGCCGCAGCGCAGCCGCCTTCGACGGGTTCGTCGCCAACCTTGAACGACTGCTCAACGTAGACCAGTACCCGGTGATCGGCCGGATCGACGCCGGACGAACGATCAGCCTGAACGTGCGGCTGCTGAGCGATCAGTTCGGCGTCGGCTGACCATGTCCGACCGCGGCGATGGACGTGCAGGATCGCGGCGCCGCACGGTCACTGCCGGTCCGGCACGCAATACTGATCACGACGGCACTGACACAACGGCACTGATCACGACGGCACTGACACAACGGCGCTGATCGCGACGGCCCACTAGGCCGCCAACCGCGGTCAGCGCAGCAGACGACACGATAGGAGGAACCGTGGCGGCGGCGAACGGCGACGCGAGCGCACCGATCAGCCCCGCGCGGCGGCGACAGGTCATCGACGCCCTGCGGCGCGGCACGGTCCCGCAAGCCGGACTCGACCTCTTCGCCGTAGGTCTCGACCGCTTCACCGCCGCCCTCGACGATGAGCTGGCCACCGTCGCCCGCGGCGGCGCGCAGTTCCGCGCGGTCCGCGGCGAGTACGGCAGCGGAAAGACCTTCTTCGCCCGCTGGCTCGCCGAGCGCGCCAAACGAGCCGGCCTGGCCACCGCCGAGATCCAGATCTCCGAGACCGAAACCCCGCTGCACCGCCTGGAAACCGTCTATCGCCGGCTGACTGAGCACCTGTCCACCGCGACCCACCACCCCAGCGCACTTAGGCCGCTGATCGACGCCTGGCTCTACACGCTGGAGGAAGACGCCGCCGACAATCCCGCAGTCGGAGCCGATCCCGCGGCATTGTCCGCCGCCGTCGACACACTGATGGAGCAACGCCTCGCGGAAGTATCGCTGGTCGCGCCGGCGTTCGCCGCGGCCCTGCGGGGATACCGCAACGCGCGCGCCACCGGCGATCACGCCGCAGCGGAAGCGCTCGTCGCGTGGGTCGGCGGCCAACCCTCTGTCGCGGCGGCCGCCAAACGCGCCGCGGGCGTGCGCGGAGACCTCGACCACACCGCCGCGCTCGGATTCCTGCGCGGACTGCTGACCGTCCTGCAAGACTGCGGGCACCCCGGTCTGCTGATCGTGCTCGACGAAATCGAGACCCTGCAGCGCGTGCGCGGCGATGTGCGCGAAAAGGGTCTCAACGCACTGCGGCAACTCATCGACGAGATCGACAGCGGCCGTTTCCCGGGCCTGTTCCTCGTGATCACCGGCACTCCCGCCTTCTACGACGGGCAGCAAGGAGTCCAGCGGCTGCCGCCGCTCGCACAGCGCCTGGCCACCGACTTCACCACTGACCCGCGCTTCGACTCCCCGCGCGCCGTGCAACTGCGCCTCGCCGGATTCGATCTCGCCCGGCTCGGCGAACTCGGCCGCCGCGTGCGCGACCTGTACAGCGCGCAGGCCCGCAGCCCGCAGCGCATCGCCAAGTGCGTCGACGACTCATACATCGACCTGCTCGCAGCAGCCGTCACCGGCGGCCTCGGCGGTCGAGTGGGAGTCGCGCCGCGTGTCTTCCTACGCAAGCTCGTCGGTGACGTGCTCGACCGCGTGGACGAACATGCCGAGTTCGATCCGCGAATCCACTATCGGCTCACTCTCGACGCCGCCGAGCTCACCGACGTCGAACGCAATGCCGCGGCCGGTGCCGACGATGTGGAATTGGACCTGCCGTGAGCGGCGAGGCCGATGCGTTCGCTTCCCTGCAACCCGCGCTCACCCACCACATCGTCAACACTCTGGGATGGCGGTCGCTGCGGCCGTTGCAGGCTGCCGCGATCGGTCCTCTGCTCGCGGGCGAGGACGCCGTATTGGTCGCGCCCACCGCGGGCGGCAAGACCGAAGCGGCGATGTTCCCGCTGCTGACCGCGATGGACAACGGACGCTGGCGCGGCGTAAGCGTCTTATACCTGTGTCCTATCAAGGCTCTGCTGAACAATCTCGAACCGCGCCTGACCGGCTACACCGGTTGGCTTGGACGTACCGTCGCACTCTGGCACGGAGACGTAGGCGCAGGGCCGCGCCGGGCCGCTCTGCGCGAGCCGCCGGACGTACTGCTGACCACGCCCGAATCGCTCGAGGCGATACTCGTCTCAGCGAACATCGACCATCGGTCGCTGCTCGGCGCAGTACGTGCCGTCGTCGTGGACGAGGTGCACGCCTTTGCCGGGGACGACCGGGGCTGGCACCTGCTGGCGCTGCTCGAACGACTCAGCCAGGTCACCGCGCGCCCGATCCAGCGCATCGGACTGTCCGCGACCGTCGGCAATCCCGCCGAACTGCTGACATGGCTGCAAGGTTCGGGCGCCGGGAAGCGTCCCGGTCACGTCATCGCCCCGGACCTCGCCAAGCCCGAAGCAGCCTCCGCCGCCAGGGCGGACCCAGCAGCAGCCGCACCGCTTCCGCCACCGGCCGGCGACATCGAACTCGACTACGTCGGGTCGCTGGAGAACGCCGCGACAGTCATCGCAGCGCTGCACAAGGGCGACAAGCGGCTCGTGTTCTGTGACTCGCGCCGCCAGGTCGAACAGCTCGGCGAGGCCCTGCGCGCACGCGGCGTCACCGCGTTCCTCTCGCACGCCTCGCTGTCAGCAGAGGAACGACGACGCAGCGAACTCGCCTTCGCCGAAGCGCGCGACTGCGTCATCGTCGCCACCTCGACGCTCGAACTCGGCATCGACGTCGGCGACCTGGATCGGGTCATCCAGATCGACTCGCCTACGACCGTGGCTTCCTTCCTCCAACGCCTCGGGCGAACCGGACGACGCCCGGACACGACCCGCAACTGCCTGTTCCTGACCACTGACGAAGGCGCGCTCCTGCGCGCGAGCGGCCTGCTGTTGCTGTGGGGCAGCGGCTGGGTCGAACCGGTGACCGCGCCGCTGACGCCGACTCATCTCGTCGCGCAGCAACTGCTGGCGCTGTGCCTCCAGGACGGCAAAGTCGGCGATCAGCTATGGCCCGAGGCGTGGAATGGACTGCCCCCGTTCGACCACAGCGCCGAACCGATCGTGCGATACCTGCGCGAACGCGGCTTCGTCGACGAGGACGGCGGCATGCTGTTCATCGGGCCGCAGGCCGAGAAACACTTCGGGCGCAGGCATTTCATGGAGCTGACGGCGTCGTTCACCGCGGCCCCGCAGTTCACCGTGTTCGCGGGACGCAGCGAGATCGGCAGCGCCGAGCCCGCGTTGCTCACCGAACAGACCGATCAGCCGCGCCGCCTCCTGCTGGCGGGCCGAAGCTGGCAGGTCACGCATATCGACTGGGCGCGGCGGCGCTGCTACGTCGAACCGGTCGACGGCGGCGGGCGGGCCAAATGGAACTCGACAGGTAGCGCAGGGCTCTCCTTCGCTCTCGTGCGCGCAATGCGTGACGCGGCCGCCGGTGATACTCCACCGGTCCGGCTGACCCGGCGCGCTACCTCGGCGCTCGCGACGCTGCGCGAACCCCTGGCCGACGTAGCGCCAACCGATGGCAACGTCATTACCCGCGATGGCACCGAGGTTTGGTGGTGGACCTGGGCGGGCTACCGAGCCAACCTCACACTCGCGGCATCGTTCAGCGCCGTCTCCAGCGTGATCGACCACCGCGCCCGACCAACCGATCTGCGGATCCGGTTGCGCCCCGATATCGCTGCGTCCGAGTGGAACGCCGCGAGGGCCGCGGCAATCGCGGCAGGTCTCAAGCGCCCAGCCGCAGATCCTCGGGCAGTGGAAGGCCTGAAGTTCTCGGCAGCCCTTCCCAAAGCCACCGCGCATGAGGTCGCCTCCGCACGGCTCGCAGACGTCGAATCGGCCGCACGCGTCCTACAGGAGCGTACATATCACCTGATCAGAAGCAAGTCAGAATGAGGCCTGTGCACAGCACGTCGGACTGATCCATACCTCCCCTCAGCTCTGACAGCGGTCAGGGGCCGTTGTCCGGAGGGGCTATTACCATCTCTATCGTGAACAGGACGAGCGGTGACACGGCGAGTACGACGACGTCGGCCGGAACGACGCTGCACGGGGCCGCACTGACCAAGACGAGCGTCGGCGTGCTGCTCGGCGTGACGTCATCGGTCTCGTTCGGAGCGTCGGGGCCCTTCGCCAAAGCGTTGATCGACGCGGGGTTCAGCCCGCTGCAGGCGGTCTGGCTGCGCACCGTCGGCGCCGTGCTCGTCCTGGTCGCGTGTGGCGTGGTGGTGCGCCGCCGCGGCCTGATCGGGATGCTGCGGCGCAACAGAGGTCTGGTGACCGTGTACGGGTTGGTCGCCGTCGCCAGCTGCCAGGCGCTCTACTTCGTGGCCGCCAGCCGCCTGCCGGTCGGTGTGGCGATACTCCTGGAGTTCACCGGGCCGGTGCTCGTCGTCGGGTGGGTGCGCCTGGTGCGCCGTCATCCGGTGGCGCGCGTCTCGCTCGCCGGGGTCGCGGTGGCGATGGCGGGCCTGGCCTGCGTGGTGCAGATCTGGTCCGGCGTGCACCTGGATGCGGTGGGCATCGCGGCCGGGCTCGGGGCCGGTACCGGCAATGCCGCGTTCTTTCTGCTGATCGACCGTCTTACCGGCGGCGTCGATCCGCTCGCCCTCAACATCGGCGGAATGCTCGTCGCGGCCATCGCGCTGCTGCCGCTGGCCGCCCCGTGGTCGGCTCCGTGGGGCGTACTCACCCGCGAGGTGCCGCTGGGGCACGGGTCCGCCGCCCCGGGGTGGCTGCTGGCTACCTCGCTCATCCTCGTCAGCACCGTGATCGCCTACCTGGCCGGGACCGCGGCTGTGCAGCGCCTGTCCGCGCCAGTCGCCGCGGGCCTCGCCTACGTGGAGCCCACCTGCGCCGCCGTGATCGCCTGGGTGGCGCTGGGCGAACGGCTAAGCCCCGTGCAGATAGCCGGCGGCGTCGTGGTCCTCTTCGGCGCGTATCTCGCCCAGCGCGGCATCGCCGCCGGACGCGGATCGGACCGCGCGACCACGGTCCAGGCGCCCGACGAGGAGGTGGCCGCGACGGGATTCGAGCCGGCCCTGACGCCGCCTTGAACTAAGGCCTGTTCGGGTTCGTGGCCTGAGGCCGGATCTGTTCAGGTGGCCAGGTCCCGCTCAATGCCGGCTTGCCGCAACCGAGTACTGATCAGCTTGCGTACAAGCGTGCGCGGAAGCGGCTGATCGAGTGGGAAGTGCAGTGAACCTTTGGTCATCGTGTAATCGGCGAGATCGTCCGCGAGGATCGGTAGCACCGAACCGCTGTGCGGCAGATAGCTCAGATGGCGCTTGAAGGCGGCGAATCCCGCGACAACCCTGCCCTGGACTTTGAACGCGGGCATTCCGTAGGAGATGCACTCCTCGGCCTCAGGCAGCAGCTCCGCGATGTCCGCCCGCAGCTTGCTCAGCGTGTCCCGCTCGGGCTGCGCGAGACGCGCGAGATAGGCGTCGATTTCGGTGGAAGCCACGTTGCCAGGCTCTCATCATCGAGGAGAAACCGCATCGCCGACGCAGTAAGCCCGTAGCGGATACTGAGCTCGGCAGCTCGGAAGGTTCGAGCTCTGGCGGCAAGTCGACGCCGCGCCCGGAAGTAGGCGCGCGGCGCGGGCTCCGCTCTCCCCGGCACGTGGTACAAAGGCGACATGGGTAGACATACGGTCACGGTGCTCTACGTGCTCGCGATGGTGGCCGTCATCGTCGGCGTCGATGTCCTGTTCTTTAGACACCATTTCTGGGAGCGGCTGGCCGTGAACGCCGGGATCGTCCTGGTCTTCGGCGCCTTCTACCTGAGGTTCCTGAAGCATTCATGACCGGTCAGCCTGCGCGGCGCGGTACGGCCACTGCGGCGAGGGTCAGCAGGCCGGGCAGGACCAGCGTGAGCGCGGGAATCTCGAACGCGAGCGCCACGCAAGCCGCGAGCGCGCCTGCGAGGAGGAGGCTGCCCCGCCAGTCCGCGGCCGCCTCGGCGGCGGCTGCGGACAGCAGGACTCTCCATGGCGCGGGCCGGTGAACACCATCGGGGTCCGGTCGCCAACTCGCGGCGGCACGCAGGCCGACCACGGCGGCAGCCAGGCCGATGACCAGGGCCGCAGGGCCGAGGACGCGTCCGCCGGGCATTCCGGCATGCCAGGCGAGCAGGTCCGCCATGACCACGACGATCACGGCGGGAAGCGCGAGCAGCGAGATGGCGCCGCGGGATGCGGCGCGTAGCAAGCTGAGATAGCGGCGCGGGCCGGGCGGCGTGTCATGCTCCAGGAAATCGCGCAGCGCCGAGCACCCTGCGGCGATCGCACCGAACGCGGTGACGACGCCAAGGGCGGCGAACGTGGTCATCGCGCCGATCAAAAGAACCTCGGCAAGCAGGGCGAACCCGCGCGTAGCGGGGCCCGGCGAGGACCGGCCGGTCGTGCGGGCACCACCCGGCGATGGCATCGTGCGCGTCAAATCTTCACCCCTTGAGTCCGGAGCCGGCCGCGCCCTCAAGCAGGAAGCGCTGGAATGCCAGGAAGAACAGGCCGATCGGCACGAGCGCGAGCACGGAGAGCGCCAGCATCGGACCGTAGGCGGACTGGCCGGTCTGGTCGATGAAGATCTGCAGCGCCAGCGGCACGGTGAACTTCGAGGCGTCGTTCAGGTATACCAGTTGGCTGAGAAAGTCGTTCCAGGTCCAGATGAAGGTCAGGATCGCGGTCGTGATCAGGGCCGGGCGCAGCAGCGGCAGGATGATGTGCCGGAAGACGCGCAGCGGGCCGCAGCCGTCAAGCGTTGCGGCCTCGTCGAGCTCGCGTGGAAGGGTCCTGATGAACTGGACCATGAGGAATACGAAGAACGCGTCCACCGCGAGGAACTTCGGCAGGATCAGCGGCCAGAAGGTGTTCACCAGCCCCATCTTCTGGAACAGGATGTACTGCGGGATGAGCACCGCGTGCTGCGGCAGCATGATGGTCGCGATCACGAACCCGAACAAGGGGCCGCGTCCCCGGAAGTGCAGGCGGGCGAACGCATATGCGGCCAGTGAGCAGGAGAGTACGTTCCCTGCGACCGCGCCTGCGGAGACGAGCAGCGAGTTGCCGAAGTAATGCCAGACGCTGTAACCCGCGACACCGGAGAACACCTGCCGGTAGCCGTCGGCGGTGGCGTGGTGCGGCAGCAGTGAGAGGTTGGCCAGCACCTCGTCGGCGGGTTTGAACGAGGCGCTGATCAGCCACCCGACCGGGTACAGCAGGATCAGCAGCGCCGCGATGGCGCTAGCGTGCCAGAGGACGGATTTGCGGGTGCGCGCGGCGGGCCCTGTCCCGGTCAGCGTCGAACGGCGCGGTGGGCTGGGCCGTTGTGAGACGGCAGGTTCGGCGGTCATGCGCGCTCCTGTCCGGCGTAGAAGACCCAGCGCCGCGCAGTGCCGAACAACACCAGGGTCAGCGCGCCCAACGCGAGCAACAGGACCCAGGCCATGGCCGAGGCGTAACCCATCCGGAAATCGGTGAATCCGCGCTGGTACAGGTACAGGGTGTAGAAGAGGGTTGAGTCACCTGGGCCGCCACGGCCGCTGGAGACGATGAATGCGCCGGTGAACGCCTGGAAGGCGTGGATGGTTTCGAGCACCAGGTTGAACAACAGGACCGGCGAGAGCATCGGCACGGTGACGGACCAGAACCGGCGTATCGGTCCGGCGCCGTCGATCGCGGCGGCCTCGTAGAGGTCGCCCGGGATCTGCTTGAGCCCGGCCAGGAAGATCACCATCGGGGCACCGAACTGCCAGGCGCCGAGCAGCACCAGAGTGTAGAGCGCGTACTGCGGCTGATCGATCCAGCCGCCGGTGTGGATGCCGATATCAGAGAGCAGATGGTCCACGGTGCCGCCGGTGCTGAACAGCGCCCGCCACACCAGCGCGACCGCGACCGAGGCTCCCAGCAACGAGGGTGCGTAGAACGCCGAGCGATAGAAGCCCTGCCCGCGCCGCTTGCGGTTCAGCAGCAGCGCGACGGCGAGTGCGAGCGCGAGCTTGATCGGTACGACCAGCACGACGTAGCGAGCGGTCACGCGTACCGCGTCCCAGTAGCGCGGGTCGCGCGTGAACATCGCGGTGTAGTTGCGCAGGCCGATCCAGTGCGGTGGGTCGAACAGGTTGTAGTCGGTGAACGAGAGATAGAGCGAAACCGCGGCCGGGCCGATGGTGAGCAGCAGCGCGCCCGCGGTCCAGGGCGTCAGCAGCAGCCAGGCGGCGCGGCCCTCGCCTCGGCGGCGCGAGGAGCGGGGACGGCGGCCGCCCGCGCGCCGCCCCCTGCTCGGATTCGCCGCACCGGGCTCGTTGTCGGACGCGCCGGCGGCCCGCAGCGTCGCCGGACTGGTCACGGCTGGCTGAGGGTCTGTTGGGCATCGCCGACCACGCGGGCGGCGGCCGCGGACACACTCGTTCTGCCGAAGATGACGTCGTCATAGATCTGCTGGAAGTCCCGCTTGATCGCGGCGGATCCGGTGGGCCAGTTGCCGAATGAGGGCCCGACGATGCTCTTCACAGAGTCCTCATAGCTGCACACGGCCTTGGTCGACGAGGTGGCGTTCGCGCACACGGAGGCCCGGATGGACAGGTTGGGCGGCATGCCGCGGGTGGTGCCCAAGATCGCGCCGGCGCCGGGGTCGTTGGTGAGGAAGTCGAGCAGTTTGATCGCGGCGTCGGGGTGTGCGGAGCGCTTGGAGACCGCGAACGAGACCGGCGGCATCGCGGCCAGACCGGACACGGTGGCGTTATCGCTGGGCAGCGGCGCCTCGGCGAGGGTGCCGCCGTTGTAAGAGCTGAGATACCCGGTCAGGTTCGAGTCGTAGTTGATCTCGGAGGCGGCCTGCTTGGTCACCAGCGCGGAGTTCGCGGTCGAGCCGTCCATCTTGGTGGTGGCCGTGGGCTTGCTCAGCCCGTCAGCGGAGCAGATGGTCGCGGTCAGATTCCAGAACGCGGCCAGGTCGTCCGCGGTGAAGCCGAGCTTCCCGTCGGAGGTGTACAGGTGCTTGCCGTGCTCGGCGAGGTAGACCTCGAACCAGTCGATGGCCCAGCCGAAGTCGGTGCTGCCCGGGATGCCGGTGGCCTTGCCGACCGCCTCGCTCATCGTGGCGAACTGCGCCCAGGTCCATCCGTTCGCGGGCGGGGTCACTCCGGCGCGGCTCCACAGGGTCTTGTCATAGACGAGCATCTGCGTGGTCTGACCGCCCGGGATGGCGTACTGGCTGCCGGAAATCCGGCCGGAGGCGAGCAGCAGCGGGGAGAGCCCCGAGGTGTGCAGCGTCTTGCCGGTGTAGGAGTCCAGCGGCAGCAGCACGCCCTTTTGCTGGTACTCCCCCAGCGTCGCGCGGTCCAGCTGGATCAGGTCCGGACTGGCTCCGCCGGCGACCTGGGTGGCCAGCTTCTCGAAGTACGCGTCGTAGCTCGCGTATTCGGTGTGCACCGTGATGCTCGGGTTGGCTTTCTCGAACGCCGCGACGGCGTCGTTGGTGGCCTTGGCCCGGTCGGCGTTGCCCCACCACACGAACCGGATCGACACTGGGCCGCCCGACCCGGAGGACGAGGAGCCGCAGGCCGTGGCGAGCGTACCGGTCAGCCCAAGGACCGCGGCCAGGCAGAGGGCGGTTCTGCGAACGGCGCGCGAGCGTGCGGCTCGGGGCATCGTCATTCCTCCCATATCAAGACGCTTGATGCGGGCGCGTCGGGAAACTTTCATTGAAACCTCTCACACAGCAGCGTGCATGGCGTTTCGGACAAGCTCCCGGCGGGGCCAAGGAGGGTCGTTCGACGGCCGTTCGACAGCTTTTCGACAAGTATTCGACTACGTAGTTGCTCGAATCCGCGCGGTATTGACGATCCCCGCAAACCGGCGCTTGAATCGATTCACCGCGGCCGAATCTTAACGCGGTCTCAGCACCCGTCAACACCTGTGCAGAACCTGTACATGAATGCGTCGCGCACCGCCCGGGCCGCGCTCGCGCCATAGCGCGTTCCCGGCTGCACCCACGACTCTCAGAGAGACGGAGCATGTCTGCATCCGAACTTCCGCGCAGGACGTTCTTGACCGCCAGTGCGGCCGCCGCCGCGGCCGCGCTCTCCCCCACCGCCGCCAACGCCGCGAGTGGCACCGCCTCCGGCACTGGTGCTGGCGCCGGCGCGATCGCCGATACGGGTACTGCGACGACCCAGGGACCGCCGCCGAGCGCGGCACTGCATTGGCTGGACGGCCCGCCCGCCCCGGGGCCGGGCACCGCGTGGGGTGTGCCGTGGCCGCGGGGTACGGTCGCGCGCGGCACGCGGTTCGCCCTGACCCGGGCGGACGGCGGCCCGGCGCCGGTGCAGTCCTGGCCGCTGGCTTTCTGGCCGGACGGGTCGGTCAAATGGAGCGGTCACGCCGTCGGCGCCGGTGAGACCTCGAGCACGTACACGCTCGCCCCCGGCCATCCGGCCGCTGCGGCCAGCGCGGTGTCGGTCTCGCGCTCATCGGCGGGGGTGACATTGGCCAACGGCGTGATCACGGTGCGGGTGGCGCGAGCCGGCGCGCAAATCATCCCGTCGATCGTGCGCGCCGGACGCACGACCGCGACCAGTGGGCGCCTCGTGCTGGTGCTGCAGGACGCCCCGGACTCCGAAGACGGCCACGAACCTCGGCAGACCACGTGGAGCGGAGTGGTCACGCAGCTCGAAGTCGAGCAGTCCGGGCCGGTGCGGGCCGTGCTCAAGCTGACGGGGCACTACCTGCGCGACCGCGGCCCGGTACACGGCGCCGGCAGCGGCGCCCGGGGCATCCTGCCGTGGACCCTGCGGATCTATCTGAGCGCCGGGGATGACTCCATCCGCCTGGTGCACAGCTTCTTGTGGGACGCCGACGAGACGCGTGACTTCGTGCGCGGACTCGGCCTGGAGCTGAAGGTCCCGATGAGCGACGAGGCGCACAACCGGCACCTGCGTTTCGGCGGCGCGGCCGGCGGAATCTGGGGCGAGCCGGTGCGGGTGCTGACCGGGCTGCGACGAGACCCCGGGGCGGCGGTGCGCGCCGCACAGGTAGCCGGGACGGCCACGCCGCCGGTCTCCGAGTGGGCCACCAGCGTCTCCTCCGAATACCAGCAATTGGCGCTGTGGAACGACTTCACGCTCTTTCAGGAGTCCGCGCAGCACTTTGCGATCTGGAAGCGCACCTCGGCGGCCGGCAGCTGGCTCAAGCACGCAGGGCATGGCGACCGGGCATCAGGGTTCGGCTATGTCGGCGGCATCAGCGGTGGGCTCGGCTTCGGGCTGCGCGACTTCTGGCAGCGCTTCCCCCGCTCGCTCGACGTGCGCGACGCGGCGAGCGACAACGCGACCGTCACGGCTTGGTCCTGGTCACCCCACGGCGGCGCGATGGACCTGCGGCACTACGACACCACCGCGCATGGTCTGGACCTGGCCTACGAGGACGTACAAGCCGGCTTCAGTACTCCGCAGGGCATGGCGCGCTCCACTGAGCTGAGACTGTGGGCGTTCGACACCACCCCCTCGCGCGACCAGATCGCCGCGCTGGCCCCGGCGCTGACCGCGCCGCCACAGCTGGTGGCCGACCCGCAGTGGTATCACGACGCGAAGGTGTTCGGCCGCTGGGGCCTGATCGACCGCAGCACTCCGGCGCGCAGCCAGCTGGAAGACTCGATCGCCCACGACGTCGCCTTCTACGCCGCCGAGGTAGAGCAGCGCAGCTGGTATGGCTTCTGGCACTACGGCGATGTGATGCACACCTATGACGCCGACCGGCACGTCTGGCGCTACGACGTAGGCGGATACGCGTGGGACAACGCGGAGCTGGGCAGCGACGCAGCGCTCTGGTACGCCTTCCTGCGCTCCGGGGACCCCGTCGCGTTCCGTTTGGCCCACGCGATGACCCAGCATGTCAGCGAAGTCGACGTGCACCACATCGGACGGTTCGCCGGGCTCGGCTCGCGGCACAACGTCTCGCACTGGGGCGACGGCGCAAAAGAGGCGCGGGTCGGTGAGTCCTACACCAAACGCTTCTCCTACTACCTGACCGCCGACGAACTGCTCGGCGACCTGATCCGCACGAGCCTGCAAGCCGATCAGACCCTTGTCTCGATCGACCCGCTGCGCGAGGTACTGCCGCCACAGACTCTCGCCCCGGCGCGAGTGCGCATCGGACCGGACTGGTACGCCCTGGTGAGCAACTGGCTCACCGAGTGGGAACGCACCGGGAACACCAAGTGGCGCGACCGGATCATCACCGGCATGGCCGATATCGCCACCTTCCCGGCCGGCCTGTTCACCGGGGAGGCCGGCGGCGCGGTCGGCTTCGACCCGCGCAGCGCGCACCTGTACAACTTCAACAAGGGCGACTTCACCGGCGGCTACAACCTGTCCATGGCCTTCCTCGGCGAGCAGATTCTGTGGGAAACACTCGACCTGGTCGACGTGCCCGCGTTCCGGCAGACCTACCTCGACTTCGCCCGCTACGTGCAGGCCCCGGCCGCCGAGCAGATCGCGCACTACGGGTTCTCCTTCAACCCGGGCGTGTTCAAGACCATCTACTCGCGGATGACCGCCTGGGCCGGTGAACAGCTGAACGAACCTGATATCCGCCAGCGCGGCTGGCAGCAACTGCTCACCGACCCGGCCGGAAAGCCCTGGCCCGCAGCGGTATCAGTGTCCGGCGACGCGGTCATCGAGCCGATCAGTGAGATCCCCGCGGCCGCCGTCGCGGACGGCACCGTGGCCACCAACGACGCCGCCCAGCGCACGCTCGCGATCATCGCCCTGCTCGGCATCGCACCGCAAGAAGCACCCTGATGCGGCAGGCACGGTGACGCGGCAGGCACCGTGACGCAGTGACAGTGGCAG
>NZ_DATNGK010000231.1:0-5916 GCF_035605935.1 Actinocrinis sp. | reverse complement strand
CCCGGCCGACCGCCTGATGCACGAGGCGGCTGCCGCGGCCGCGGCGATCGCGTCGTATAGCAAGCCGGCCGTGATGGCGGCGCGCGAGGCGGTGGACCGGGCGTTGGAAGTGGGCCTGCGCGAGGGAATCCTGTTCGAGCGCCGCCTCTTCCACGCTCTGTTCGCCACTGAGGACCAGAAAGAAGGGATGACCGCGTTCCTGGAGAAGCGCGCGCCCGACTTCACTGGACGATAACCAGCCGCAGGCGCGAACCTCGTTTGCCCTCGGCGGCCCGTGAATATATTCATGGGCTAAGAGGGATCGAGGGATTGTCGGATGAGTGCGAATAGCGCAGACAATGCGGTAGCGGTAAGCGCGGTCGCTGTAGTGACGGGGGCCGCGCAGGGGATCGGACGCCGTGTGGCCGAGGTACTGGCGGCACGCGGATACGCGATGGTGCTGGCGGACCTGCGTGAACCGACCGAGACCCTTGCTGCCCTACGCGGCCAGGGCGCAGCGGCGTTCGCGCTGGCCGGAGATGTTGCCTCCGAACCGTACGCCGCCGAGTTGGCGGACCGCGCCCTCGCCGAGTACGGCCGGATCGACGTGCTGGTCAACAACGCCGGCGTCTCTCTGCTCCGCCCCGCCGAGGAGACGACGGCGCAGCAGTGGCGGCGCGTGCTGGACGTGAACCTGACCGGCCCGTTCCTGTTGTCGCGGGCGCTGGGCGCGGCGATGCTCGCTGCCGGGAGCGGGTCGATCGTCAACATCGCGTCAATCGCCGGCTTGCACGGCATCGCGGACCGCGCGGCCTACAACGCCAGCAAACACGGCTTGATCGGCCTGACTCGCACGCTCGCCGCCGAGTGGGGCGGGCGCGGGGTGCGGGTGAACGCCGTGTGCCCCGGCTGGGTCAAGACCGAGATGGATGCGGCGGACCAGGCCTCCGGCGGATACACCGATGCCGACATCACCGACCGGGTGCCAATGGGCCGTTTCGCCGCTCCAGACGACATCGCCGCCGCCGTCGCGTTCCTCGCCGATCCCGCCGCGAGCGGGTTCGTCAACGGTGTCGCGCTCCCGGTGGACGGTGGTTGGACGGCGGACGCGAGCTGGACCAGTCTGCGGCTGCGGAAGCGGTGAGCACAGCTGCGCAGCGAACCCGCCCTGCGCCTGAACCAGCGCATAGACTGCACGAATGATCGATGGGGAGCCTCCTTCCGGCGCCGGTTCGCAGGTGGCGGCCCGGTCCGCCGGGGGAGGGAACGGGGATGGCGACTGGCACGAGATCGCTCGGGGCAGACTCGCGCTCGCCAGGCGTATCAAGCTTCTGGCTCTCGCCGCCGTGCCCGCGGTGGTCGCCGGGCTGACGAACGGTACCGCGCAGCTCGTCCTCGCCGCTGCGGCGGCCGGCCTGCTGGCGCTGGCGTGGTATCCGCTCGGGCGCTCGGCGCGCACGTGGCGATTCCGCGAGCGCGGCGAGGATCTGTTGATCGATCACGGGTTGTTGGTGCGCAAGCAGGTTGTGGTGCCGTACGGACGGATGCAGTTCGTCGACATCGTCGCCGGGCCGCTCGAGCGCTCCCTTGGTATCTGTACCCTGCGATTGCACACCGCGTCAGCCGCGTCCGACGCGCGCATACCGGGACTCAAGCCCGCGCTCGCGGAGCAGTTGCGCGATCGGCTCGCCGCACTCGGTGAGGCCCGGATGGCCGGGCTGTGAACCAGGCCGCCGCGGGCGTGGACTGGAGCGTGCCGCGCCGGACCCACCCCTGGTCGATCGTCGTGAACGCGGTGCACGAGGCGCGCCGGGTTTTGTCAGGGCTCGTGGTCGCGGTGGTCAGCGGCCGGGCGCTGGGCGGCGGCGAACTGGTGGAGGTGATCATCCCGGTCGCGGCCGCGCTCCTCGGCGTGCTCGCGTGGGTACGCACCAGCTTCCGGGTCGCGCCCGAAGAGTTCCGGCTGGACTCCGGCGTGCTCTTCCGGCAAAGCCGTACCGCCCGCTTCGACCGAATACAGGCCGTTGACGTCGATCAGCCGGTGCTGGCGCGGATGTTCGGACTGGCCGAGCTGCGTCTGCAACTCGGCGGAGGCAGGCACGGGCACTTCCGGCTCGCGTGCGTGCGGCAGGAGGAGGCCGCCCGGCTGCGGGCATTTCTGCTCAGCCGGGTCGAGCAGGTCGTTGCGGTTGAGGGCCATGCCGGCACGAACCAGCAGGCTGATGAAGGCGAGCCGGGAGCGCAGCGCGCCCTGGCGTACCACGGCGGCGTGCCATACGGGCTTGAGTCCGACGAGGTCGCGCTCGCGGTCGTTCCGCACGGCCGATTCCTGGCCTCGTGGGCGCTGTCACCGGCGGTGTGGTTCGCCGCCCTCGCAGCGGCGGCTAACATCGCGGTCGTCGCTACCGGATCGGTTCACGCGCTCAGTGGCACGATCCCCGAGACGATCGCAGCGATCGGCTTGGCGTGGGAGCGGCTGCAGCGTTACTACGGCTTCACCCTCTCGCTTTCGCGCGACGGGATTCGGCTGCGGCACGGACTGCTCAACCGGTACGCGCAAACGGTGCCGGTCAACCGGCTCCAGGCCATCGAGATAAGCCAGCCGCTGCTCTGGCGGGCAGCAGGATGGGCGCGCGTGCGCATGAACGTCGCCGGATACGCGCACGGCGGCGGGCGCGGCGAGCCAGGCCGTCGCACGACCGCGGTGCTGTTGCCGGTCGCCCCGGTCGGCGAGGCGTTCGCGGTTGTCGGGCACCTGCTCGGGATCCAGTTCGCCGACGTGCGATTGCGGCCGGTGCCGGATCGCGCCCGATGGCGGGCCTTCTTCTGGCGTCGTTCTTACGCATTCGGGTTCGACGACACTGTCGTCATAGCGCGGCGCGGCTTGCTGCACCCTCGGTACAGCGTCATACCGCATGTCAAGGTGCAGTCATTGCATCTGATCCAGGGGCCGTGGCAGCGCTCGCTCTCGCTGGCGAGCGTCGCGCTGCACACCGCCCGCGGACCTGTCAGGATCCTGCTACGCCATCGGGACATCGCCGAAGCACAGCAGTTCTTGGAAGAGCAGAGCACGCGCAGCGCCACCGCGCGCCGCATCGCCGTCTAGGCGAGCGCACCGCGCGTCACGATCAGAGCACGCGCGACCAAACCGGGCGCGCTTCGGCGGGGTCCCCGCAGAAGTCGTAACGCGCTCCGGTGCGGGTGAGGGCGACCAAGCTCAGACTTGAGGTGCCCCACTGCTTCGCTTCGATGCTCCGGCGCAACACGAGCGCGCGGGCATCGGCGACATCAAGTCCAGCGCCGCTCACCAGCGGCAGCCACTCGCCCCACGCGCTCTCGACGGCTCCTTCGCGTGGTTCGGGTCGCGGCGCCTTCTCAAGCAGCGGCCGGAAGTACTCGATGCGCGCACGCATCTGCGCAGCCCCCGGCCCTTCGCTTTCATCAGCGCCCTCGAGACCGGAGTTGACGATGATGTGCAAGCCCGCGTGCAGCGCTCGCTCGTCGAGGGTGGCCCCGTTCCAGCTCCACAAGCGAACCGACTGCGGCGTCGCCCACACCAGATGGAACGGGTCGTACCGCGTGATATCGAGGTCACCGGCCTCCCCATCGGCCGCGAGGCGCAGCGGTAACTCGCCACGGGTCAGCCGACGCGATTGCGCGGCCGGCTCGCCGTGCGCGTTGAGCACGCACGCCACCCGTGGCACCTGCGGGTTTACCGCCAGCCAGGTGCCCAGAGCTTGCAGGTCCTGGCCGCCGACCAGCTCCGGGCGATGCGGCCAGCGCCGGCCAGGTGGCAGCCACGGCCGGTCAAGGAACTCGTCGCGCACCCCGATCAGCAGCACCGGAACGGCGGAGTGGGGATCGATGCTGACCACCGTGGTGCACATCTCGCCGCCGCTTCCGTGGAGTGGACCGGACTGGCCCGACCGGAAGAACGACGTTACCGGGTTCACGCCGGCTCGTCGTATCGCTCGCGTCCTGAGACAGTGGAGTCGGCAGTGAGCGTTCTGAGACCTGGCAGGCGGCGAGTGCACATGGCGGACCAAGCAAATCTGAGTCCTCGCGCGGCTAACACGCGTTTTGTTGCCGCAGCCCGGCCGCGCAGACCGCGCAGATTCGCGACCTTCGCAGTTCTAGCGCTGGCCGGCCCGGGACTTAGCCTCGGCGCCGCGGCCTGCTCCAGTTCCAGCGGTTCCGCGAAGCCGACGCCCTCGGCAAGCACGCCCGCGTTGAGCCCGCTGACCGGCATCGGAGCGGCAGGCCACGTCCTCGCGGTCAAGATCGACAACGTCGGCTCTGCGCAGCGACGGCAAACCGGACTCAACTCGGCCGACATCGTCTACGTCATCGAGGTCGAGGGCGGACTGAGCCGCTACCTCGCGATCTACGACAGCTCGCGCGCCCCGGCCCGCGTCGGACCGGTGCGCAGCGCGCGGCAGACCGACATCCCGTTGCTGGCCGCGTACGGCCGCGTCGGGCTGGCCTACTCCGGCGCCATCTCCGGGCTGCTGCCCGACCTCGCCGCGGCCAACGTGCAGAACATCACTCCAGCCATTGCGTCGAGCCAATTCAGCAATGGCGGCAACGACCCGACCTACATTTCCCCGGCCAGCATATTCACCGCCTATCCCGACCTGGCCGAGGCGAAGGATGTGGGCCTGCGCTTCGGTCCAGCGCCGGCCGGCGGGCAGTCGGCCGCGTCGGTGAGCGCCACGATGCCCTCGGCCTCATTCACCTTCACCGCCTCGGGAACCCGATGGCTGGTGTCGGTCGACGGCCGCGCCGCGAATACCACCGATCAGGGCCGCACCAGCGCGGACAACGTGATCATTCAGCACGTCCACGTCGTGCCGGGCAAATACACCGACCACAACGCCGGGCATCCCGACAACGAGGTCTTCTCGCAGACCACCGGCCAGGGCCTCGCCGACTTCTACCGCGGCGGCCAGGTCTGGCACGGCCAATGGTCGAAGGCCACCGACACCTCGCCGACCGACTACACGATCAACGGCGTGCCGATGCCGCTCGCGCCGGGCCGCACCTGGATCGTCCTGGAAGGCCAAGGATAGGCTCGAAAAGTTTCGGACCGGGTTATCCGCAGCTGCGGGTCTGACTGAAACTTCCAACGGTCCGGCTCGGTGCCGTGACCAGCCATATTAGGCTGACCTGCCATCATTCGATTTCTCTCATCGATTTGCGCTCCGGGCTTTTCGCAAGATCTCCGAAAGTTGTTGCCAAGTCTTCGGTGCCGGGCCAATACTTCCGCCCATCAGGCCTCACCCACGCACCGTCGATCCGGGTCGGCCTTCACGAGGAGGAAGCACGCACGTGAACGATGCCCCCACCCCACTCACGGGGCGCAGACGCGGCCGCACCAGGCTCTTCGTCGGCAGCGCCGTAGCCACGGCGCTCGGCGCCGTGTTCGCCTTGGTCGCGACGGTGCTGCCCGGCACCGCCAGCGCCGCCACGCAGATCTGCTCCAGCCAGACCGGCAACAACGGCGGCATGTACTACCAGATGTGGACCGCCGGCCAAGGCTCGGCCTGCATCACGCTGAACTCGAGCAACAGCTACTCCAGTTCATGGAGCAATGTCGGCGACTTCGTCGCCGGCGTCGGCTGGAACCCGGGCAGCAACCAGACCGTCACTTTCTCCAGCAGCCTGAACGCCTCCGGCGGCACGACGCTGATTTCGCTGTACGGCTGGTCGACCAACCCGCTGGTCGAGTACTACGTGGAGGAGAACTACAGCGGCTCTCCGAACACGGCCGGCACGTACATGGGGCAGATGACCAGCGACGGCGGCACGTACAACATCTACGAGCACCAGCAGGTCAACCAGCCCTGCATCCAGGGCAACAACTGCACCTTCGAGCAGTACCTGGCCATCCGCACCTCGCCGACCAGCAGCGGCACCATCACCACGCAGAACTTCTTC
>NZ_DATNGK010000230.1:0-10568 GCF_035605935.1 Actinocrinis sp. | reverse complement strand
GGATCCGTTCAGCCATGGTGCGACTCCCCTCCTTGATCGTCGCTGCTGGTTCACCCTATAGCCAGGCGCCTGCTGCGGGCAGCGCCGATCGATCGCTGCGCACAGTGCCTATCGATCGCTGCGCACAGTGCCTATCGATCGCTGCGCGATATGCGAACCAAGCCGTCCGCCCATGACTCGTTCGTTCGCCCTGTGACCGAGGTCACGGGCATGTGTGCCGCTGCGAGGGCCGCACGAGGCCGCGCTAGAGCGCTGGCGCACCAGGCCCCCTGCGCACGTCGTACAGTCGTAACCGTGGGCGAACTGGAAATCATCCGGGCCGGCTTCGGGGCCGAGGCGGTCGACTATCAGACCGCGTGGGACGACCAGCGCGCGCGGCACACCGCGCGAGTGGCCGACCTGGTGCCCGATACCGTCATCCTGCTCGAACATCCGCCGGTGTACACCGCGGGCAAGCGAACCGAACCGATGGACCGGCCGTTCGACGGCACGCCGGTGGTCGACGTGGACCGCGGAGGCAAGATCACCTGGCACGGCCCCGGCCAGCTCGTCGGGTATCCGATCGTGCGAATGCCCGAGGGCGTCTACGTGGTCGACTTCGTCCGGCGGGTCGAGCAGGTGATCATCGAGGTCTGCGCCGATCTGGGCCTGCACACCGAACGCGTCCAGGGCCGCTCGGGCGTCTGGATCCCCGGCGACGGTCTGCGACAGGACCGCAAGGTGGCCGCGATCGGGTTGCGCTTCGCCAAGGGTGTCACAATGCACGGTTTCGCCCTGAATTGCGACAATGACCTCGATTGGTACCACCGGATCGTGCCGTGCGGAATCCGTGACGCGGGTGTTACAACACTCAGCGAGGAACTGGGCTGCCGGGTGACGATCCAGGAGGTGCTGCCGCTCGTCGAGCGCCACCTGGGGCTGCTGACCGAACCCAAGGGGGCGGCCACCGACCGGGTCCGAGTCCGACCAGTACTGATCGCGAAGGAGCCGCGGCCGTGACCACGATCGAGGACGGCAACACGCCCCTGACCACGACCGGTCCGGACGGCCGCAAACTGCTGCGGCTCGAGGTGCGCAACTCCGCCACGCCAATCGAGAAGAAGCCCGAGTGGATCAAGACCCGGGCGAAGATGGGCCCGGAGTACACGCAGCTGCGCAGCCTGGTCAAAAGCGAGGGCCTGCACACGGTCTGCCAGGAGGCGGGCTGCCCGAACATCTTCGAGTGCTGGGAAGACCGCGAGGCCACCTTCCTGATCGGCGGCGAGCAGTGCACCAGGCGCTGCGACTTCTGCCAGATCGACACCGGCAAGCCCGCCGCCCTCGACCGTGACGAGCCGCGCCGGGTCGGCGAATCGGTGGCCACGATGGGCCTCAAGTACGCGACCGTGACCGGCGTGGCCCGCGACGACCTGCCTGACGGCGGCGCGTGGCTGTACGCCGAGACGGTCCGGCAGATCCACGCTCAGGTGCCTGGCTGCGGCGTCGAGCTGCTGATCCCGGACTTCAACGGCGAGCCACAGCTGCTGGCCGAGGTGTTCGAGTCCGCGCCCGAGGTGCTGGCGCACAACGTGGAGACCGTGCCGCGGATCTTCAAGCGCATCCGCCCGGCCTTCCGCTACGACCGCTCGCTGGATGTGATCCGGCAGGCGCGCGCGGTCGGCCTGGTCACCAAGTCGAACCTCATCCTGGGGATGGGCGAGGAGCGGGCGGAGGTGTCCCAGGCGCTGGTCGACCTGCACGAGGCGGGCTGCGAGCTGATCACCATCACGCAGTACCTTCGACCCTCCCCAAGGCACCACCCGGTGACACGATGGGTGAAGCCAGAGGAGTTCGTCGAGCTGAAGCAGGAGGCCGAAGAGATCGGCTTCGCCGGAGTGATGTCCGGACCGCTAGTGCGATCTTCGTACCGGGCCGGGCGGCTCTACCAGCAAGCGATCGCGGCACGTGCGGCCTAGTGCAGTGTGACCGGCGGCGCGGTCTTCACCGGGAATTGACCGGTGCGCAGTAACCTTGCAACACGAGACAGCAACCCTGAGTGGTGCTGATCCGACCTTGAGATTGGGGGCACGGAAGCATGACGGTGACGATTGACAGCGCCGCGGCGACCCGGGCTGCGGCACGGCGTGGAGCGGTGCGGACCGTGTTGAACACGGTCGAGTGGGTTATCTTCCGCGGCGACGGTCTTGCGGTTGCCCGGAACAACGCCTGGGCAGCGGTGCAGGAGGACCGGGCTCGGGCCAGAGCGCGGGCTGAGGCGTCCACGGCGCTGCTGGCCCCGCATTCGGAGCCGCACGCATAGGGCACCCCCGCGCCGCACGCCGCACACTGCGCGCTGCGCTGCAGTAACGCTCACGTTGTCGACGTACCGCGCCACCCGTTAATTCGAGCAACGTTCGCCGCGCTGGGTGATCTGACGACTCGTCAGCCTTCTCCCGCCTCGCCACCGATACCGAAACAATCACGGCGGTCCTAGCCGGTGCGGTAACCACCGCGCCGGGGACATATCCTTTTGAGCATGGCGCGTAACCCCTCCCCTGAGCCGACCGTGAGCCCGGCGGCACCGTCAGAACCGCCCTCCGGCCGTCTCAAGCAGTTCGGCTACGCCTACAAGGTGACCAAGGAAGTCGATCCGCGGCTCACCACGGCGATGCTCGGCTGGGGCGGCGGCACCGCGGCCTTGGTGTTCGTGCTGTTCTTCTTCCTGTTCGGCGGCAACATCATCGGGATCGTCTTCGCGGTCCTGTTCGCCATCGTGTTCGGCGCGCTGGTCGCGCTGTCCACGCTCTCTCGCAGGGTGCAGCGCACCGCGTACCAGCGCATCGAGGGACAGACCGGCGCGGCCGCCGCGGTACTAGAGCAGAGCCTCAAGCGCGGCTGGGCGATGACGCCGGCCGTGCAGTTCAACCGGCAGCAGGACTTGGTGCACCGGCTGATCGGCCGGGCCGGCATCCTGCTGGTCGGCGAGGGCGACCCGGGCCGGGTGACGCAGCTGCTCGCTAACGAGCGCAGGGCGATCGCGCGGTATCTCGGCCCCGACGTCGAGGTGGAGTCGGTAGTCGTCGGCGACGACACCGCAGCCGGTCAGATCCCGCTCAACAAGCTGTCGCAGACGCTGACGAAGCGCGGCCTGCGCGGCCGGGCGAAGCTGACCTCGTTGCAGGTGAACGAGTACCAGAAGCGGCTGGCCGCGATCAGCAGCGGCCCGATGGCGAACATGCCGAAGGGCCCGATCCCGCGCGGCGGCCGCATCCCGCGCGGCAACATCCGCTAGTGCCTCGGTAGGGCTCGGCAGGCCGCGTTCACGCACCGCCTTCAGCGAGCCCCATCAACCAACCGGCGGCCGGGATTCCTCCCGGCCGCCGCTGCCTTTCGCTTCCGCTACGCCCTGATCTCCACCGTGCCCGCGAGTCTGTCGTGCAACCCGCGGCCGTCCCGGTCCCAGATCACGGCCGGGACCACCAGCAGGAGCAGCACCGTGCGCAGGATGACGTGCAGCGGTGTGAGCGGCCCGCCGAGCTTGCCGACCCGCAGTCCGAAAAGCCGCTTGCCGAGCGTCGCGCCCCAGATCGAGAGGAGAACCAGGTGCTCGGCGCCGAAGATCGCGATCGTGCCCCACTGCCCCTGCGCCGACGAGGGATGCCAGCCGAAGGCCACCGCGATCAGCTCCGCGATGATCCAGTCCACGACCAGTGCGCCGAGCCTGCGCCCCTGCGTGGCCAGCGAACCCGGGCCGGACTCGGGCAGGCCGAGGCGCTGGCCGCGATAGGCCCACTCGTCCTGCGCCGGCTCGGTGCGCGGACCCTCCAGCCAGCCGCCGACCGCCGACCGCGCGTCGGAGGCTCGACCGGCCTTCTCGGAGCCGAGGGAAGCGCCGGAACCGCCAGGCTTGCTACCGCCCGCGCCGGCTCCCTTGACGGTCCCGGCAGCGCTACGCTTGCCGGCACCCGAACCATCACCACGGGCGGCGGACTTACCCGCGGGCGCGGAAGACTGTGTCATGCGTCCACGGTAGCCGTCCGAAACAATCAGGCGGCGCGCGGGCTGCGCTTCCCAACCGGCCACCCGGCCGTCCAACCGCCCGCCAAACCGGCCCGCGCGCGTCGCGAGGTGGCATGATCACGTCGCGTGTAACGTGCAGGAAACAACAGGGACACGGACGGGAAATGGCTCCTACCTATCGTTCCCAGCCAGAGCCCGATGCGAAATCGGGCCTGCGGGACCGGCCGTACCGCAGCGCGGCGGCAGGGCGGCTCCTTCAGGCGCGGACTGTCGAGGCCTTGGCGGGAAAGCAGGCGAGCCGTGTGGGGGCTTGCGCGCACTCGCCGACGTTCCAAACTACACAGCCATAGCCCCCGCTCTGTGCCCATCGCGTTCCCGAGTCCGGCCGGCCAAGTCCGAAGCCGGCTGCATCGGGTCGAGGAGGAATAGTGACATTCCAGAACGCCGACGAGGTGCTCAAGTACCTCAGTGACGAAAGCGTCCAGTTCGTGGACGTCCGGTTCTGCGATCTGCCCGGCGTCATGCAGCACTTCACCGTGCCGGTGGAGTCGTTCACTTCGTCCGTGTTCACCGACGGCCTCGCCTTCGACGGATCCTCGATCCGCGGCTTCCAGGCCATCCACGAGTCGGACATGCAGCTGCTGCCGGACCCGGCCACCGCGCGGCTCGACCCGTTCCGCAAGGCGAAGACCCTCAACATCAACTTCTTCATCCACGACCCGCTGACCGGCGAGGCCTACTCGCGCGACCCGCGCAACGTGGCGAAGAAGGCCGAGGCGTACCTCAAGAGCTCGGGCATCGCGGACACCGCCTACTTCGGCCCCGAGGCCGAGTTCTACGTGTTCGACTCGATCCGCTTCGACAGCAAGGTGAACGAGTCGTTCTACCACATCGACTCGGAATCAGGGCACTGGAACACCGGTCGCGAAGAGGCCGGCGGCAACCTCGGCTACAAGGTGCGCTACAAGGGCGGTTACTTCCCGGTCGCGCCCTACGACCACTACGGCGACCTGCGTGACGACATGGTCGCCGCGCTGCGGGGCGTCGGCCTCGAGGTCGAGCGCGCGCACCACGAGGTGGGCACCGCGGGCCAGGCCGAGATCAACTACAAGTTCAACACGCTGCTGCACGCCGCCGACGACCTGATGCTGTTCAAATACATCATCAAGAACGTCGCGCTCGCGAACGGCAAGACGGCCACCTTCATGCCGAAGCCGCTGTTCGGCGACAACGGCTCGGGCATGCACACGCACCAGAGCCTGTGGAAGGACGGCAGCCCGCTCTTCTACGACGAGATCGGCTACGCCGGCCTGGCCGACACCGCGCGCCACTACATCGGTGGCCTGCTCAAGCACGCCCCGAGCCTGCTGGCGTTCACCAACCCGAGCGTGAACTCGTACCACCGCCTGGTCCCCGGCTTCGAGGCCCCGGTCAACCTGGTCTACTCGCAGCGCAACCGCTCGGCGTGCATCCGCATCCCGATCACCGGCGCCAACCCGAAGGCCAAGCGCATCGAGTTCCGCGTGCCGGACCCGTCCAGCAACCCGTACCTCGCGTTCTCCGCGATGCTGATGGCCGGCCTCGACGGCGTCAAGAACAAGATCGAGCCGATCGCCCCGGTCGACAAGGACCTCTACGAGCTGCCCCCGGACGAGCACGCCGCGGTCCCGCAGGTCCCCGGCAGCCTCGACGCGGTCCTCACCGCGCTGGAGGCGGACCACGACTACCTGACCGCCGGCGGCGTGTTCACCCAGGACCTCATCGAGACCTGGATCGCCTACAAGCGCTCCGCCGAGATCGACCCGATCCGGCTGCGCCCGCACCCGTTCGAGTTCGACCTCTACTACGACATCTAGGCACCCACGCTGACCTGCGGAAACGTGTATATACACTGCTAGATCGAACTCAACCGTCTCAAGCCCGTGACGTGCACATTCACTGAGCGGGGAAGCCTCAGATCCAGCTTTGACCTCGCCCATGTGCAACATGTGCTTGGAGGAAGCAGGCAGAAAGCTTGGCCTTCGGCCCGGCCCCGTCATTGCGCGGGACCGGGCCGAAGGCCGTTAGCCCCAGGTCTGGGGCCTCCGCGAAGTTCGGCTATACAGGACTGGCCAGATCTCGATCAGGGCCACCCTCCCAAAGGACCAGATGGGCTCAATCCTGGATGCCAAGGTTCTGCCGCAGCAGATCGCTGAAATGCTGCGGTTGACGGGGGCGCTGGGCATTATCCAGCAGGAGCATGTAGTAGTAGCAGTCGGCGTCTCGCCAGACATGCGCATCAGCGTCGACACCTTCGATCCGAATCGCTCGCGATCTCGTGCCCAACTGGGCTTGGGCCGCTCAGTTGGCATGCTGCACACCGATCCGGACGAGTCCGTCAGCTCGGCAGCTTTGGCGAACGGGGCCGATGAAGTCGCTGGCGGTCTCTCTCGGGTCCTCTTCGCCCAGCTCGCGATGTAGTTGAGAACCAGACTGCCTCGTTCAAAGTCATGCGCCAACCAGGAGGCGAGCCACGCGACAGTCCATGCCTTCGCTGGAGCCCGCGGCGCCCGGGAAGCGCTTAAATCTACCCAGGCCTGGGATACCTGGGTAGGATTCCATACATGAGTAGCTCAAAGGACCGCTTGTCACTGCGGTTGTCGCAGCTTCCGCCGACGTTCACCGCGCATGCGGCAGCAGATGCTCGGCTCTCTGCGCGCGACTTGGCGGTGCTGCGGGAGGCAGGCGAGATCGACGAGCTCTCGCGCGGCGTCTACCGGCGCGCCGACGCCGAGCCGACCGCGCACTTGGACCTGCTCGCCGTGTGCGCACGAGTTCCGCAAGCGGTTGTGTGCGGGGAGTCCGCCCTGAGCCTGCACGAACTGATCGACGACATCCCGCACGAGGTCCACATCGCCGTGCCGCGCGGCAGCCACCGCCCCTCCATCAGCTACCCACCCACCAAGGTTTCCCAGTACGCCGCTGACACCTTCGGCTTCGCGGTCGAACGATTCGAGGCCACACCAGACGAGACCGTCCCGGTCTACAGCGCGGCCCGCTCCGTGGTCGATGCGATGCGACTGGGCGGAGCAGCCGGGCGCGGCATCGCCCTGTCCGCGCTGAATCGGTATCTGCACCGCCACGGTCAGCAGGGCGTCGCCGATCTGCAGCACGTGGCGCGCGAACTCGGTGGCATGTCCGCCCTTCGCCCGGCGATCGAAGCGGTGCTCGCCTGATGCCCAACCCGACTCGTGACACGGCGGCCGGCCGCATCTACAACGACCTGCGCAACCTCGCTCGTCGCACCGGCGCACTCACCGACCAGGTCATGCTCGAATACCTACTCGAACGCTTCCTCTACCGCGTCAGCGTCCACCCGCTCGGCGGGCAGCACTTCGTCCTGAAGGGCGGGCTACTGCTCGCCCAGTTTGACGCGCGCCGTATCACTCGCGACATCGACATCCTCGGCCGGGCGTTCCCCGGCGACGAGGAAGAGATCATCCGCCGGATCACCCGGATCGCCGCCACCGACATCGACGACGGCGTCACCTTCGAGCCGGACACCGTCACGACCGTACCCATCCGCCAAGACGACGAGTACCACGGCCTACGCCTGGCCATGGCCGCCACCTTGAGCCGCGCGCGCCTGAAACTGCAACTCGACGTCAGCTTCGGCGACCCCGTCACGCCTGCCCCGACCATCATCGAATACCCCCAATACCTCAACGATGAGACGTTCAAGCTCTACGGCTATCCCATCGCGACTGTCATCGCCGAGAAACTCTCCACCGCCATCGCCCTCGGCGACCTCAACACTCGCGACCGTGACTACGCCGACCTCCACCAGCTCATCACCCGCCATCCCCTGAGTGGCGACGAACTCGCCACCGCTCTACGCAATACCGCCGCCCACCGCAGCATCGAACTGCGCCTGCTCAGCGACGCGATCTCCGACCTACCCGGCCGCCGCCAAGCGGCTTACTCAGCGTGGCGGCGCCGCCAGGGGCAAGCAGCCAAGAACCATCCCGAGGAATTCGCCGAAATCATCTCCGCGGTCATCGCGTTCGCCGACCCGCTCGTAAGCGGTACGGTCCAGGGGAAAACCTGGCTTCCCGAAACTACGCGATGGACGTGAACGCACCCGGGCATCGAAGCTGCCGCCGGACGGCCAGGAGGTCCGACTGACCCACAAGTCAGAATCCTGCGGTTGCAGTTCGTCCGCCGAAGCGCCTCTCATGTGCAACGAGAGTGCAATCTTGTGCAACAGAGGTGCGTTTTCCACGTCAGGTGGGCTACCCGAGCTTTCCTACGACATCTAGACACGCGCTCAAGCAGCGCTGAGTAGAGACGCCTGACGTTCGGCCCGGCTCCCGTCGCACATGGAGCCGGGCCGAACGCCGTCGCGTTGCGCAATTACCAGTTGCCGGCCCGCTGTCCTACGGTGTGATCAGAGCCGAGTAAATGTTCTGATCGAGCCCGCCAGTGTCGTCGAAGCAGGTGGTCGCCGACGAGGTGCAGGCGCCGCCGGTCTCGGGGTCGCCGGCCACGTCGGCTCCGTCGTTGTCACCGCTCGGGTCCGGCATGCCGACGGTGTTGCGCTGGTCGGTCCACACCGCGCCGACCGTGCTGCCCTGCGCCGCAACGGTGATGTAGTCACCGAAGAAGGGCACGAGCCGTCCGCCGAACTGTTCGTAGTTCAGGTTGGTCTGCGCGTCCGTGACCTGAACGCTCGGGCTCCAGTTGGCGCCGCCATCAATGGATTCGGCATACCGTACGTTCAGGCACGCGGACGTCTGCCCGCTCGCGCTATTGCACGGCGGCCGGGTTGCCGCGTAGTCCAGATCGCCCCGCGAGTCGTACCAGATGGCGCTGATGCGGCCCGACGAAGCGGCCAGGAACGGCATGAACTGGTGCCCGGTCTCGCTCGGCGCGAGCAGCGCGGGGCCGCTCCATGTGGCGCCACCGTTAGCGGAGCGGACCGTTTCGATCTGCCCCTGCCCAGAGTTCTGGGCCGCCTGGAACGCCATCACCACAGTCCCGTGGACGTTGTCCGCGGCCAGATATGGCCCGGCCAGGTCGGAACGGGGGAAGGTGAATCCGGTCGGGCACGCGAACGGTGCGTCCCCGCACTCGCGGGCGCCATTGCCCGAGAACTGCGAGAACACGAACGGCGCGTACGTCACCGCGAAAACGGCCTTGCTGAACGTCTGGCCGAAGTCGACGGACGAGGCGAAAACCGCGCCCGACACCGCGCCGGGTGCCTTGCTCAAAGCGCCGCCGGTGTTGCCCTCCCAGCCGATGTAGACCTGCCCCGAGGGGCCGATCGCGATCGACGGGCCCTGATTGCCGCAGATCCCGGAGGAGATCTTCAGCGGCGCGCTGAACGTCGCACCGTGGTCGGTCGACCGGCTGAACAGGATCTCGTTGCAGCCGGCGCCGTGGAAGTCCGACCAGGCGGCGTACACGTTGCCGGTCGCCGGATCCACGGCGAGGTTGGTCTTGTCGTTGAAGGAGCCCTTGCCGAAGGTGTTGGTGGCGAGGATCACGGTGCGCACGTAGTGCGCGCCGTCCGTGGCTGGATTCCCAGGATCGTTCGGCGCGTAGGTCGCCACCCAGATGTCGCCGGTGTTGTCCCGGGTTCCGCCGGACACGCCGTTCTCGACGCCGCGGTTGAAGTTGTTTCCCATGTAGAACAGGTCACCGCTGCCGTCCCACGCCATCACCGGGTCGCCGGCCGCGGTCGCGCCCGCAGCCACCTGGGCGCGCAGCGGCGACGAGGCGCCCTCGGACGACATGTCGCCGTTGTAGGCCGGCAGCAGGCTGTCGGTCCAGCTCATGCCAGAGTTTGTGCTGCGGTAGAAGCCCGCCCAGGCGTCGCCCGCTGTCGGCACTGTGCAGTAGTCGTTCGAACCCGACGTCCACACGCTTGGGTCGCGCGGGTCGATCGCCAGCGTCGGCTCGTTCTGCATCCGGCGGTCGATCCCGCACCGCATCAGCACCGGATCGGTGTAACCGCCGCCGGCCAGCTGGTCGGCGCTGCGATATGACCCGTTGGCGCCGTTGTCGACAGTGACGCGGACGTTCGTCCCGGCGCTCGGCGCGGGGCCTGCGAGCGCGCTCGTGCCCGCGGAAGCCACTGTCGCGAGGGCTGTCGCGACGCAGAGCACCATTGATCTTGATCGCATTGCTCACCTCCACAGGTGGGTGGCAACAGGTTGGCCACTCCTGGCGAGTCTGCTCCCGCCGACCGCGCTTGTCGACGCTGCGGATGCGGGTTATCACGCGGCGTGGTCCGGTATCGGGAGCCGGGGCCGGACCACGGCGCGCTGGTGTCAGGGGACGGCGACCCGCGCGATCAGCTGCTGCTGCCGGTCGGCCGGATTCGGGCGGTGATCGATCAAGGCCCGCCGACGAAAACTCGTTGGCGGGCCTTGGCGTTGCGCTTTGCGCTAAGCGGCTTCCAGGCTCATCCGAAGCTTGTGCGTGACCTCGCCCTTGAACTCGCCGTCAAAGCCGAACGTGATCGTGCCCTGTCTGGTGACCGCGAACGACAGATCGACGACGCCGTTGTTGAGCAGGAACGGATCATC